>NZ_JBQQBO010000026.1:0-109752 GCF_052246905.1 Saccharopolyspora antiqui
GCGCGATGTCCGGCGACTGCGACCCGATCGCCACGTTCACACCGCAGGAGGCACCGTCGAAACCCTTGGCCGAGGAGTCGTAACCGATCTCCAGGATCTTCTCCCGCACGATGGTCGGGATGTCCGCATAGGCGGCCGTGGTGACCTCACCGGCCACGTGCACCTGGCCGGTGGTCACCATGGTCTCCACCGCGACCCGCGAGCGCGGGTCCTGGGTCAACAACGCGTCCAGCACCGCGTCGCTGATCGCATCGCAGATCTTGTCCGGGTGTCCCTCGGTCACCGACTCACTGGTGAACAACCTGCGGTTGATCTCACTCACGACTGCTCCTCACCTCACAGCTGATGCGGCAATGATCCTTGCGTACGGTAGTTGGCGTTTTCTTGCCCCCGGGGCCTCAGGCCCGAGCGTGGATGATTCCCCAGGCCAAGTTGCCCGCCTTGCCCCCGGCGACCCAGTTCTGCAGCCCGGTCTTCATCTTGGTCCGGTACTCGTCGCTGATCCGGTCCGCCAACTCCGCCTCCTGGCTCTCCAGCACTTCGAGCACCCGCGCGTAGTGCGTGCACAGGTACTCGGTCAGCTCCTCGAACTCGAAGTTCTGCAGGCCGAGCCGGGCCAGCTCGCGGCGGTAGAAGCCGGGAGAGCCCATGGTGTCCAGGTTGAGCCTGGCCAGAATCGGTCCCAGGTCCTGGACCCGGGCGTCGTCGGCCGCCATCGGGTCGGTGAAGAGGAAGGAGCCACCGCGCTTGAGCACCCGGGTCACCTCTTCCAGAACCCGCTCCCGGTCGCCGCTGTGCAGGATCGCGTCCTGCGACCAGACGATGTCGAAGGCGTTGTCCTGGAACGGGATGTCCTCGAAGGAACCGTCCTTGACCTCGATGAGCTCGTCCAACCCGGCGGCCCGGTTGAACTCGGCGTTGCGGGCGTTCTCGACCTCGCTGAGGTTCAGGCAGGACACCTTGCAGCCGTAGGTCTCGGCCAGGTAGCGCGCCGCGCCTCCGTAGCCGGAACCGATGTCCAGGATCTTGGTGTCCGGGGTGATCTCGACCTTCCCGGCCATCTGCGCGACGGTGCGCCGCGAGGCGGCGTCGATGTCCTCGTCCGGCGTCTGGTAAATCCCGATGTGAATGTCGTTGCCGCCCCAGACGTGGTAGTAGAAGTTGTCCGCGTCCTCGGAGTTGTAGTAGTCGCGCGCGGTGTGCACCGCGGTGGAGTACACATCGGACAATTCCTCGTCCGGGCGGTACTTCTTCTCGGCGACGTGAATGAAGAAGTCCGGTTCGGCGTCGTGGTAGGTCTCCTGGAAGTCACCGTAGGTGTCGATCCGCTGGAAACCGACCTCGCGCATCAGCCGCCGCACGTAGTTCTTCCGCAGCGGATACATGTTCAGGAAGAATTCAGACTGGTCCGGGAACGTATACTTGAACCGGGCCAGGCCCTCATCGATGTAATCCGGCTCCGCGGAGACGTCCTCGCCAGCGTAATAATACGTGTGCTTCGAGGAGAACCCGTTGTCCAGAATGGCGTCGTAATTTCGCTGGTCGATGATCAATACGCCGTCGTGCTTGAGCATCGCGTAGAACTCGGCCAGCGCCTTGCGCCGATCCCGTTCGGAGAACAGATGGGTGAAGGAGTTGCCCAGGCAGATGATCGCGTCGTATTCGCCGTGGACGTCACGATTCAGCCAGCGCCAGTCGGCGTGCACCACGCGCAGAATGTGCCCGCCGTAGGTCAGGCCGTTGCTGAAGGCCTTGGCGAGCATCTGCGGGCTGCCGTCGGCGCTGACCGCCTCGAAGCCCTCCTCCAGCAGCCGCACCGAGTGGAACCCGGTGCCGGTGGCCACGTCGAGCACCGAGCGGACGCCGCGCGCCTTGAGCTGGTCGATGAAGAACGAGCCCTCGCTCTGGTACCGCTTCTTCCAGTCGATCAGCTCGTCCCACTTCTCGACGAAGCCACCGACGTACTCGTAGGTGTAATGGTCCGATTCGCGCACATCCAACGGGTTGTCGCCGAACACCTGCTCCTCGCGGGCCACCAGATCAGCGGTATCCGGGGATCCTGGGCGCTCGCTTGAAGCAAGATCGTCCACGCTCTTGGCCATTCTTCACTCCCACCACTCGCGTTGGTCATGCGCCACCGCAGTACTCGGGTACGCGCAAATCCCGTGCCCCGAGCTCGTCTCGTGGCCGTGCCGGGTCGCCACTGCGAAAAAAGGCAACGCCTGGATCGGCGTGGGCAGCCGAGTAAAGCTCAAGGCCGCAACACCTACGTCGATCGCCCGCCGGTCGGCGCCTTTGCCAACCAGCCCGACGCGCTATTTCTGCGTCGATTAACCAAACTAGGCGAAGGAGATCGCGACGCAAGCGTACAAACGTGTGATGCTAATCACCAGAATGCGATGATTGCGTGATTCATATTGTCACCCTGGGTGAATAAATGCGCTGCCACCAGCGCCGATTCCGCGCATTTTCTCCATAGGTAACGATCGCGCAAGTGCAGAACGTCACCAACCTGTGTATAATAACGCGCGCAGTACTTACCACAACAACTACAAAAACCACAACCGCGTTCGCCGACAAAAATTTGAAAACTAGGCATCGCGGCGGTTGACTTTTTCTCTTTTCGGTCTTTCCATCGCCGCGCGGAGCACTGATGTTACGATGCTCCTCACCACGATGCGCCTCCCGCCCCACCCCCTGATCAGGCTCGCGCTCCCCAGCAGCCCACGGGAAAGTGTGGCACGCACCGGGGGCGCGTGCCACTGGAACATTCGAGTGCAAGTCAGTCTTTCATCCCAGGGAAGTCTTCTTCGCGGAATTCTCCGGGGGCCACCCCGCCGTCGCCGTGCAGCTCGTTCTCCCGGCGGCGCAGTTCCACTCGGCGGATCTTGCCCGAGATCGTCTTCGGCAGCTCGTAGAACTCCAGCCGCCGCACCCGCTTGTACGGGGCGAGGTGCTCGCGGGCGAAGCGCAGGATCGACTGCGCCGTCTCGGGCGTCGGCGCGTGCTCCGCGGCCAGCACCACGTACGCCTTCGGCACCGCGAGCCGGACCGGATCCGGGGACGGCACCACCGCCGCCTCGGCGACCGCCTCGTGCTCCAGCAGCACGCTCTCCAGTTCGAACGGCGAGATCCGGTAGTCGGAGGCTTTGAACACATCATCGGTGCGGCCGACGTAGGTGATGTACCCGTCGGCGTCCCGCGCCCCGACGTCACCGGTGTGGTAGTGGCCGCCGCGCATGACCTCGGCGGTGCGCTCGGCGTCGTCGGCGTAACCGGTCATCAGGCCCACCGGCCGCGGTTGCAGCGCGAGGCAGATCTCGCCCTCCTCGGCGGGCTCGCCGGTGACCGGGTCCAGCAGGGTCACCTCGAAGCCGGGCAGCGGGCGGCCCATCGAGCCGGGCCGGACCGGTTGGCCGGGGGTGTTGGCGACCTGCACGCTGGTCTCGGTCTGACCGAACCCGTCGCGGATGGTCACCGACCACGCCCGCCGCACCTGCTCGATGATCTCCGGGTTCAGCGGTTCACCCGCACCGACCACTTTGGACGGTGGGGTGCTCAGCGCGCTGAGGTCGGCCTGGATGAGCATCCGCCAAACCGTCGGCGGGGCGCAGAAGCTGTTGATGCCGCAGCGCTGCATCTGCGCCAGCAGCCCGGCGGCGTCGAACCGGGTGTAGTTGTAGATGAACACCGTCGCCTCGGCGTTCCACGGCGCGAAGACGTTGCTCCACGCGTGTTTCGCCCATCCCGGCGAGGAGATGTTCAGGTGCACGTCGCCCGGTTCCAAGCCGATCCAGTACATCGTGGACAGATGACCGATCGGATAGGACGCGTGGGTGTGCTCGACCAGTTTCGGTTGCGCCGTGGTGCCGGAGGTGAAGTAGAGCAGCATCGGATCTTCGGCGCGGGTGGGCCCATCCGGCTCGAAGTCCACTCCGGCACCGGCGCTGTCCGCATAGGACTGCCAGCCCGGCACCGGTTCGCCGACCGCGATTCGGGTGTAGTCGCCGGGCACATCGGCGAACTTGGCGGCGTCGGCGGAGCTGGTGATGACGTGCCGGGCGCGGCCGCGGTCGATGCGGTCGCGCAGGTCGACCGGTCCCAGCAGCGGCGTCGCCGGGATGATCACTGCGCCGAGCTTCATCGCGGCCAGGATCGTCTCCCACAGTTCGACCTGGTTGCCGAGCATCAGCACCAGCCGGTCACCGCGGGACACGCCCAGCCCGCGCAGCCAGTTGGCCACCTGGTTCGATCGCCGCGTCATGCCGCTGAAGGACACCCGGTGCTCGCTGCCGTCAGCGTCGACGATCCACAGCGCGATGCCGTCCCGGCGCTCGCCGATGGTGTCGAACCAGTCCAGGGCCCAGTTGAACTCGGCCGGTTGCGGCCAGACGAACTCGCGGCGCGCGGTGTCGTAATCTTCGCGGTGCCGCAGCAGGAAATCGCGGGCGGTCTGGAACTGCTCTCTCGCGTCGCCCCGCTGGACAGGGGATTTGCTGGTCACGTCCACACCCTCCTGGACTCGGCAGCGTTGCCGGATTGCTGAAGCGGGCCAACAACGTAACCTCGTGCGGCCTGCCGATCCACGCCGTTTGCTCCGATTTGCGGGCGCTCTTTCGGCCGCGTTGACTGTGCGTGCGTTCATGGTCATTGTTGTCGATTGATGGTGCCCCTTGTTCGCGATCAAGCACTACCGGCTAGTTCCGGCAAGTCGGTGGAGGAGGCAATCGTGCTGCTGCGCGCCCTGCTGCTCACCACGTTGATGGCCACCGCCTCCGGGGTGCCCGCGGTCGCCGCCGTGGCCGCCGACCCGTGGCGGCCGAAACCGCCGCCGCTGTCCACGCCGTGGACCGACGAGGTCGGCCCGGACAACGCCCACCCCGAGTACCCGCGACCGCAGCTGACCCGCCAGCGGTGGCTGAACCTCAACGGATTGTGGGCCTACGGCGCTGGATCCACGCCGCCGGAGCAGACACGCGAACAGATCCTGGTGCCCTACCCGCCAGAATCCGGGCTGTCGGGCATCCAACGCCACGACGACCACATGCTGTACCGGCGCGGCTTCCAGGTGCCGCCGGAGTGGGCCGGAGAGCGGGTGCTGCTGCACTTCGGCGCGGTGGACCAGAAGGCCGAGGTGTCGGTCAACGGCCGGACCGTGGCGGTGCACGAAGGCGGCTACGCCGGGTTCAGCGCCGACATCACCGACGCGATCAAGCCCGGCCCCGAACAGGAAATCGAGGTGGCCGTCGAAGACCGCAACGACGCCAACCCGTATCCGGTCGGCAAGCAGCGCAACGAACCGGGCGGCATCCTCTACACCGGCGCGTCCGGGATCTGGCAGACGGTCTGGCTGGAACCGGTGCCCGACCAGCACATCGCCAAGCTCGACATCACCCCGGACCTGCGCGGTTTCGACCTGACCGCACGCACTTCGGCGCGTTCCGGTGCGCGGGTCGAGGCGATCGTCCTCGACGCCGAGGGCCGCGAGGTGTCGCGTGCCAGCGGCCCCGCCGACCAGGCGCTGCGGCTGCCGGTGGCCGCCCCGCACCTGTGGACTCCGGACGATCCCTACCTCTACGACATCGTGGTGCGGCTGGTCGACTCGCACGGCCGGGAGGTGGACTCGGTCGGCAGTTACGCGGGGCTTCGGACCACCGAACTGGTCGAGGACTCGCAGGGCCGCCCGCGGATGGCGCTCAACGGGCGCATCCTGTTCCAGCACGGCCCGCTGGACCAGGGCTACTGGCCGGACGGGATCTACACCGCGCCCACCGACGAGGCACTGCGGTTCGACCTGGAGGCCACCAAGGAACTCGGCTTCAACATGGTCCGCAAGCACGTCAAGGTCGAACCCGCCCGCTGGTACTACTGGGCGGATCGGCTGGGGCTGCTGGTGTGGCAGGACATGCCGTCGCTGCCCATCGACCTCGCCGACCCGCCGGGCAGCAACCCGCCGCCGAGCGAAGAAGCCCGCGCGCACTTCCGCGACGAGCTCACCGCGATGATCGACCAGCTGCGCAGCGTCACCTCGATCGTGGCCTGGGTGCCGTTCAACGAGGGCTGGGGCGAGTTCGAGACCGCGGAGATCGCCGAGCTGGTCCGGCGCACCGACCCGACCCGGCTGATCGATGCCAACAGCGGGGTGAACTGCTGCTATTCGCTGCCCGACAGCGGAGCAGGGGACATCTACGACGACCACACCTACGTCGGGCCAGGCGCCCCGGAGGTGCGCGGGTCGCGCGCCTCGGTGGACGGCGAGTACGGCGGGCTGGGGCTGGTCGAGGAGGGCCACCTGTGGCCGGGTGAGCCGGGCGCCTACGAGATGACCAACAGCCGCGCCGAGCTGACCGACCGCTACGCCGAGGTCAGCCGCGAGCTGGCCCGGATCGTGGCGACCAACGGGCTGTCCGCGGCGATCTACACCCAGACCACGGACGTGGAAAACGAGGTCAACGGTTTCTTCAGCTACGACCGCCGGGTACTCAAACCGAATCCGGACGTAGTTCGGGCCCACAACCAGGCCGCCATCGACGCGGGCACGCCTTGACGACTGGCGCCCGGGGACACGTCCGACCACAGTGGAACGTACTCACGCACAACCTCACCACCCGGGGTGGACGCGTTTGACCCGGGTGAACGCACAATTCTCACGAATTTGCGCACCGGCAGGAGGTTTCTGATGCGACGCTTCACCAGGCGGGCCGCGCTCGCGACCGCAGCGGGCGCGACCACCGCGGTCGCGATCAACAGCCCGGCCCTCGCGCAGCCACCCGGCGCTCCGGCGCAGGGGGGCGCGCAGACGGCCAACGGACGGCTGTACGAGATCCGCTCTGGTCGGCACCGGGCGGTGGTCGCCGGGGTGGCGGCGACGCTGCTGTCCTGGCAGGTCGACGGCAAGGAACTGCTGCTGACGCATCCGGCCGACGACGTCGGCGAAGGCTACCGGGGCAAGACGATCCTGCCGTGGCCGAACCGGATCGACCACGGCAGCTACACCTTCGGCGGCCAGGAGTTGCAGGTCCCGATCAGCGAACCGGAGCGGGACGCGGCACTGCACGGGCTGATGAGCTTCGTGGAGTGGCAGCCGGTGCAGCACCGCCCCGACGGCGTGGTCTTGGAGTACCTGCTGCCCCCGCAGTACGGCTACCCGTTCCAGCTGGCGTTCCGGATCGAGTACGTGGTGGACGCCGCCGGGGTGCGCAGCACGCTGGAGGCGACGAACATCGGCCGCACCGATGCCCCGTTCGGCACCGCCAACCACACCTACCTCGCCGCGGGCGGCGACCGCATCGACGACATCGTCTTCGAACTGCCCGCGGACACCTACTACCTGGTCAACGACCGGTTGATCCCGACGGGCACCGATTCGGTCGACGGCACCCAGTACGACTTCCGGTCGGCGCGCCGCATCGGAGCGACCGAAATGGACACCGCGTTCACCGGCCTGCGCCGCGAACCCGGCGGCAACGCGGTGGTGCGCTTCAACCGCCCGGACGGCGTGCGTGCCGAACTGTGGGTCGACCAGACGCACGGCTACCTGCAGGTCTACACCGACGACAGCCCGTCCACCGAACGCCCGCCACGGGCCGGGATCACCGTGGAGCCGATGACCTGCGCCCCGAACGCGTTCGTCACCGGTGACGGCCTGATCACCCTGCGGCCGGGCCAAACGCACCGCGGTAGCTGGGGCTACCGGATATCGAACTGATCGGCGGTTCGCCAGTACAGTGGCCGGGTGGCCGAATACATCCAGATCCCAACGCCCGCCGGGAAGTTCGACGCGCTGACCGCCGGTCCGCAGGACGGCCGTCCAGTGCTGTTGCTGCACGGTTTTCCGGAAGCCGCCGTGGAGTGGAGCGAGCAGCTGTCGGTGCTCGGCGGCGCCGAGTGCTTCGCGGTCGCACCGGATCAGCGCGGCTACTCCCCCGGTGTGCGCCCCGAACAGGTGGCCGACTACCGGATGGATGAGCTGGTCGGCGACGTGCTGGCCATCGCCGAGCACTTCGGCTGGTCGCGCTTCGACCTGGTCGGCCACGACTGGGGCGCGGCGGTCGGCTGGGCGACCGCGGCCGCGCACCCCGAGCGGATCCGCACCCTGACCGCGGTGTCGGTGCCGCACCTCGACCCGTTCGGCGAGGCGATCCGAACTGATGAGGACCAGCATCAGCGGTCGGCCTACATGCAGGTCTTCCGCTCCTCCGGCGCGGAGAAGATCCTGTTGGCCGACAACGCGAAGAAGCTGCGGCAGATGTACTACCCGGGCGTGCCGGAGCACCACGTCGACGACTACGTGCAGCGGTTGACCGAGCCGGGTGCCTTGACCGCCGCGTTGAACTGGTACCGCGCGATGCGCTTCGGGCGCGGCGAGATCGGGCCGATCACCGTGCCGACGCTGTACGTGTGGAGCACCGAGGACGTCGCGGTGGGCTCGACCGCCGCGCTGGCCACCGGAGATCACGTCACCGGGCCGTACCGGTTCGAGATGCTGGCGGACGTCTCGCACTGGATCCCCGAAGAAGTCCCGGAGACCCTCACCCGCCTGCTGCTCGAACACCTGGTGGCCCACCAGGAGTGAGCGGGCGAGTCGACGGGCTTGGCCGGATCATCGACGACGAGGATGATCTGCTCGGCGGATCCGGGTGATTGTTGGAAGCGAGTTTGCTTAGGAGTGGCACGTGAAGGGTTCGGAGAGCCTGTTGGCCACGGCGACCGCGGCTGGCGTCCAGGTGTGCTTCGCCAATCCCGGCACCACCGAGATTCCGCTCGTCGAGGCATTCGACCAGGTCGAAGGCATCCGGGCGGTGCTGGCGCTGTCCGAGGGCGTGGTGACCGGCGCCGCCGACGGCTACGCGCGGATGACCGGCGTTCCCGCGATGACCCTGCTGCACCTCGGGCCGGGGCTGGCCAACGGCATCGCGAACCTGCACAACGCGCGCCGGGCCCGCAGCCCCATGATCAACGTCATCGGCGAGCACGCCACCTGGCACCAGCCCGCGGATCCCCCGCTGGGCAGCGACATCGAGTCGCTGGCCCGGCCGGTTTCCGGCTGGGTGGGCCGCACCAGCTCACCGGCCAACTCCGCCGCCGAGTTCGTCGCGGCCTACCAGGCGACGCTGCGGCTCCGGCTGCCAGCCACGCTGATCGCCGCTGCCGACCACATGTGGGGCCAGGGCGGCGTGCCCGCCGAGGTCCCGGCGCCGCCCACCCGGCCAGCAGTGGACGACCAGCAGGTTTCCGAGATCGCGAAGCTGCTCTCCGGTGGGCGCGGCCGACCGGCGCTGCTGCTGGGCGGGCACGCCGTGCAGCCCGATGGCATCCGCACCGCCGCCCGCATCGCGGCCACCGTCGGCGGTGATGTCTTCGCCGAGCGTTCTCCCGCGCGCATCGAGCGCGGGCCGGAGATCCCGCCGGTGCGGTCGCTGCCGTACTTCCCGGAGGACGTGCTCAAGGTCTTGGCGGGGTATTCGCACCTGGTGCTGGTCGGCGCCCGCACGCCGGTGGCGTTCTTCGGCTACCGGGGCATGCCGAGCTTCCCGATTCCCAACAAGATCAAGGTGCACGCGCTGGCCGACGCCGACCAGCACGCCATCGACGCGCTGCACGCGCTGGCGGAGGCGACCGGCAGCGCCGCCACCGAACTGCCGAACGCCGAGCGCCCCCAGGTGCCGACTCCGGACGGCCCGCTGACGGCGGCGGGCATCGCGGCGGCGATCGTGCTCACCCAGCCCGAGCACTCGATCGTGGTCAACGAAGGGGTTTCCTCGGGTGCGGCGTACCCGGCCATCGCCGCCGCCGCGCCGCCGCACGCCGAGCTGACCAACACCGGCGGCGCGATCGGCATGGGCATGCCCGCCGCCACCGGCGCCGCCATCGCCTGCCCGGACCGCGCGGTGATCAACCTGCAGGCCGACGGCAGCGCCGCCTACACCGTCCAGGCACTGTGGACGCAGGCCCGCGAAGGCCTCGACGTCACCACGGTGATCTGCGCGAACTCCCGATACGGGATCCTGCAAGCGGAATTGCAGCGGGCAGGCATCGACCAGCCCGGCGCGGCCGCGGCGAGCATGACCAGCCTCGCCGAGCCCACTGTGGACTGGACGGCGGTGGCACGCGGCTTCGGCGTGCCCAGCAGCCGTGCCAGCACGGCCGCCGAACTGCTGGACGCGCTGCGCGGCGCACACGCCGAGCCGGGCCCGCACCTGATCGAAGCCGTGCTGTGAACGCCTGTCCTTGAACTCGTCCTGCGTGGCGGGTGGCGAACCTGGCGATTTCGCGCGAAATCGCCAGGTTCACCCAAGGCGGTCGGCCCGACACAGCCACTTCGAAGACAGGCGCTCAGCCGACTGCGCCGATCCCCGACATCAGGTTTCCCCGGGACCTGCCGTGAGTCCCTTCGGGTGGTTGGCGCCCGAAGGGACTCACGGACCCCCAGTCCTTTCAGCCCGCGACGGGCATCCGCTCGTCGTCGAGCAAGCCGTGCCGCATCGCGAACGACGCCGCCGCCAACCGGGAATGCACCCCCAGCTTGGTCAGCACGGACTGCACGTGGGTGCGCACCGTGGTCGGCGCCACCCCGAGTTGCTTGGCCATCGCCGTGGTGTGCGCACCGTCGACGAGCATCCGCAGGCACTGCCGTTCGCGTGCGGTCAGGTGCGATGCGAGTCGGCGGGCGTCGGTGGTTCCCGCCAGCCGGGGCGTCCGCGACGCGGCCAGCTCGACGACCACCTCACCGTCGACCACGCCGCGCAGCGCCCCGGCCAGCACCGCCAGCCCGCACATCTTGTTCACGAAGCCCGCCGCGCCTTTCCCCAGCGCGTCCCGCATGCCCTGCACGTCGCCGTCGGCGGTGAGCACGAGGACCTTCGTGTGCCCGCCCGCGCTGAGGATCTCGCCGATCACGTCGAGCCCGTCGCCATCGGCGAAGTAGCGGTCCAGCAGGCAGATGTCCGGTTTGTGCTCCCGGACGCGCGCGATCACGCCCGCGGTGTTGTCGGCGGTGCCGACGATGCGGTGGCCGTGCCGCGGCAGCGTGGCGGCAAGCGCATCGACGAAGATCGCATGATCATCGCCGAGTACCAGATCGACCATGTTGTCGTTGCCTCCTCGATGGCGCTCAGGCCACGCAGTCCGACGGGAACGCCAAGCTGGCGCGGGTGCCTCGAACCGGCGCCGGGTCGATCCGCAGTTCGGCGCCGCAGCGCTGGGCCAGCGCCATCACGATGCCCAGGCCGAGCGACGACGAGCCGCGCGGCCCGTTGCCGAAACCCGGTCCGTCGTCGGTGATCTCGATACCGACCCCACCCGACTCGCCGCGCCGCGCCGCCACCGTCACCCGGCCATCGCGACCGGCGGCGCGCACCGCGTTGTCCAGCAGGTTCGACACCATCCGCCACAGCAGCGTCTGGTCGGTGCGCATGGTCACCTCGCCGCCGGGCCGCAGCCGCACGTCGGCCGCCCCGGACAGCGACTTGACCGCGACGACCTGGGTCAGCAGCTCGTGCAGCGCGAAGACCTCCACGCCGGGCTGGTCCGCCCGCCGATCGAGAAGTTCCAGCAACCGGTCCAGCTCCAGTTCCATCAGCTGCAGCCGGTGCGCCGCACCCCCAGGTAGCGACGCCTCGGATCGCAAACCGTCCGCGAGATAGGACAGCGTCGCCAGACCGTGCCCGAGATCGTGCAACAGGCTGCGCAACTCAGCGCCACCTCGCGAACTGGAACTTCGCGATTTCGGACGGCTCACCGTCCGGACCGAATCGGTAATCGTGTGCACAGCGACTCCTCTCCCCCGCGGCAGTCTGTGCTACCCGGCAAATCGGATGCGGCGCGCGCCGCGTTGCAACGGCCGCGCGCCGGAAGCCGTGATTACTCCACGTGCAACGGTCGGTCCGACGCCAGGCGCGGGCAAGCGCCGTCCAGCTACTGAACGTTACGGTGCCGATACGCTCCGGCGAGGGCTTCGGCCAAGGCCGCGACCCGGTAACGGCCGTCCATCCGCTCGCGGGCGGCCGTCGCCAACCGGGCGGCGAGGTCGGGCGAATCCAGCAGCTGCGCCACCGCGACGGCCAGCAGGTCGGGGCGCCGGGGCGGCACCAGCAGCCCGGTCTCGCCGGGCGAGACCACATCGCTGACCGCGTTGACCGCGGTGGCCACCACCGGCACGCCGCACACCATCGCCTCGACGATCGCCAGCGGCAGACCCTCGTACCGGCTGGGCAGCGCGAACACGTCGAACGCGGGTAGCAGCTCCGCCACGTCGTCGCGGTCCCCGGCCAGCACCACGCGGACCCCGCTCGCGGCGACGTGCGCGCGCATCCGCTCGGCCAGCTCTCCCCCGCCGATCCACACCCCGACCACGTCGGGGCGGCCCAACGCGCGCAGCGCCGCGACGAAGTCCTCCGGGGACTTCTGGTAGGTCAGCCGCCCCACCGCGCCGACCACCAGGTCCGTCGGCGCCAGTCCCAGCTTCCGCCGGGCGTGCCGCCTGGCTGCTTCGGTGCGGGTGGGCACGTCGTGGTCGACGGCCACCCCGATGGTGCGGATGCGATCCGGTGCGAGCAGCCCGCGGCGCAGCGCCTCGACCGCGACACCGGTGCCCACGCACAACGCCAGATCGGTGATCCGGCCGAGCCCGCGCTCGATCGCGAGGTAGCCGCGGCGCCGCAGCGGGCGCTGGAACTCGTGGAACGGGAATCCGTGGTAGGTGTGCACGATGCGACCCACCCCGCTGCGGCGCGCGGCGATCCGGCCCACCGCACCGGCCTTCGAGCAGTGCGTGTGCACGACGTCGAAGCGCCGCAGCAGTGCCGTCAGCCGGTGCAGGGCGAGCAGGTCGTGGCCCGGCGAGATGGGCGCGCGCAACGCGGGTTCGACGATGGTCTCCAGCCCGGCGGCCTCGGCCGCACCCAGCAACTGGCCGGATCCGGTGATCACCGTGACCCGGTGGTCGGCCGGGTCCAGCGCCAGCGCCCCGCGCAGCGCCAGCACCCCGGCGCCGCCTTCCAGCCGGGTGATCACGGTGGCCACCCGCAGCGGTCCGGTGCTCACAGCCGGATGTCCGGTTCGGCGTCCGCGTCGACGCGCAGCCCGGCGGCGCAGGCCACGCTGACCGCTTCCAGCTGGCTGTGCACCCGGAGCTTGGCCAGGATGCTGCGGGTGTGGGTGCGGACGGTTTCGGTGGAGATCAGCAGTTCCTCGGCGATCTGGGCACCCCGCTTGCCGGCGACCATGCCGCAGAGCACGTCCCGCTCGCGGTCGCTGAGCACGTCCAGCGGTCCACCGCGCTGCCCGGCCCGCGCGGCGTCCTCGCGCAGTTCGCGCAGCACCGGACCGAGCAGCTCCGGCGGATACCAGCTGTGCCCGCGGCTGACTCCGCGCAGCACCTCGGTGAGCTGCTCGACGCTGCTTTCCTTGCGCACCCAGGCCGCCGCGCCCGCCCGTGCGGCCTCGACGGCCTGCCGGGCATCGCCGGTCCCGGTCAGCACCACGATCGCCGCGGTCGGCAGGGTTTCCCGCAGCTGGCGCACCAGGCTGCCGGTGGCGGTTCCGGCCGGTTCCACGTCGAGCGCGATCACGTCCGGCCGGGACCGCTGCGCCACCTCGGCGAGTCGCGGGTCGCTGGTGGCGCAATGCCCCACGACCCACAGCTCCGGCACCTCCGACAGCCGGGCGCTGAGCGCCTCGGCCAGCATGAGGTGGTCGTCCACCATGAGCACCCGTACCAAGTTCACCGGCCCAGCATGACCCGCCCGGCGCGACTGGTCCTCCTCCAGTTGTAGGAGAACCGGGACCTGCGGCTGCACGAGATTCCGCCGCGAGGTCAACCGGTCGCGTCCGCCGCTGGCGGGACGGGCCGGGTCGCCGGATCGATCACGCGGCGGTTCGGGCTGCGCCAGCGGCCGGAGGACCTGGACAACCAGGCGCCCGGGATCGCGTACAGCGCGATCACCGCGTCCACCACCCGCAGCACCAGGAAGAACGGGCCGAACAACAGGAATCGCGGCTGCCGCTGCAACAGCGCGACGATGCAGGTCAGCAGCAGGTCCGGCAGCAGCACGCCGAACAGCAGCGACGGCGGGGACGCGAACCCGGCGACGAACGCGTGCACCTCCTGCACCACCGGCACCGCGAGCACCTCGCCGAACAGGGCGGGCACGAGGAGCACCACCGCCACGATCGGCAGCAGCACCAGCAGAACGCTGCTGGTCAGCATTTCCAACAGCAGCAAGGCCAACATCGCGGTGAACAGGCTCGCCCGCGGCGGATGCCGCCGAACCGTCTGCCACAGTCCCAGCGCCCAGCGCTTGCACTGCTTCACGTAGTCCTTGAAGTTGTCCGGGTCCTGGGTGGTGGCGACGGCCGACGGGGTGAAACCGACCTTGCCGAGCCGTTTCTGGTACACCTCGAAGGTCATGTTGAAGTCCTCGATGACCAGTCCCGGCGGGTTGACCTCGATGTAGGGCAGCACCGCGGCGCGGTACATGCTGGCGAAGCCGGGCACGATGTGGGTGGCGTTGACCCGCCGCCAGGTCTGGCCGAACTTCAGCAGGTACTGGGTCATCGTGTAGATGCGCTGCCGGTGGAAGGCCACCAGCTTGCCGATCGGCCCCAGCGCGCGACCGCGCCACGACGTCTTGACGCAGCCCGCCACCGCGACCACCTCGGGATCCGCGAACAACGGCAGCGCCGCCTGGAAATAGCCCGGCTCGACGTGCGTGTCGGCATCCAGCAGCATCACCACCGCGAACCGGTCGACCAGCCCGAACCGGCTGATCGCCTCCTGCAGCGCACCGGCCTTGCCGAGATTGCTGGACGTGCTGATCACGTGCACCCCGCACCCGCGGGCCAACTCCACGGTCCGGTCGGTCGAGCCGTCGGAGACCACGTGCACGTTGCCCGGCGGCACGAGGGCGGTGATCGCCTGGATGCTGTCGACGATGACCGGTTCCTCGTTGTGCGCGGGCATCAGCACCGCCACGTCGCCAACGTCCACATCGGTCGATCGGTTGCCGAGCACCGGGAAGCGGTGGCGGCCCATCACCGCGCTCGGCCAGGGCACCGCCTCGTTCCCCCTGCCGTGCCGCCACTTCCGCGTCGAGGTGTCGAGCAGGCGCATCAGCCCGATCAGGCCCCACAGCGTGAAGTTGGTGCCGAACACCGCGATGGCCAGCACCCACCAAGGAATCATCCCGTCCCCCAGACTGCTTCAGAAGTGGTTTGCGCGGCGGTGAAAGCTGAGTCCCACACCGCAAGCCCGGTCGCTCAGCTTTCGATCGGCAGGCTGCCGCGCAGTTCCCGCCAGGTGTCGGTGTCCTCGTAGCCGAACATCCACAGGTAGACACCGCGGATGCCGGAACCGCGCGCCGCCTCGAACTTCGCCTTGGAACTAGCGGCGTTTTCGAACCACACCTCGTGCTCGCGCCCCTGCGCGTCGGTGTAGCGGAACCACGGCGACTGGGTGGGCGCGTCGTAGTTGACCTCCGCTCGGTGCTCGGTGGCCAGCCGGAACGCCTGCAGCCAGGTCAGCGCGGTTCCGTGGCCGTCCACCCAGTCGTAGCCGTAGAGCGGCACGCCCAGCACGATGCGTTCCGGCGGGATCTGCGTCTTGGCGTAGTCGAGCACCTCCCGCACCCAGGTGATCGGCGCGATCGAGCCCGGCGGCGAAGTGGCCCAGTGGTAGTCGTAGCCCATCAAGCGGACCTGGTCGACGGCCCGGCCGATCGCGGCGTAGTCCTGCGCCACGTTGCGCTCGTCGTAACCGGCGTCCGAGGCCTTCGCGAACAACGCCACCGACAGGGTTTTCCCCTCGGCGTCCATCGCCCTGCCCAGTTCGGTGACGAAGTTGGTGAACACCTGCCGGTCACCGGCGCGCAGGTTCTCGTAGTCGATGTCGATGCCCGCGTAGTCCTCGCGCTTGACCAGTTCGACGATGTCGGCGACGTGGCGGCGCATCCGCGCCGGATCGTGCAGCACCTTGGCGACCGGCTCGTAGGCCCACTTGTCGTTGGTGATGTTGGCCAGCGACGGCACGATCGGGATGTCGGCCTCGCGAAGCCGCGCGAGCTGCTTCGCGACCTCGGCGGTCTGATCCGGCGAGTACTGCTTGGTCAGCCCGCCTTCCGCGTCGAGGCCGTAGATCCACGGCGACACCTCGTTGACCGATTCCTGGTTCTGCACCACCATCGTCGTGCCGTTGTCCAGGTTCCAGAACGGCAGCGACGCGACGACCAGCGAACCGGCCGCCGACGTCGGGCCGTTGGAGCGCGGTATCACCATCCACACCACCAGCAGCACCGAGATCGCGATCAGCGCCAGCAGCCAGAGCGACCCGCCGACGCGGCCGCGCTTCGTGCCCTTGTTCCACCGCATTTCGCCTCCGTCACGCCGTAACGGTCTCGGCCTGCACCTGTTCGTCGATCACGGCGCGGATGATGTCCTCCAGCGTGTGCCGCGGCCGGAAGTCGATCAGCTCGCGCGCGCGGGCGCAGTCCGGTACGCGCCGCTGCATGTCCTCGTAGCCCGGCCCGTACGCCTCTTCGTAGGGCACCTGGACGGTGCCGCTGGCGGATCCGGTCATCGCGAGGACCCGCGCGGCGAGGTCCTCGATGGACACCTGCTCGGTGTTGCCGAGGTTGACCGCCATGCCCTGCGCCCGGTCCAACCGCACCAGCCGGACCAGCGCGGGCACCACGTCGGCGACGTGGCAGAAGCAGCGGATCTGCTGGCCGGTGCCGAAGATCGTCAGCGGCCGACCCTGCAACGCCTGGCTGACCAGCCTCGGGATGACCATGCCGTACCGCCCGCTCTGCCGCGGTCCGACGGTGTTGAACAGCCGCACGATCACCGCTTTGAGGCCGAGTTCCCGCACGTAGGAGTAGGTCAGGCTCTCGTCGATCGCCTTGGCCTCGGCGTAGGTCCAGCGGGATTTCAGCGGCGAGCCGATGATCCGGTCGTCGCCCTCGGCGAGCCCGACCTTGGTGTTCTTGCCGTAGATCTCGCTGGTGGAGGCCACCAGCACCCGCGCGCCGTGCCGCAGCGCGGCGTCCAGCACGTTCTCGGTGCCGTGGATGTTGGTCAGCAGACCCTGCAGGGTGCGTTCCTGGATGACGAACGCGCCGACCGCGGCGGCCAGGTGGAACACCAGGTCGACGTCGGTCATCAGGTCGTCCACCAGGGAGCCGTCCAGGATGGTGCCCGGCACCAGCCGCAGGTTCGGGTCGCCGACCGGCAGGTTCGCGGTCCGCCCGGTGCTCAGATCGTCGAGCCCGATCACCTGGTGGCCATCCGCGAGCAGTCGTTCGACCAGGTGTGATCCGATGAAACCGGCTGCGCCGGTGACCAGTGCGCGCATCACGGCCTCCCCACCGGCAGGACGGCGCCACTGCGCTGCCACAGCCTCGCGTACAGGTCGTCGATCCGATCGGTGACGGCTTGGATGCCGTAGCGCGTGCGGATCGCCGGTTCGTCGGCGCGCCCTCGGGCGGCCATGATCTCGGCGGCGATCTCCGCTCGCATCCGCTCGGCGTTGCCGGGCACCTGGCGGGCTCGGTCGGTGTCGATGCCGACCAGCGCCGGGCAGGTGGTGTAGAGCACCGGGATGCCGTTGGCCATCGCCTCCAGCACCGACAGGCCGAAGGTTTCCTGTTCGGAGGAGGCGATGAACAGGTCCAACGCGGACAGCATGGCGGCGACGTCGTGCCGTACCCCGGCGAAGATCACGTGCTCGCTGACGCCGTGCGCCTGCGCCAGGGCCTCCAGCCGCGCCCGGTCCGGGCCGTCGCCGACGATCAGCAGCTTGGTCTGCTGGCCCAGCAGCGGCACCATCGAGTCGATCACCAGGTTGAACCGCTTGTTCGGGTCCAGCCGTCCGAGCACTCCGACGACGTAGGCGTCGGAGCTGATGCCGTGTTCGCGGCGTACCCGCGCCCGCTCCGCCGGGTCGAACTCGACGCGGCCGAAGTCGACGCCGTTGGGGATGACTGCGATCTTCCGGGCGGGCATGCCCCAGTTGCGCAGCCGTTCCGCGACGGTATCCGACACCGCGATCGTGGCGTTCGAGCACAGGTCGGTGCCCAGGTAGAGCGCCCGCACGCCGAGCGTCATGCGGCGGCGTTCCAGGTGCGTTTCACCGATGGAGTGCTCGGTGGAGACCACCACCTTGGTCCCGGCCAGCCGGGCGGCCAGCCGCCCGTACACGCATGCCCGGTAGAGGTGGGTGTGCACCACGTCGTACTCGCCACCGCGGATCACCTCGCGCAGCCGCAGCACCTTGCTGATCTGGGTGTTGCGGGTCATGCCGAGATCGCGCACCCGCACCCCGTCGGTGCTGATCATCCCGGCCACGTCGCCGGGGTTGTAGAGCGTCACCACGTCGGCGTCGTGCCTGGTGTGCTGCAGAATCGACCGCAGCTGCAGCTCGGCCCCGCCGACCCCCAGCCCGGTGATCACGTGCAGTACCTTCATCGTCTTCCCCCAACCCAAAGCTGCCTTTGTTGTCTGAGCCCGGTCAGCGCCGCTGCCCGGATCACGATCGCGACCGTCCGGGCCACGATCACCGCGTCCCACCACGGCGACCAGTACTCGATGTACTGGTTGTCGAACCGCACCCGGTCCGGGATGGACGTGTCGCCGTGCATGCCCTGCACCTGCGCCCATCCGGTCATGCCGCCGGGCATCCGGTGCCGGTCGGCGTAGCGCGGGATCTCCCGGCCGAAACGCACCGCGTAGTACGGCCGTTCCGGGCGCGGCCCCACCAGCGACATCTCGCCGCGCAGCACGTTGATCAGCTGCGGCAGTTCGTCCAGGTGGGTGCTGCGCAGCCAGCGCCCGAGCGGGGTGCACTGCTCGGCGGTCACCGCCCAGCAGTGCCCGAGGCCGGGGTGGACGGTGCGCAGCTTGACGACCTCGCTGGTCCGCCCGGTGCGCGTCACCCGCAGCTGGCGGAAGAACACCTCGCCCCGACTGCTCAACCCGACCGCCGCCGCCAACACCAGCAGCACCGGGCCGAGCACGGCCAACATGAGTCCACTTAGGACAAAGTCGAACGCGCGCTTGGCCAGCGCGCCCGCCCGGTGGTGCCCGAAGCGGCGCAACGGGATCAGCGGCACGCCCCAGATCTCGTCCAGGCTGGCGCGCGGCAGCGCCATGCCCAGTTCGCGCAACCGGGGCACCACGCACACATCCGCGGCCAGCGGCCGACAGGCGCGGATCGCCGTCACCAGATCCGCGTCGCTGACGCCGCCGGTGCAGATCAGCACCCGCGTGATGCCGCGCGCGGCGATGACCTCCGCGAGTTCCTCCGGTCGGTCCAGCGATCCGGTGCACCGCAACCCGAACTCCGGGTGCTCGTCGAGCACCTCGGCGATTTCCCCGGCCAGCGAACCGGATCCCACCAACAGCGTCGGCTCGCCGAGCAGGCCGCGCCGATAGGCGGCGCGCAACGCCGCGTGGAGACCGCCGCGCGCGAGGAGCAGGCCGACCAGTCCCGCGCAGCCCTGCAGGAGCAGTTCGCCACCGGAGCGCCACGGCAGCAGCACCAGCAGCGGCGCACCGCAGGCGATCGCCAGTTGCGGCAACTGGTCCGACACCCGCAAGCAGATCCGCAGCCGGTGCTGGCCCTGCGCGGCCAACACCGCGAGCACCGCCAGCGCGTACCCGGCATCCAACAGCCAAGTGGCGCCGGGGATCAGCACCGCCAGGGCGGCGATGTCGACCGCCGGAAGCCACCAGCCCGCCACCGGCCGCCGGACCCGCCGGGCATCCCGGCCGTCGGCCACCAGCGGCCACGGCGGCGCCACGGCCGGTTCGGTCACGCTCATCCGATACCCCCGGCGACGACCGGTCTCGCGGTGGTCGCCACGATCCGTTCGGTGATCATCCGCACCGCGTAGTCCGCGCCGTAGACGAACCGCATGACCGGTCCGTGGCTCGGCGCCACCAGCGGCCCGGCGAAGTACAGCCCCGGCACCGACGACTCGAAGTTCCGGCCGACGCGGGGAGTTCCGGCGATCGTGCGGATCGCCGGGCGCAGCCGGGCGGACAGCATCGGCAGTCGGCTGATATCCGGCGGATACCCGGTGGCGCTGATCACGTGGTCCGCGGTGAACTCGCGGATCTCGCCACCCACCCGAACGCCCAGCCGCACCTGGTCACCGGTGGGTTTGGCCCAGTCCAGCCGGTGCGCGACGTGCACCGGGAAGCAACCCTCCACCCGTTCCCGCAGCCACCAGCCCCCGGCCGGGCCGAGCGCGGTGCGCGCCCGGTGCACCCGGGTGGCCGTCGGCAGGTGCCGGAACAACTTCGGCTGCTCGGAGTAGAACCAGGTGGAAAGCCCCGAGCCCAGCCCGGCTTCCGGCTCGCGCATCCGTTGCAGCAGCGGACGGTCCGGGAGCAGCGGTTTGCCGTTCCAGGCCACGCTGGGCGCCCGCGCCACCAGCCGCGCGTTGGCCCCGTTCTCGTGCAGCAGCGCCGCGGTTTCCAGCGCCGACTGGCCAGCGCCCACCACGACGACGTCCTGGCCGTCGAAGCCGCTGAGATCGTCGTGCACCGAGCTGTGCGTGCACAGGTCGGTGGGCAGCTCGGCCAGCACCTCCGGAATCCGGGCGAAGTACTCGACGCCGACCGCGACCACCACCTGGCTCGCCTCGACGCGCTGCCCATCGGAGAGCGTCAGCTCGAACCGGCCGGGCAGCGGCGCGATGTCGGCGACCAGCTGCTCCTCCACCTCCAGCCCACGGCCCTGCTGGAACCACTCGCCGTAGTCCACGAAGTCCGCCAACGACACCGGCACGCCGTAGTCGGCGTAGCGGCGCCCGGTCTCCAGGCAGAAGTTGCGCAGCGTGTGCGTGCCGTCCGGATCGGACAGGTTCGAGGCGAAGCCCTGCGACTTCAGGTACATGCCGCGCGGCATGTGGGCGCGCCACAGGTTCATCGGCAGCCCGAACTGCCGGTAGGAGATGTCGGCCCGGCGCAGGTGCGCTGCCAGCGAGAGCCCGTAGGGCCCGGCGCCGACGATGGCCACGTCCACGAGATCGTTCATCGGTACTCCTCAGTGCTTTGCGGGACACCCGCACCAGTGCGGCGGCCTCGATGAGCCGGTGGAAAAGCCCGGCCCATCAGTGCTCCCCGAACCGCCGCTGCCAGCGGCGGCTGGTCAGATTGCCCAGCCCGTCGTGGCGGCCTGGGACGTACTGCGGTTCGGCCAGCTCCGAATGGCGGGTGCGGGGGCGGCGCCACGGCCGGGTCACCGCCCGGTAGACCATCCAGGTGCACATCAGCGCGAACGGCAGCAGGTCATCGCGGGCGAACCAGGCGGTCTCGTGCACACCTCGCAGCGACGCCGCCCAAGCCCGCAGCCCGAGCTCACCGCGCCGCCAGTACCGCAGCGCGGCGATCGGGTCGTAGTTCTCCACCACGAAGCGCCGCCCCACCGGCTGCTCCCCGATCGGGATCCGCTGGCCGGTCAGGTCCAAATAGGACGCGAGCGCGACGTCCATGCCCGCGCTGTCGCGGAACAACCGGAACTGGGCGCCCAGCCGCGGGTTGAAGTCCAGCAGCTTGTAGCGCTCGTCGCGGGCATCCCACCGGAAGTCCAGGTCCACGATGCCGCTGAACGCCAGCTTCTCCAGCAGCGTGGTGGCCGAGCGCAGCAACTCGTCGTTGTCCGCGCAGGTGCCCAGGCTGGTCAGCCCGGCGTGCGCCGGGTAGGAGCGCTCCTTGACACCGGTGAAGGCCGGACGGCACACCGAGTCGGAGTCGCAGTAGCCGTGGAAGAACCAGTCTTGCCGGTGCCCGCCGGGGATGTACTCCTGCAACATCAGCCCGCCGATGGCCTCGTCGCCGCAGAGCTCGTAGAGCTCGGCGAGCTCCTCGACATCGGCGACGATCGTGGTGCTGCGCACCTCGACCGCATCCGCCCGCCACGGCGCGGCGAGCTTCGCGACCAGCGGAAATCCCACCTTGGCTGCGAAATCCAGCGCCTGGTCCCACGCCCCGATCAGCGTCGCCTCGGCGCACGGCACACCCAACCGGCGGCACAGCTCGTACATCGAGTACTTCCCGGCCACCTGGCGCGGCAGATCCCCCGGCGGCTGCGGGAACTCGAACCACGATCGCAGCGGATCACCGTGCTCGGCCAGGAAGATCGCGGCGGCGTCGTCGGTCGGGATAAGCACCGAGGTTCGCCCGATCCGCTCGGCCAACTGCGCCAGTCCGAACAGGATCGCTTCGCGGTCCGCCGGATCCGGGCTCCACAGCCACCGGCCGCGCAGGTAGCGGGAATGCGCCGCCGGAGCGAGCGAATCCTCCTGCACCGCGTAAACCGGCACCCCGACCCGGCCGAGGCTGCGGATCACCCCGAGCCCGCCGTGGTGCATGACGTTCGGGTCGAGCTTGAACACCACCGCGGGGGTGGTCGTGTCGAACGGAACCATCAGCGCCATCCCTCTCACAGCACGCGCCGATGCGGCACGGCGTCGAACTGGTAGGTCGCGTCGAGCACCCGCGGGCAGTCCCGCGCCCAGCTGTAGTCGATGCCGGGGTGCACGGTGTGGATCACCGTGACGTCCCAGTCCCGACCGCGCGGCGCGAGCTCACCGGTCATCCGGGTGCCGTCGGGCAAGGCGATCTCCGGCAGCAGCGGATCGTGGTAGTGCACGTCGACACCCAGCCGCCGCAGGCCCGCCAGGATCGGCAGCGCCGGGGATTCCCGCAGGTCCTGCACGCCCGCCTTGTAGCTGACCCCGGCGACCACCACGCGGGCGCCGGAGTGGTCGATGCCCGCTTCGCCGAGCATCTCCACCACCCGCTGCACCACCCGGCCGGGCCGCTGGTCGATGGAACGCATCGCCTGCTCGATCACCGGCACGGACAGGCCCCGACCGCCGAGCTGCCACAGCAGGTAGTGCGGATCGCACGGGATGCAGTGCCCACCGACACCCGGCCCCGGGAAACTGCCCAGGAAGCCGTACGGTTTGGTCCCGGCCGCGATGGTCACCTCGATGGGATCCAGGCCCAGCACCGCGCACGCGTCGGCGATCTCGTTGGCCAGCGCCAGGTTCACGGCCCGGAAGATGTTCTCGTAGAGCTTCGTCAGCTCCGCGGCCTCCGGCGAGCTCACCAGGTACACCGAGTCGGTCATCCGCCGGATGACCGCACCGGCCCGCTCCGCGCACCGCTGGGTGACGCCCCCGACGACGCGCGGAGTTTCCCGCTGCACGTGGTCGTAGTTGCCGGGGTCGATGCGCTCCGGGCTGAACGCCACGAGCACATCGGTGCCGGCCCGCAGGCCCCGTTCACGCAGCGGCTCGACCAGCAGTTGCCGGGTGGTGCCGACGAACGTGGTCGAGGTCAGGATGATCACCTGCCCGCGACTGGCGTACGACACGACGGTCTCGCACGCGGCCCGCAGCGCCGCCAGGTCCGGCTGGTGCGCGGCGTCCACCGGAGTGGGCACGCACATGATCACCACATCAGCGCTGGCGAGCACTGACGGGTCGCTGGACAGCCGCAGGCTGCCAGCGGCCAGCGCGGCCGACATCCGGCGCCGCTCGATCTCTGGCAGGTCCACGTCGCCGGTCTCGATCGCCCGCAACCGGTCTTCGCTGATGTCGAAGCCGGTTACCTGCGCCGTTGGTGACTGCAACGCGCACGCGGTGGGCAATCCGACGTAGCCGAGCCCGACGACGACCACCGATTCGGTTCGTTCGGGTGCGTGCGGTTCGAATGCGATCAGTCGGTCGGCCAGCAGTCGCTCGCGGCCGTTGATCGCCAAGGCCAGCGGGTGTTCGGTCACGGTCCCTCCCCCAGTTCGCCGTGCTCCTGGGAAAACCGTCGCATCAAATTACCGGCCGGTACTCCCACAGCGGGGGGAGCGGGATTACCGAAACTTGAGTACCTGTCCTTGATCCTGTTCGAAGCGGCGCCAGCCGCTTGGCCCACGCACCGCCGCGGGTTCTCAGCGCCCGTCCTATGAGGATTGCTTCAGCGCTTGCTGGTCAGCTCGTGCCGCATCCGCTTGGCCAACATCCGCAGCGAGCCGTCCCGGTCACCCACGTAGGTGCGCGGCAGCGCGTGCCGCCCGGACAGCGGCGAGCGCCAGATGGCGCAGCCGTAGTCGTACCCGGCGGCCTGCACGGTGTCCACCACCCGCTGGTCGACGTCCCCGTACGGGTAGCAGAACCCGGTCACGTCCTGGCCGCTGAGCTCGCGCAACAGCTCCCGGCTCTCGGCCACTTCGGCGAGCAGCTCGCCATCGTCCAATTCGGGCATGTGCTGGTGCAGCAGCCCGTGCGAACCGATCTCCACGCCCGCCTCGGCGGCGCCGCGGATCTGCTCGGCGGTCATCAGCTGCTTGCGCGGACCGCCGGGGTCCCAGACGTTGTGCCCGCCCAGCCGTCCGGCGATCACGAAGACCGTCGCGGTGCAGCCGTAGCGCCGCAGCGTGGGCCGCACGTTGTGGACGAAGTCGGCGTAGCCGTCGTCGAAGGTCAGCCCGACCAGCCCACGACCGTCACCCGACTGGCGGGCCCGCATAAGCTCCCGCATGGACACCCCGCGCAGCCCGTTGCGGCGCAGCCAGGCCAGTTGCCGGTCGAAACGGCGCGGGTCGACGGTCACCAGGTACGGGTCCTGGCCGTAGACGGCCACCGAGTGGTACATCAACACGTACGGAAACGGGCGCGCGGTATCTTGCCACGTCCAGTTGCTCACGGTCTGCGTCATGACATCGCCGCTTTCCTAGGCAGCAGATCACGCAAACGCTATGCAACCGGCGGAGCATTCGGATCACCCCGCTGCGGTAATCGGCCTACCTCAGGGGTACGAATCTCACAACGCCCCGTACTCACCCACTCGGCGCCCGGCCACCCAGGCCTGCAGGGTCTTGGTCTGCCAGCGGGCCCGACCGGGCGGCGGCTGGAGCGGATCCTGGTCGAGGATCACGAAGTCCGCCCACTTCCCCGGTTCCAGGCTGCCCAGCACCCGTTCCTGGTGTGCGGCGAACGCGGCGTCGAGGGTGAACGAGCGCACCGCCTCCACCGGGTGCATCGCCTGCTCCGGGTACCACCCGCCGACCGGCTGCCCCTCCCGGTCGGTGCGGGTGATCGCGGCGTGCAGCCCGTCGAACGGATTTTCCGAGGACACCGGGAAGTCCGAGCCGGAGGCGATGGTGATGGCCTGGTCGAGCATGGTCCGCCACGCGTAGGCACCCGCGATGCGCCGGTGTCCGACACGCGTCTCGGCCATGTTCATGTCGTCGGTGGCGTGCACCGGCTGCATCGAGGCGATGATGCCGCTGGCCCGCAGCCGCGGAATGTCCTCCACCGCGAGGACCTGCGCGTGTTCGATGCGATGCCGCAAGTCGCCGCCGACCTCCGCGATGGCCGCCTGGTACGCGTCGAGCACCATCCGGTTCCCGGCGTCGCCGATGGCGTGCGTGGCGACCTGGAAACCGTCGCGCATCACCTGCGTGACGCGGTTGCGCAGCTCGACGGCGTCCATCTGCGGTAGTCCGGAGTTGCCCGGATCGTCGTCGTAGGGCTGCAGCATCGCCGCACCGTGGCTGCCGAGCGCACCGTCGATGTAGAGCTTCACGGTGCGCACCCGCAGCATGTCGCCTGCGAACGAGTCACCGCGCGCCTGCACACCGAGTTCGCGGTAGGCGTCGTAGCTCAGGAACGAGTTGATGCGGATGGTCAGCTCACCGGAGTTGGCCAACTGGTGCAGCACCGCGAGTTCCGCCGCGCTGGTGCCCGCGTCGCTGACCGAGGTGAGCCCGACCTCGTTGAGCTTGCGTTGCGCGGCGAGGAAGTTCTGCTTGATGTCGTCGATGGTCGGCTTCGGGAGGTGTCGTTCGACGAGGTCCTGCGCGGCATCGACGAAAGCGCCGCTGGGCGCGCCATCCGGCCCGCGCACGATCTCACCGCCCGGCGGAGTCGGGGTGTCCCGGTTGATGCCGACCTGCCGCAGCGCGGCCGAGTTCGCGACCCCGGCGTGCCCGTCGACGCGGACCAGCCACACCGGCCGGTCCGGCACTACCGCGTCCAGGTCCGCCGCGGACGGCAACCTGCCCAGCCCCCAGATCACGTCGTTCCAGCCGCGCCCCAGGATCCACGGCCGATCCGGGTGCTGCTCGGCGAAGGCCTGCAACGCCCGCATCGCCTCGGCCAGCGACTTCGTCCCGGCCAGGTTGAGCTGGGAGACGTTCGCCCCGAGCTGCCCGAAGTGCCCGTGCGCGTCGTGCAATCCGGGGATGAGCACCCGCCCCCGCCCGTCGATGCGCTCCGCGCCACCGGCGCTTCCGACGTCGAGCCCACCGACGCGACCATCGGCCTCGATCAACAGGCTGCTGAACTCCAGCGGCCCGCTGTCGGTCAGCGTGAAGCCGCGCACGTTGTCGATCAGCTTCCGCCCGGTCTGCGGACCAGCACCGGGATCACCGCTCGCGCAACCGGCGGAGACCGCTGCCCCAGCGGTGGCCAGTCCGAGGAGTTTCAGGAACTGCGCCCGGGAGATCCGGGGCTGCGGGGAACGCGGACAGCACGCCTGGCACATCGCGGACCTCCGTTGGTCGCGCTCGGTGATCAACTGCCAGGTGAAGGTAAGGCCGAAGTCATTGACCCGTCAATGAACCACCGGTGGGCAATGCGCCCACCGAGCCGCAGCGCTGCTTACGTCCAGCCGCAGTCCTGGTGAGCCTCGAATCCGGCGCGCGGCGGCTGAGCTAGGATGGTCGAACTCTGATCCGGTTCCCCAGAAACACGCCGCAGCACGAGAACCCGCTTGCGCGAAACGAGAGCGCGGCACAGGTGTCCACCCGTGCCCTTTTGGAGCCGCAACCCATGAAGATCGGACTCGGCCTACCCATCGGCGACCCCGCCGTCCTGTTGACCTGGGCCAGGCGCGCGGATGCGGGCCCGTTCAGCGCACTCGGCCTGCTGGACCGACTGGTGTTCGACAACCCGGAACCCCTGGTGGCCCTCGCGACGATCGCCGGGGCGACGCAGCGGATCCGGATCCAGACCGAAGTGCTGCTCGCACCCCTGCGCCAAACCCCGTTGCTGGCCAAGCAGAGCGCGACACTGGCCCAGCTGAGCGGAAACCGCTTCACCCTCGGCATCGGAGTCGGCGCCCGGGAAGACGACTTCCTCGCCGCCGAAGCGGATTTCCAGCACCGCGGCCGAACCCTCGACTCGCAGCTGCACCTGATGCACCGGCTTTGGGCGGGCGAACCCCGCAGCGGCGAAGTCGCCCCGATCGGTCCGGCGGTCCGCCCCGAGATCCTGTTCGGCGGCTTCGCCCCGGCCGCGATCGACCGAGTCGGCCGCTGGGGAGACGGCTTCCTGGCAGCAGGCCCGCTGCACCACGTGGAAACCACCTTCGGCCTCGCCGAAACCTCCTGGAAAACCCACGGCCGCCCGGGAAAACCCCGCCTCGTCGGCCAACTCAACGCAGCCCTCGGCCCGGACGAGGTGGCCGACGAAGCCCGAACGGAAATAACGGCCTACTACGGCAACGCCGACTTCGCCAACACCATGGTCACCACCCCAGCAGACCTCAAGGCACACCTCCAACACCTCGAATCCCTAGGCGCCGACGAAGCAATCCTCTACTGCTGGTCCCCCAACCCAGACCAGGTAGACCACATCACCGACCTCGTACCCTGACGCTCCCCAGCCAGAATGTCGTGAGCCCGAAAACCACCCCCAACCGCCTCTCACACTCACGACCCCAATCAGGTGATGAGTGAAGGGCACCTTCGACCGGCTTACTCGGTCAAAGGTGCCCTTCAGCCCGTCCCGTCACCGTGTAGGGCAACGGAGTGCGCCCCTGCTGACGGCTCTCACCGCAGCGCAACTCAGCCCCGCGCGTGCGGCTGCCTTGCGCGAAGCTCCCGTAGAGCGCGTTCCCCGTGCGTTACAAGGGTTTGCAAGCCCTGCTCGGTGAAAACGAGGTCCAGCCCGTCCAGTTGGCCACCGACTCGGAACTCCACCTCGTCGTCGAAGACGGCGTATTCCATCGAGCAGTCCTCGATCCTCACCCAGGCAGCAACTTTCAAGTCGCCCATGCCCCGACCTTTCTTCTCGAAGTAGTGCGGAATGGATTCGCGCTGAGGCGTCTGAAGCAATGTGCCGACGACGCAGACCGCGCCAGCGATCACGAAAACTATCGTGTGTGATAATTTTCATCGAATCAAGTAGACGCCACCGATCAGGGGCTTTGTTCACACGATCAGCCGAAAAGACGCACGGTAGGCTGCGCACGGCCTACCAGCTGATCATCGCAACGGCGCCAACGGAGGTTTCGGGTGACCCAAAACGTCGCGAACGTTCGGCAGCGGCGAGTTGCTCGCACGCTACGCGATTGGCGCAGAGCGAAGGGAGCCACGCAGGAGGAGGTGGCCAAGCCGCTTCGCTGGTCGGTTCCCAAACTCAGCCGCTTCGAACGAGCCGACACCATTGCGGGACCAGCCGAGATCATCGCCATCGGTACTGTCCTCGGCGTCGACGAAGCAGAACGAGACCACCTGGTCCGTCTGGCAGTGGCCTCGGTTGAATCCGGCTGGTGGAGTACCTACGGTCCTGACGCGGTTCGCGGGGACTTCGAGGACTACCTCGAAGTCGAGGCAGTGGCCACGCTCCTGCAAAGCTTCGAGATCCACCTCGTGCCAGGACTGTTGCAAACGTCCGACTACTACGAAGCCATCCTCCGAGAGGCTGTCAAAGGCTCGCGGGCAGAGCTGTTGAATGCTCGTCGCCAGTTGCGTCAGGAACGGCAAGCACGGCTGGACGTGTCCGATGCTCCACTGCGTTACCACGCGATTGTTCATGAGTCCGCGCTGCACCTACCGGTCGGCGGCCCCGACGTGATGCGGAATCAGCTTGAGCACTTGCTTTCCAGGACCGAGCTGCCGAACGTGACCCTCCAGCTCCTGCCCATCGAGGTCGGTGCGTATCCCGGGCTCGGATGCGCATACCACCTCGTCACCTCTGGGCCGGACAACGTGCAAGGCGTCTACCTGGAGAATCTGCACGACGGCCTCTACATGGAGGAAGACGCGGAGATCCAGGTGTATACGCTGGCGTATGAACGGCTGCAGGAAAAGGCACTCGCTCCGGAAGCATCGGTCCGACGGATCATGGAACTCCGGAAGCACAGGAAGTAGGGACAAGGAGCTACGGCATGGCTGTGCCAGAGTTCATCAGCGCCCACTGGCGCAAGAGCACCCACAGCAACGAAGCAAACGCCTGCGTCGAAGTTGCGTCGCTGCCAAGCACAGTCGGTGTACGTGACTCGAAGCAGCAGGGACACAGTCCTGTCCTCGCGTTCCGCCGCGAGTTATGGAGCCAGTTCGTCGGCACTCTCAGGGCCGGAAAGTTCGATCTATAGCTGTGGTCCAGGCCTCCACCAGCACTCGTCGCGTCGTCACCGCGTCCGTCGAGCATCGGTTTCGGTTTGCTCGGTCCGGTGATGGCGTGGCGCGGCTCGTTCAGTTGATCGTCGATGAGCCGCACCTCGACCACACGCTGGTCTTCGTCTGGGATCGGGAGTGTCGGCAGTCCGCCGATGGCACCGTGAACGAGTTTCCGCCCAACAGCCTTCGGGTTTTCACCGATCCCGAAGCTGGCTGGGGTGCGCTGAGTTACCACCACTGGAACGTGGACCTATCCGACTCCTACAACCCGGCCGGACCGGCAGATGCTCCTGCGCTGTTCTTCGACCCGGCAGGCGGTCTGCTGTTCCCCAAGTCGGCAGCGCTGCCGCTTGGCCAGGTTCGCGCCGCTGTCGTGGAATTCTGCCGGACCGGTGCCCGGTCTGAGTGCATCGAGTGGCAGCCCGGTCAATACTGCTGAAGCCCCGCCGCGGGGAACGCGGCGGGGCTTCAGGGGTTTTGCGTTGGTCAGATCGTCCAGGTGTCGTTGCCCGTCAGGAGGGTTTGGAGGTTGGCGGGCTTCGCCTGCTTGGCCTCGGTGACCTGGGTGCGGGCCAGGTCGTCGTAGGTGGGGCGCTGGGCAGCCCGGAAGATGCCGGTGACCGCTGGGCTGAGGTCCTGACCGCCCAGGCGGGACAGGGCGAAGGCGTAGGACGGGTCCGCTCGGGTGCTGTCGTGCACCACCACGTCTTTCTCGTCCACTTCGGACAGCTTCGAGACGCGGAGACCGCCATCCCGGTCCGACACCACGCCGTAGCGATCGTCTTCAGGCCCGAAGACGATCGGCTCGCCGTGCTTGAGCGGGATGATCCGGCGCTGCTTCTCCCCGCTGTCCTTGAGGACGTCGAAGGCACCGTCGTTGAAGATCGGGCAGTTCTGGTAGATCTCCACCAGAGCGCTGCCCCGGTGCTGCGCCGCCGCCTGCAGCGTCTCAGCCACGTTCGCGCGGTCCGAGTCGATCACCCTCGCCACGAACGACGCCTCCGCGCCCAGGGCCAGCGACACCGGGTTGAACGGGTGGTCCAGCGATCCGACCGGGGTCGACTTGGTGACCTTGCCGACCTCGCTGGTCGGCGAGTACTGACCCTTGGTCAGCCCGTAGATCCGGTTGTTGAACAGCAGGATCTTCAGGTTCACGTTGCGGCGCAGCGCGTGGATGAGGTGGTTGCCGCCGATGGACAGCGCGTCGCCGTCACCGGTCACCACCCACACCGACAGGTCCGGTCGGCTGGTGGCCAGGCCGGTGGCGATCGCCGGGGCGCGGCCGTGGATGGAGTGCATCCCGTAGGTGTTCATGTAGTACGGGAACCGGGACGAGCACCCGATGCCCGAGATGAACACGATGTTCTCCCGCTTGAGCCCCAGCGACGGCAGGAAGCTCTGCACCGCGTTGAGCACGACGTAGTCGCCGCACCCCGGGCACCAGCGGACTTCTTGGTCGGACTTGAAGTCCTTGGCCTTCTGCGGTTCGTCGGTGGTCGGCACCTCTGCCAACCCGCCGAGCACCGGCATTCCCAGCTCGGTGGCGGTCACGCGGACACCCCCTGCACAACATCGGTGAGCACGTTCTGCAGCTCCTCGGCCTGGAACGGAAGTCCGGCCACCTTCGTGTAGGACTGCACGTCGACCAGGTAGCGGGCGCGCAGCAGCATCGCCAGCTGGCCGAGGTTCATCTCCGGCACGATGACCTTGTCGTAGCTGCGCAACACCTCGCCCAGGTTGCCCGGCATCGGGTTGAGGTTGCGCAGGTGGGCCCGCGCGATCGACATGCCAGCCGCGCGCACCCGGCGGCAGGCCGCGCCGATCGGCCCGAACGACGAGCCCCAGCCGAGCACCAGCACGCGGGCCTGGCCGTCCGGGTCGTCGACGGTGAGGTCCGGTACCTGGACTCCGTCGATCTTGCGCTGGCGCAGCCGCACCATCTTGTCGTGGTTGTCCGGGTCGTAGGAGATGTTGCCCTTGCCGTCGGCCTTCTCCAGGCCACCGACGCGGTGTTCGAGGCCCGGCGTGCCCGGCACCGCCCACTCGCGGGCCAGGGTCTCCGGGTCGCGGACGTACGGCCAGAACTCCTCGGAGCCGTCCAGCGCATTGGGCTCGGTGGCGAACTGGACCCGCAGGTCGGGCAGCTGGTCGACGTCCGGGATGAGCCACGGCTCGGAACCGTTCGCGATCGCGCCGTCGGAGAGCAGTATCACGGGGGTGCGGTAGGTCAGCGCGATCCGCGCGGCCTCCAGCGCCGCGTCGAAGCAGTCCGCGGGCGAGCACGGGGCGATCACCGGCACCGGGGACTCGCCGTTGCGGCCGTACAGCGCTTGCAGCAGGTCCGCCTGCTCGGTCTTGGTGGGCAGCCCGGTGGACGGCCCGCCGCGCTGGATGTCGCACACCAGCAGCGGCAGTTCCAGCGTCACGGCCAGTCCGATGGTCTCCGACTTCAACGCCAGGCCCGGTCCGGACGTGGTGGTCACGCCCAGCGACCCGCCGAAGGAGGCCCCCAGGGCGGCACCGACCCCGGCGATCTCGTCTTCGGCCTGGAAGGTCGTGACGTCGAAGTTCTTGTGCCTGGCCAGCTCGTGCAGCACGTCCGAGGCGGGCGTGATCGGGTAGGTGCCCAGGAACACCGGCAGTCCGCTGCGCTGCCCGGCCGCGACGATGCCGTAGGCGAGCGCGGTGTTGCCGGTGATCTGCCGGTAGGTACCGGCGGGCAGCTTGGCGGGTGCGACCTCGTAGGTGACCGCGAACGACTCGGTGGTCTCGCCGTAGTTCCAGCCCGCCCGGAACGCCAGGATGTTGGCTTCGGCGATCTGCGGCTTCTTGGCGAACTTCTCGCGCAGGAACCGTTCGGTGCCCTCGGTGGGCCGGTGGTACATCCAGGACAGCAGGCCGAGCGCGAACATGTTCTTGCAGCGCTCGGCGTCCTTCTTGCCCAGCCCGGTGCCTTCGAGCGCGCCTTGGGTCAGGGTGGCCATCGCGACGTGGTGCACCGCGTAGCGCTCCAGCGCGTCGCCCTCCAGCGGGTTGCCGTCGTAGCCGACCTTGGAGAGGTTGCGCTTGGTGAACTCGTCGGTGTTGACGATCAGGATCCCGCCTGGTGGCAGGTCACCGATGTTGGCCTTCAGCGCCGCCGGGTTCATCGCCACCAGGACATCCGGCCGGTCACCCGGGGTGAGGATGTCGTAGTCGGCGAAGTGCAGCTGGAAGCTGGACACGCCGGGCAGGGTTCCGGCAGGGGCGCGGATCTCGGCCGGGAAGTTCGGCAGCGTCGCGAGGTCGTTGCCGAAGGCCGCGGCCTCTGAGGTGAATCGGTCTCCGGTCAGCTGCATCCCGTCGCCGGAGTCACCGGCGAACCGGATCACTACCCGGTTCAGCTTCCGGGTTCCGTTCGACCGGTGCCCGTTCGTCGTACTCAATCGACCCGTTCCCTTTCACCCACAGGCAACGCTCACTCTGTGGCAAACGATACAGGCACGTCTTCTATTCCGATCAGAAGTGGGTCTTGCCCCGTCGACGTGCGCACGAAGGCGCACACCGGTCGTACCGAGGCCAAGCTCGTGCCATGGATCGGGCGGGCCGTTTTACCGCGAGTTCATGTGATCTGCAACACCGATGATCTTTTCCCATGATACGGGAGGATATCCCCGGATCGGCCGATATCTGCGGCGCAGCCGAGTCCGTTTACATCACGGCCACGACCTACTCGCACAGGAGGAAACGATGCCGTTGCATCCGGACGCCGAGCCCTTTGTCGCACTGATGCGGGAGTACTTCCCCGACCTCGGGGGCGCGATCACCGACGCCGCCCAGGCCCGCGCACTGATGGCCGAAAGCGCGGTGGACCGGCCCGGCCAACCGGTGGCGAAGGTCGAGGATCGACTCATCCCCGGCCCGCCGGGCGTGCAGATCCCGGTGCGCATCTACTGGCCGAGCGTCGGCGGCGACGCGTTGCCGGTGGTCGTGTACTTCCACGGCGGCGGCTGGGTGCTCGGGGATCTGGAAAGCCACGACGGCGTGGCCCGTGCGTTGGCCAACAGCACCGAGGCGATCGTCATCGCCGTGCACTACCGGCTCGCCCCGGAGCACCGCTACCCGGCGGCGGCCGAGGACTGCGACGCCGCGACGCGCTGGGCCGCCGAACACGCTGCCGAACTCGGTGGCGACCCGACCCGCCTCGCGGTGGCCGGGGACAGCGCGGGCGGCAACCTGGCCGCGGTGACGGCGTTGCGGGCGGTCGAGCAGGGCGGCCCGCGGCTCACCTTCCAACTGCTGATCTACCCGGTCACCGACCACGACTTCAACACCGAGTCCTATCTGGACTCCGGCCCGGAATCCATGCTGACCAGGGGCCACATGATGTGGTTCTGGGACCAGTACGTGCCCGAGGTCGCCGACCGGGACCAGCCGCACGCCGCGCCGCTGCGCGCCGCGAACCTGGCCGGACTGCCCCCGGCGCATGTGCTCACCGTCGGATGCGATCCGCTGCGCACCGAGGGGCAGCGCTACGCCGAACGGCTCCAGGAGGCGGGCGTGCCCACCACCACCCAGCACTGCCCGGGGCTGTTCCACGGTTTCGTCGGGGGCGCCGATCAGATCCCGGTCGCGGCGGAGGCGATGGCCGAAGTGCACAGCGTCCTCCGCGAAGCCCTCAAACCCCGCCCCTGAACTCGCATCGCGCAACACCGTGAGCGGCGTACCGTTCGGGTGAGGAGTGAAGGGCACCTTTCGCCAACTTACTTGGTGGAAGGTGCCCTTCACCTCGGCTTGCTGATCACGGGCCCAGCTCGTCGGTGACGAAGCGGTGCAGGTGGTCGCGGGCTTGGGCGCCGGTCAGCGGTGGGACGCCGCGCAGCCACTGCAGGGCGAGCCCGTCAGCGAGGGCCACGAACCGCACCGCGACCTCGTCCGCATCACCTACCCGCGAACGCACCACCGGCCCGCCCGGCGGGCACGATACAGCCGCGTGCGCCACAGCACGCTCGCCTCGGCCTGATCCAGCAAGCGATGCTGCGCGCGGGATCGATGGGGACACCAGCGTGCGGAGCTGCTCGGTTGTCAGCACCTGATGCTCGGCAGCAAGATCCAGCACGATGCGGTCCCGAGAAGTCAGCTTCGCCTACGACGTCCCGTCCGGCTCCCCGGCCCGTACGCGGCGACGAGAGTAACTGCCGGGCCTCCTCCCGGAGACGCTCGCCAGGGTCTGAAAACGGTTCGACAGAGACGACGTTGGAGTGCCCGTCGGTGACGTTGGCCTGGTTCTGCGCGTTTGCCTGTGCGACAGCGGCATTGTGCTGGTCTTTGGCCTTCTCCGTGGCTTCCTCGCCCTCTTGCCACAGAGCGATGGCTTCGGCGGCTTGGGCCTGAGCCCAACGCAGTGTTCCCGCGTGCTCGGTCAATGCGTTCGCTGCTGAGTCGAGAGCGTCGCCGGACTTCAGCCACTTCGGTGGCTCTTTTGAGAGGAGGTCCATGAACGCATCACTCGCAGCACCCGACCAACCGACGACATCGACATGCTTGAGATCCTCACCTACTGCATTGAACTTCTCGCTCTGCGTACGGAACTTGGCCGCCGTGTTCTCAACCGTGTCTGGTTCCCCAGGAATCAGAGCCTTCGGGTCGGTCGTCTGCCCCAGCTCCACCATCACCGGCCCCCAGAAGTGAACTCGTTGGCGATCTGCTGGACGGCGGCCTGCGCCTCTTGGTCGCGGCCGATGTAGGACCGAGCGGTATCGTGCAGTGCGGTACTTGCCGCCTCGCCTGTCTGCACCAGAACTTGAGCAGAAAGCTCTACGGCCGAGCAGAAATCGGCGAGGGCTCGGGACACGCCATCATGCCCGCACGCATCGGATCTGCCGCCAAGGTTCGCTAGATCGCTCCCCTTCATCTCCCCGATCGCGTCCCCAATGCGAGAGCCCGCGTCTCGAAGTATTCTCGGATCGGTGTTGAATCCATCCCCCATATTTCTGCCTTTCCGGCAGTTCTCTGCAGCACGGGTGGTTCAACCGTCCACCAGGCAAATGCTGGCTTCCGGCCGAATCTGTCTTAACGGATCACCTGGCAGCGATGGTCAAGCGCAGTCCCAACAACTCAGAGCTTTCCAATCAGCAAACCACGCCAGACCCATCCAGAACTCGTGACAGCATCGCGAAGAGGAGGCTTCAAGTCGCTGGTGGAGAATTTGCGAGTCTCCTTAACGACGTTGCCGCGCTCATCTCGGCTGAGAGATGTCACGAATGACTTCTTGTTGATCTGGCCTCGACTGAACTCCGACGCCAGCGTCAGTCTGGGCGAATCACCGATCCAGGTGACCGACCACTCTTGGTCAACAGCTCGGACTTCGTTCTTCCCCGGATTGAGCCGCATCAGCGTTCTGTTGACAGTGGTTACGTTGCCGAAGTAACCGAACCACTGAGCATCAGCGATCTTCCATTCAGCGACCAGATCCACCCCATCCGGCTGGCCGTCACGCACCACGAACGGCCGGTGCGGGCCGTTGACAGCCAGAAGGGCTGCACGAACGTCTTCGGCAGACCGAGGAGCGACCCCACCAAGGGGGTGCTTCGTCCCGGACATCCAGTCAAACAAGCCCATCGTTTCTGCTCCCCGGTCCCGACAACGCGGAGCACTGTAGCAGCCGATGCATAGCGAACGGCCACAATCGGCAGGATCAGTTGTTCCTTTTCCGTCAAGCGATTTCACCTGAAATCCATCTGCGCCTCTTGCGCGGGAACTGCTGCGACAACTGAGTGAGACCTGCATTGCGGGCGTCGTATGGGCAATGGGGAACGCTTGCGCACGATATGGTGCTGCACGGTAGATCAGCCCTCTTACTTGGTGGAAGGTGCCCTTCACCTCGGCTTGCTGATCACGGGCCCAGCTCGTCGGTGACGAAGCGGTGCAGGTGGTCGCGGGCTTGGGCGCCGGTCAGCGGTGGGACGCCGCGCAGCCACTGCAGGGCGAGCCCGTCAGCGAGGGCCACGAACCGCACCGCGACCTCGTCCGCATCGCCACCCGCGAACGCACCGCCAGCCTGCCCGGCGGCGATGATGTCGCGGATCTGCCCGTGCCAGGCCGCGTAGCGGTCGGCCTGGCGGTCGACGAAGTCGTCGTCGTGCAGTCCCGCGAGCCAGTACTCGAACCACAGCCGCCAGTGCCGCTTGGTCTCGGTGGTGAACTGCGCGTCGATCACGCCGCGCAGCGCCTCGCGCGGGCCGAGGGTGCGCAGTTCGGCCATCAGCGGCGTGTAGTACTGCTCGATCTCCAGCGTTATCGCTTCCGCGAAGATCTCCCGCACCCCGGAGAAGTGGTAGGTGATGGTGCCGGGGGAAATGCCCGCGTGCCTGGCGATGTCGCGGGCGCTGACCCCGGAAATGCCGTGCTCGGAGATGAGTTCGAGCGCGGCTTGCACCACCTGGCGGCGCCGCACCTCGGTGGGCTGCCTGCTGCGCTGCTCGGCGGGCACGGCCCGCCGCCCGGTCATGCCGAACTCCGCGGAATCCGCTGCTGCCAGCTGCGGGACACCACGGTTTCACCGTCGGCGGCGGTGTCCAGCCGACTGTCCACGATGTACTCCTCCCGGGTGGCGCGCAGTTCGGTCGCGGTGCTGATCTCGGCCAGCCAGTCGGCCCGGCGCAGGCTGATTGTCCACTGTGATGTGGCGGTCGCGGAAAGCGGGTCGTTCTCCCGGATTCGGTAGGTCTCGGTGGCCGCCTCGGTGTAGGTGAGCCCGTCCGGGAAGGTTCGCGAGCCGCCGTAGTTGGGGTCGACTTCCAAGATCCACTCGCCGCTGGCGACGTCCCGGCGCACCACCCGCTCCGGCCGCTCCGGCGCGGCCTCGGTGCGCACCGCCAGCGGCGGCGCCTGTTCCGGCTCGTCGAAGGAAATCGACCCGTCGGAGTCCGCCGCTCGCACCGGTAGCAGCAGCGCACTTTCGGCCGGGTCCAGTTCGACGGTGGCGCGCTCGCCGTGCGGCCACACCCAGGGGAAGTACGCCGTCGACACCGCGACCCGGATCCGGTGCCCCGGTGGGAACGCGTAGCCGATCGCCGAGAGGTCGACGGTCACCGCCTCCGGCTCGCCCGGTCGCCAGGGGTCGATCCGCTCGCGGCCGTTGCGGGCCAACAGATTCAGCACCCCGCGGGTGACCAGCGTCGACGCACCGTCCGGTGCCACGTCGCACAGCCGCACGGTGAGGTTGGCCCGTTCGACGTCGCAGTCCAACCGCAGCGACACCTGCGGTCTGCCGAGGACCTCGACGCGTTCGGCCAGCGGCGCCGAGTCGAAGCAGACCGAGCGGCCGTCCTCCTCTCGCTGGTCCGGCGGCAGGTCGCTGCGGTTGCCGAACGGGAAGAACCGGCCCGCGTCGATCCCGGTGTGCTCCGGGCTGGAAACCACCACCGCCGAACCCGACAGCTCCGCGTCGAAGCCGTAGCGCACCGCTCGCATCGACGGCGACGGCCAGGCGTCGTCACCGACCCACCGGCCGGGCCGCTCGGCGTAGCAGGTGCTCGGTGCGACGGGTTCGGACATCCAGGTGCGCAGCAGCGGATCGTCCAGGACACCGGTGTCGACGTCCCCCAGCCAGTGGTCCCACCAGCGCAGGGTCTCCTGCAGGAAGCCGATCGCCGGGCCTGGTGGCAGACCGCGATCCGGATACTGGTGCGACCACGGGCCGATGATGCCGCGCACCGGAGCGCGGAGGTGTTCGGCGAGCCGGAAAACCGTGTCGCGGTAGGGATCCGCCCAACCGCCGACGGCCAGCACCGCGGCCCGCACCGCGCCGTAGTCCTCGCAGATGCTGCCGTGCCGCCAGTAGTCGTCGCGTTCCTGGTGCGCCAGCCAGGTGTGCAGGAACGGCTCGGCGGCGTCGAGGCGTTCCCGCCACATCTTCAGCCACTGCTCGCCGACCACCGCCGGATCCGGTGGGCGGGCGGTGAAAGCCAGCATCGTGCCCGCCCAGGCGGCCATGTCGATGCCGAGGACCGCGCCGCCGGTGTAGTGCACGTCGTTGTCGTAGCGGTCGTCGGTCGAGCACACCGTGACGATCGCCTTCAGCGGTTCCGGGCGCCGCGCCGCGATCTGCAGCGCGTTGAAGCCGCCCCAGGAGATGCCGAACATGCCGACTTTGCCGGTGCACCAGGGCTGATCCGCCAGCCACTCGATGACCTCGACGCCGTCGGAGAGCTCCGTCTCGGCGTACTCGTCGAGCATCACGCCCTCCGAGTTGCCGCTACCGCGCAGGTCGACCCGCACCGACGCGTAGCCGTGCCCGGCGTAGTACGGGTGCCGTTGCGCGTCGCGCGGCGCGGTCCAGTCGCCCTTGCGGTACGGCAGGTATTCCAGCAGCGCGGGCACCGGTGCGGCGTCCGCGGGCCGCCAGATCCGCGCGTGCAGCCGGGTGCCGTCCCGCATCGGGATCCAGCGCTCCTCGACCAGCACCTCCCGGTCGAAGTGCTCCCGGTACCTCACCCGATCTCCTTCCAGCGCCGGATCAGGTGGCCGTCACCGGCGTCGATCCAGGTCTCGTCGTGGTCGTCGTGGTCCCAACCCGGCACCTCTCCGGGAGTTCCGGTCGCCTGCGGGTCGGGTTCCAGCGCGGCGCCCAGCAATTCGCGCGTGTAGGGGTGGTTGGGCCCGGCGAACACCGTCTCGGTGCTGCCCTGCTCGACCACCTTCCCCTGGTACAGCACCACGATCCGGTCGGCCATACCGCGCACCACGGCCAGGTCGTGGCTGATGAACAGGCAGGCGAGCCGGTGTTCGCGGCGCAGGTCGTCGAGCAGGCCCAGCACCTGCGCCTGCACGGACACGTCCAGCGCGGTGGTGATCTCGTCAGCGATGATCACTTCCGGTTCCCCGGCCAGGGCGCGGGCGATGCCGATGCGTTGCCGCTGACCGCCGGAGAGCTGCGCGGGCAACCGCTCGGCCAGCGCCGCGTCCAGCCGCACCGATTCGATGAGTTCGTCGGTGCGCTTGGCGCGCAACGCCCTCGGCACGATGCCGAACAGGCGCAGCGGTCGGCGCACCGAATCCCGCACGCTGCGCCGGGGGTTGAGCGCCGTGTCGGCGTTCTGGAACACCAATTGCACCTTGCGCCGCAGGTCGCGCGGTCGCCTCCCGGCCGCGACGCGCAGGTCTCCCGGTGTCTCGCCGAGGTAGCGCAACCGTCCCGAACTCGGGGCGCGCAACCCGGCCAGCGCCGCCGCGAGCGTGGATTTGCCGCTGCCCGACTCGCCGACCAGCGCCAGCACCTCGCCGCGCCGCAGTTGCAACGACACGTCATCCACCACGATCCGGTGGCCGTAGCCGACGCGGATCCGGTCGAGGTCCACCACCGGATCGGCATCCGGCACCGCGGCGCGCGACCTGGTGCGCCGCGAGCCGTCGGCGTCGATCTCGACGAGCCCGTCGTCGGAGATGCGCGGCACGCTGGCCAGCAACTGGCGGGTGTAGGGCTCGGCTGGCGCGGCGAAAAGCCGTGCCACCGGGGCGGATTCCACGGTCCGGCCGTCGCGCAGCACGTGCACGTGGTCGGCCATCGCCGCAACCACACCGAGATCGTGGCTGACCAGCACCGTTGCCAGCGACAGCTCGTCGGCCAGGGTGGCCAGCAGGTCGAGGACGCCGCGCTGGGTGATCACATCCAGCCCGGTGGTCGGCTCGTCGAGCACCAGCACGCGCGGCCGGGCCGCGATCGCCATCGCGATCACCACCCGCTGCTGCTGACCGCCGGAGAGCTGGTGCGGATAGCGCCGCACCAACCGCTCGGGTTCCGGCAGCCGAACCTGTTCGAGCAGTTCGACGACCCTCCGGCGGCGTGCGGCGCCGTCGAGCCCGCGTCCCCGCAGCGCCTCGTCCAACTGCCGTCCCATGCGCATCGACGGCGTCAGCGCCGACCCCGCGTTCTGCGCGACCATCGCCACGGTCCGGCCGCGCAGCTCCCGCAGTTGCTTGCCCGCCAACGAGAAGACGTCCTGGCCCGCGACCCGGACCGCTCCGGCGGTCTGCCGGGAGCCGTGCCGCAGGTGCCCGAGCAGGGTCCCGGCGATGGTGGACTTGCCGCTACCGGATTCGCCCACCAGGGCCAGCGTCTGCCCCGCCTCGACCCGCAGCGACACGTCCCGCACCACCGGCACGTCGCGGTGGCCCGCGCGATAGGCGACCGACAGGCCGCTGATGTCGACGAGACTCATACCAGTTCCGCCTCTCCGCGATTCACAGTGGTGGTGGCGTCCGGCTCAATCTCGCTTTTCGAGGTTTCTGGTGGCCGGCTTGCGTCACGGTCCCCTGAGGTGCGGTTGCGGAGGACTGGGCTTGCCACAGGGGTACTCATGCGACCTCCTGCTGAATCCGGTCCACGCCCCACGCCTTGGACAGTCCGTCGGCGGCCAGGTTCAGGCCCACCACCAGGGTCGCCAAGGCGATGATCGGCGCGAGGCTGGCCAGCGGCACCACGGTGATCGCGGTGCGGTTCTCCGCCACCATCAGGCCCCAGTCCGGGGTCGGCGGGTTCACCCCGAACCCGAGGAACGACAGCGAACTGATCAGCAGCACCGCCCACGAAGCCCGCATCGCGAACTCCACGAAAACCACGTCCACGATGTTCGGGAAGATCTCCCGGACCAGGATCGACAGCGCCCGCTCGCCGCGGGCGCGCGCCGCCGTGACGTAGTCGGCGGGCACCACCGCCTGGGCCGCGGCTCGAACCACCCGGACCACCGCTGGGGTGTAGACGACGGTCACCGCCAGCACGATCACTCCCGCACCGGTGCCGAACACGGTGACGATCACCAGCAGCGCCAGGATCGGCGGCACCGACAGCACCGCGTCCAGCACCCGCATCACCACGTTGTCCAGCCATCCGCCGCGCAGCGCCACGAACGCACCGATCAGCGTGCCGAGCCCCACCGTGCACAGCGTGGCGAGGAACGACACCTCCAGCGCGTACCGACCGCCGTACAGCACGCGGGAAAGCACGTCCCGGCCGTACTGGTCGGTGCCCGCCCAGTGCTGCCAGCTGCCGCCCAGCAACGCCTGCGCCGGATCGTTGGCCACCGGCGAGTGCGGTGCGATGACCGGGGCCAGCAGCGCCAGCAGGATGTGCACCCCCACGATCGCCATGCCGATGCGCGCGGTCGTCGAACGCGGCAGCCGGGTTTTCAACGCCACCATCACGCCTTCCCTCCCCCGGTCCGCAGCTTCGGGTTCAACGCCATCGCGGCCAGGTCGGCGGCGAGGTTGCACACCACGTACACGCACGCGCCGAGCAGCGCGATCGCCTGCAGCATCGGCAGATCCCGGTCGTAGACCGACTCCAGCATCAACTTCCCGGCACCCGGGTAGTTGAAGACGTTCTCGACCACCACCACCCCGCCGACCAGCCAGGCGATGTTCATCGCGATCACGTTCAACGTCGGCAACAACGCGCTGGGCAGCGCGTGCCGGGTGACCACCCGCCAGCGCCCCAAACCCTTGAGCGTGGCGGTGGTGACGAACTCCGCGGCCATCACGTCGATCACGCTGGTGCGCGTCATCCGCACGATGTAGGCGGCCATCACCACGCCCAACGCGGCGGCTGGCAACCAGATCGCGGGCAGCAGGTCGGCGACCGTCGCGTTCGGACCGTCGAGCACCACCGCTGGCAGCAGCGGCACGGTCACCGAGAACACCAGCACCAGCAGGGTGGCCACCACGAACTCCGGGATGCTCATGCCGATCAGGCTCAGCCAGGAGATCGCCTGGTCCGGCCACCGATCCCGGTACAGCCCGGCGAGCACGCCCAGCACCAGCGACACCGTGATCGCCACCACGATGGTCACCACCGCGATCAGCAGCGTGTTGCGCAGGTGCAGCCCGAGATCGGCCGCCACCGGATCACCGGAGACCAGCGAAGTGCCGAGATCGCCGTGCAGCGCGGAGCCGACCCAGGACAGGTAGCGCTGCCAGGCCGGTACGTCGAGGTGCAGCTGCTCGCGCATCGCCGCGACGGCCTCCGGGGTGGCGTCGCGACCGAGGACCTGGGTGGCGACATCGCCCGGCAGCGCCTGGACGGCGAAGAACACCAGCAGCGACGACAGCACGATGGTCAGCACCGCCGATGCCAACCGCTGCAACACAAATCTCCACATCACGACTCCAGTGCCTTGCGGGACACCCGCACGCGGTCCTCATTGCGGGACACCCGCACCCGAGCGGCGACCGCAAGCAGAAGCGAAAAATTGTTGCTCACGGCCGCCTCCGGAGTCCGATGTTCAGGTAGTCGAACTCGAAGCCGTGTTCCGCGTAGTTCAGCACCTCGCGGGAGATCCCGACCAGCCGGTCGGCGAACATCGGGGTGATCGAGCCGCTGTTGTCCACCAGGTAGCGCTGGGCGTCCTGGTACAGCACCCGGCGCCGGGCCTCGTCCATCTCGCGGCGGGCGGCGTCAAGCATCGCGTCGAAAGCGGGGTCGGCCCAGCCGGTTTCGTTGTAGGACGAGCCACCCCGGAAGATCTGGTTGAGCAGCTGGTCGATCGGCCGCCCGGTGTACCAGTAGGTGGCGCACAGCGGTTGCCGCATCCAGATCTGAGAGTAGTACGAGTCGGCCGAGGCCGTGCGCACCCGCAGCCGAATGCCCGCCTGGGCCACCGAGTCAGCGAACGCCAAGGCCATCGGCGTGAACACCGGGTCGTAGGCGGAGGTGTAGACGTCCAGCGCGAGGTCCTCCTGACCGGCCTGCTTGAGCAGCGCCCGCGCCCGGTCCGGATCGTGCGGCACCCGGTAGTCGGTCCACATCGGATCGTTCGACGGCACCGGGTTGTCGTTGCCCAGGGTGCCCGCGCGCTGGATCGCCACGCCGAACACCGACTCCTGGTCGTAGGCGAGCTTGAACGCCTTGCGCACCAACGGATCGGTGAACGGCACTGCGGTGCACAGCATCGGCAGGCCGTACCACTGGGAGTTCGGGGCGCGGGCGATCGTGGTGCGCGGCGAAGCGTTGATCACCTGCGCGGTGGCGAAGTCCAGGTTCGTCTGGGACAGCAGGTGGACCTGTCCGGCCAGCAGCGCGTTCGCCCGCGCCTGCATATCGGCGATGGCGAAGTACTCGATGGCCGACAGCACCGGCGCCCCGGCGAAGTGGTCCGGGTTGGCCACCACCCGCCCACGCCCCGCGGCGGTGAACGATTCGAGCCGGAACGGGCCGGTGCCGATCCCGGTCTGCGCGATGCTCGCGCCGCTGCCGTCCGGCACCACGTAGCACTGGTAGGCGGCGAGCAAGCTGGGGAACTCCGCGTTCGGCGACTTCAGCGCGAAGTCCACTGTGTACTCCTCGGGCGCGCTGACCCCGGCCGGGTCGAGCAGCGGCGCGAGCACGCCCTCCTGCGGGGAGGACAGCGCCGGGTCGAGGATGCGTCGCACGGTGTAGACGACGTCGGCGGCGGTGAACGGTTTGCCGTTGTGGAAGTGCACGTCCCGGCGCAGTCGGAACCGCCACCGCATGCCCAGCGGGTCGGATTCCCAAGATTCGGCCAGATCCGGCGCGATCCGGCCGTCCCGATCGATCCGGACCACCCGGTTGAACAGCGCCCCGAGGTATTCGTACGCCGACAGCGAGCTGGCCGGATCGAGGGTTTCGGCCTGCGACGCGGGCGGTCGCGCGATGCGCAGCACGCCGCCGGGGCCTGGCACCCCGGTGGCCGCGGCGGTGGGCAGCGGTGCCGCACCCGCACCACCGCAGCCACTGGCCAGCACCGCGGTGCCCAGCAGTCCCAGACCGCCGCCCAACAGGGTTCGTCTGCGCATCCGGCCCGCACCGGGGTCGCGCTGCCGCTCATCCACCCAACTCGCCACCAAGCATTAATCGTACAACTGTCCAACTCAGTTGGTTGACGTACGATAATGCTTGTCCGCGCAAAATCCAACCTTCCGATAGGTTGCCGTGGTCGGCCGCCGAGGTGGCGCACCCCGCGACTCGGTGTTGCGCTGGAAGGCGGCACCGAGGACGGAATGGGGTGAGTGCGGTGGCCGAAGAGGTCGATGTCGTGGTCATCGGGATGGGGCCGGGCGGCGAATACCTGGCCGCCGAGCTCGCGAAAGCGGGCCTGGCGGTGGTCGGGGTGGAAGCGCGCCTGGTCGGCGGCGAATGCCCGTACTTCGCCTGCATTCCGACCAAGATGATGGTCCGAGCCGCAGACGCCCTCGCCGAGGCCCGGCGGGTGCCCCAACTCGGCGGGCGGACCACCGTGGAGCCGGACTGGGCGCCGGTCGCGGACCGCGTCCGGGACGAGGCGACCGCCGACTGGAACGACGACGCGACGGTGCGGCGCTTCGAAGACCTCGGCGGTCGGCTGGTGCGCGGATTCGGCCGGATCACCGCACCCGGCGAAGTCACCGTCGGCGACCAGGTTTTCCGCGCACGACGAGGCATCGTGCTCAACCCCGGCAGCGATCCGGTGATCCCGTCGATCGAGGGCCTCGCGGACAGTCCGTACTGGACCAACCGCGACGCGGTGCGGGCGGCAGAGGCGCCGAAGTCCCTGCTGGTGCTCGGTGCCGGACCGGTCGGGGTGGAGTTCGCGCAGGTCTTCGCCCGCTTCGGCACTGCGGTGACGTTGTTGGAATCGCAGTCCCGGCTGCTGCCGACGGCCGAGCCGGAGGCGTGCGAGGTGGCGACCGAAGCGCTGCGCGCCGACGGCATCCGCATCCACACCTCCTGCGGCATCGAGCACATCAAGTACGACGACCAGTTCCACCTGCGCTTCGACTCCGGCGAGGTGCTGACCGCCGAACGGCTGCTGGTCGCCGCTGGGCGGCGCACCGACTTGAGCTCGCTGGGCGTGGCGGCCGTCGGGCTGGACGAAACCGCCCGGAGCATCCAGGTGGACGGGCGGCTGCGCGCCGCCGACGGCGTCTGGGCGCTCGGTGACGTCACCGGCCACGGGGCCTTCACGCACACCTCGGTCTACCAGGCGCGGATCGCCGCCGCCGACATCCTCGGGAATGGCTCCGAGGTCGCCGACTACCGGGCGATGCCCGCGGTCACCTTCACCGATCCCGAGGTCGCCACCGTCGGACTGACCGAATCCCGCGCTCGGGAACGGGAAATCCCGGTGCGCACCGGGATCACCCAGATCCCGGCGTCCTCGCGCGGCTGGATCCACAAGGTCGGCAACGAGGGGATCATCAAGCTCGTCGCCGATGCCGAACGCGGCGTGCTGGTCGGTGCCACCGTCGTCGCGCCCGCCGGTGGGGAGATCATCGGCGCGCTCGTGGTCGCGGTGCACGCCGAAGTCCCGGTGCAGCGGCTCCGCGAGATGATCTACGCCTACCCGACGTTCCACCGGGCGATCGAAGCGGCGCTGGGCGAGCTCGACATCTGAGCGGGACATCTGAGCGGGGGTCAGCGGCTCCCGCCGCGCGCCTCCCGGCGACGCCGCTTGCTCACGTACATGTCCCGGTCCGCGGCGTGCAGCAGCGCGTCCGCCACGACCGCCGGATCGGCGGTCGTGGCGTGGCCGACGCTGGCGCACAACCGGATCCGGATGGTCTGCACCACCAGCTCGGTGTTGAGGTGCCGCTCGACGCGCTCGCGCAGCGCCTGCGCGGCGGCCTCGTCGGGCAGCAGGCTGACCACCACGAACTCGTCACCACCGATGCGGGCCACCGTGTCACCGGCCCGCACCGCCAGTTGCAGCTCCCGCGCGGTGGCGATCAACAACTGGTCCCCCAGCGCGTGTCCGTAGCGGTCGTTGACCGGCTTGAGCTGGTCGAGGTCGGCCAGCACCACAGCCAGCACGCCGTTGCCGCGCGCGAGCTGCTGCAGCCCGTGGTCGAGCCGGTCGGCCAGCAGCGCGCGGTTCGCCAGCCCGGTCAGCGGATCGTGCAGCGCCAGGTGCGCGAGGTGGGCGTCCACCAGGCGCTGCTCGCCGATGTCCTCGTACTGGCTGACCACGTAAGCGGGCGCGCCATCGGCGCCGGGCACTGTGGTCGCCCGGATCAACATCCAGATCGGGTGGCCTTCCCGATGCCGGTAGCGCTTCTCCACGCTCGTGCTGTCCACCCCGCCCTCGACGAGGTCGGCCAGCGCGGCCATGCCGTGTTCTTCGTCGTCCTCGTAGGTGATGTCGGAGAACGACATCGAGAGCATCTCTTCGCGGGTGTAGCCGAGCATGCTGCAGAGCGTGTCGTTGACCGCGGTCCAGGCGCCCTTGAGGTCCAGCACGGCCATGCCGATCGGGGCGTTGGAGAAGCTGCGCTGCCAGAGCAGCTCGGCCTCGCGACGTCGGGTGATGTCCTGGATCTGGGACAGGTAGTACAGCGCCCGGCCGCTGCTGTCCCGGATGAACGATCGCGCCACCAGCGCCCAGATGACGCTGCCGTCGGAGCGGATGTAGCGCTTCTCCAGCGGCTCCGGGGACTCCGCAGGCCCCTCCGGATCGATGTCCTCGGGGTGCGTGACGTTCCGGTAGTCCAGGCCCTGCAACTCCTCGCGCCGGTAACCGAGCAATCGGCACAGCGCTTCGTTGACGTACAGGTAACGACCCTGCAAGTCGATGATCGCCATCGCAGCGGAGGCCTGGTCGAAGACGCCCTGCCACGGCACGCCAGCGGCGAAGTTCGGCTCCCGGGGGGACATGAGAACCGAACCATAGCGGGCCGGGCCGCGGCACGCAGCAGTGTGGTCCGCGTCAGGCTTCGCCGCGGTTCATCGCCAGCAGCCGATCCAGCACCGCCGGAGCGGCCTTGACCCCGTCGTGCTCGTACTCGTTGGTGACCCAGACCCGCGCGTTGCGCACCCGCTGCGCCGCCTCCAACGCCTGGTCGCGGTCGACGTACATGTCGTCGTGGTACACCGCCGCGGCGACCGGCACCTCGTTGCGGGCCAAACGGTCGAGGTCGTAGAGCCGCGGCCAGTCCGACTTGGCGGCCAGCAGGTCGGCCGCTTCGCGCAGCGGCACCAGCGCCGGGTCCTGCTCGAACATCCAGGGGTAGATCATCTCGCCGGTGAAGTTGACCCGGTCGGCGCGGCCGAGGTCGAACGCGTCGAACTCCCGGCGCACCCGCTGCGCGGACCACCCGGAGGCGCTGTCCTGGCAGTAGATGGCCTCGTGCAGCGCGGCGTACAGCGGACGCTCGGCGAAGGAGACCACCGCGTCCACCCCGCGCAGGAAGGTGTCCGACAGCGCATCCCCGACGAACGCCTCCTCCAGCAGGTAGTGCAGCGCGTCGAACCGCGCGGCGTGGCCGAACTGGCTGCCCAGGCTCTGGAAGCGCTCCGGGGTCAGCCGCTCCCCCGTCGGCATGATCACCTCGTGCTCGGCGAGGTGTTCGACGATGCGCCGCGCGATGGCGGCGTCCGCCGGGTAGCGGGCGAAGTACGCGTCGTTCTTGCGCAGCACCCGCGGGTACGCGGCGCGGTAAACGTCGTCCGCATGACCGGTCAGGGTCGGAATCCCGCCGGTGATCATCACCTGGCGCAGGCCGTCCGGCGCCAACGACAGGTAGGTCAGCGCGCAGAACCCGCCGAAGCTCTGCCCCAGCACCGACCACGGCTCGTCGCCGATCAGCCGCTCGCGCAGCACCTCGGCGTCCCGAACGATCGAATCGGCGCGCAACAGGCTCAGGTGCTCGGCCTGCTCGGACGCCGACATCCCGGCCAGCGTCTGGCGGTTGGCCGGGGTGCTGCGCCCGGTGCCGCGCTGGTCCAGCAGGAGCACCCGGTAGTCCTGCAGGGCGCGGCGCAGCCAGGCGCTGGTGCTCAGCGGGCGCTCCGCCTTGCCACCCGGTCCGCCCTGCAGGTAGACCAGCCAGGGCAGCGCCTGGTCCTGCCTGCCCGGTGCCACCACCTCCCGCCCGAAGACCTCGATCTCCCCGGCACCCGGGTCGTCGTGGCGCAGCGGGACCCGGAAGACGTGATCCTTGGCGAGCAGTCCGGGACGGCGGTAGGTGACAGCGGACATCCGATCTCTCCTCCAACGTGGCTGGTATCAGTAGCCGGGCGCGCCGATCTCGCGGCAGATCCGCACCAGCTCCGGGTGCACGTAGCGGCCGTCGATCTCGATGGCCTCGCCGTCGAGGTGGATCGAGGGGCCCAGCACGCTGCCGTCGGTGTGCGCCGCGGCGACCCACGGCTGCCCGCCGATCCACGCGCCCTTGGTGCCGATGCCGATCTCGACGCAGCCGAACACCCGCTCATCCTCGACGATCCGACCGGTCGGCTGGAGCACGCCGGGGTTGAAACCCAGCGACCAGTGCGCCAGCCGGAACATGTTGGGGTCGTCGAAGGACTGCATCCAACCGCGGAAGACGTCGGCGTCCCGGCCGCCGGTGATCTCGGTGACCACCCCGCCGGACACCTCGCAGCGCACCGGGGAACGCAGCAGCCCGATCTCGGCCGGTGGCCACAGCGCGCCGTCGAAGACCAGCGTGCCGTGCTGGGTCTCCTCGACGGGGTTCCAGGAGATCTGGCCGGAGAGCATCACGGTCTCGCCGGGTTTCTCGGCCGGCTTGCCGCGCAGGTTGATCGGGCGGCCCTGGTTGCGGCCCACCAGGTCGGTGCCGCCCGCGGCGCTGATGCGCACCTCGTCGGCGGCCGCCAGCAGGCCGACCAGCGCGCGGCCCAGCCGCATCACGCCGTCGAAGTCGGGGCGGCCGATGGTGTCGACCAGCATCGGGATGTCCATGCCGGTCAGGTTGGTGTAGCGGGCGCCGCCCGCGATCGCGGCGCGGAAGGCGTCGCTGTGCATGATGTAGGCGACGCTGAACTCGATCCACACGTCGGCGTTGGCGACCGCACCGGCCACCGGCGCGGGCGGCTCCATCGCCGAACTCGGCCGGGTCTCGTACCAGATCACGGTCGGTGTCGCCCCGGCGGCGGCGACCGCCTGCGCGGTCAGTTCCACGACGCGCCGGTCGGTCGAGGTGTCCCCGGTGAGCACCACCTGTTCGCCCGGTTTGACCAGCATGACCTGTTCGACGAGCTTGCGGGCCCCGACGGCGGCCTCCCAGGACAGGTACTCCGGCCGGGACTCGACTCGGCTCACAACTTCCACGACGTTCCTCCGCAATTCACTGTTGCTCGGCACTTCACTTGGATTCGGCACTTCACTGGTCCTCGGCACTTCACTTGGATTCGAAGATCCGGCCGGTCGAATAGAGCGCGTCACCGGCGATGAGCCCGGCGCCGACGAGGTTGAGGTCCTCATCGGCCCGGTCACCGCGCCGCCATCGGTAGACGATCCGCACCACCAGCGCCCCGAAGACCAGCCAGCAGGCCTGCGGCGTGGCGACCAGCAGACCGGTGGCCAGCAGCACGCCCATCTGCCGGTTCGAACCGCCGAACAGCTGGATCAGCGCGCCGGGCACGGCCCACAGCAGCAACGTCATCAGCACGTTCGGTTCGGTCAGCCCGGCGTGGATGGTGGTGGCGTAGACCTTGGCCACCGGCGGCAGCAGCCCGTTACCGAAGAAGGCCTGCCAGGAGACGGCCACCGCGATGGTCGCCACCGCGAAACCGACCAGCGAGGCCAGGTACTGCTGGAACCGGCCGGAGCGCTCGAAGACGTCGTAGGGCCGGTGTTCCTTGCGCAGCAGCCAACCGGCCTTGAAGTCGTAGCCCATGTCGGCGAAGGCGGGACCGGTCGCCGAGGTGTAGCCGACGAACATCGCCAACGCCACCGGCGGCACCCCGACGAGCAGGCCCAGCACCAGGAAGATGAGCGTGACGGCGAAGGCCGGGAACCAGCCGGAGTGCATCGCGGCCAGCCCGACGATGATCTCGTGGATGATCGCGGCCAGCGCGGCGGCCAGGATCCAGAGGATCAGCATCGGCACGGACAATTCCGACAGCAACCCGCCGACCAGCGCGACCGCGGCCGCACCCACCACGAACAGCAGGTAGCCCTGCAGCACGCCGGTGCGCAGCGCCTTCTCGTCGACCTGCGGCAGCTCGCTGGGATCGACCGAGGTGGCGGGCGGCTGGTCGCGGCCCTTGCGGCGGAACATCAGGTGGGCGGCCTGCCCGAGCGCCACCAGACCGGCGCCGATCATCACGCCGTGCGGGATGTAGAGGTCGGTGAGGTCGACGCCCCACCAGGTCGGGCTGTACTGGCTGAACATCAGTCCGATGCCGAACATGCCCAGCGCCCAGATGTTGCCGATGAAAGCCACCCCGGCCGCCGAAACGGGCAGTTTGAACAGCGAGCCGATGATCCCGACGACCGCACCACCGGCCAGCACGGCGGCCCGCCGACCGCCCTTGTCACCGGCGATGATGGTGTCGGCGGCGGCGATGCCCGGTGGCCAGGCCGCCTGCGCGGGCAGCAGCCGCGAGTTGAACAGCCGGTACAGCACGTAGGAGTCGGCGACGAGCCCGATGGCCACTCCGATGAACACCGGCCACACCAGATCGGCCCGGCCGAACGCGAAGGGCACCGCGATCGGCGCCAGCAACGAGTTCGCGGCGGCGAAGGTCGACCCGGACACGGCGCTTTGCACCAGGTTCTGCCGGTGGATGGAGCGCATCTTGCGCAGCGCGGCGAGGTTGATCCGACCGATGATCATCGCGATGAGCGCGCCGATGACCGAGGTGTTCGCCGAGATGCCGAGCGTGGTGATCAGGTGCAGACCGATGATCGCCCCGACCACCGAGAGCACGACGGTGAGCACCAGGACGGTTGGTTCGAAGGCCCGGGGATGCGCCCGCGCGGCGTCGGCCAGGGGGTCGCTGATGGTCATGAGCAGCCTTTCGGGAAGGATTCGATCAGCAGGTGCGCGGCCCGGCGCTGCCCGGCGCCAGCCGACTGGACAGTTCGGCGCCCGCGGTCCGCAGCGGGGGGATCAGGTCGTCGATCCGGTTGAGGACGCGCTCGGCCGGTCCGATCAACGTCATCGACGCAACTGTCGCACCGTGCAACGGCAGCGGCACCGCGACGGCGCCGACGTTGGCGTCGAACTCACCGGCCGAGACGGAAACGCCGGTGTCCCGCACCTGCTGCCACCGCTGTTGCAGTTCGGCGTAGTTGGTAGGGGTGTTAGCGGTGTAGCGGGTCAGCGGCTCGGGCCCGAACAATTCGCGCACCTCCTCAATCGGTTGTCGAGCGAACAGGACGTGCCCGGAACATCCGGCGTGGCCGGGCATGACGTGCCCGACGATGGCGGAATAGCTCAGCGGTCCGCGAGCGTCCACGGCCGCCACGGTCCGGTACGAGCCGCCGTGCACGACGTTGAGCACCGCGCTCTCCCCGGTTTCCCGGGCCAGCTTGGCGAGCACCGGCCGAGCGATCAGGCTCAGCGCGCCGCTGCGCTCGGCGACGCGGGAGAGCTGCGACACCGCGGGGCCCAGCCGGTAACGCCGGGTATCCGGATCAGCGAGCACGAAACCTCGGTTGGCCAACGTCGCCAACAACCGCTGGGTGACGGACTTGTCCAGCCCGAGCTGGCGCGCGAGCTCGCTGACACCCCACTCCGGCCGCTGGTCGGAGAAGGCGAGCAGCACTTGCAGCGCCCGGTCGGCGGTCTGCAGCAGCCCCGAACCCACCAACCCCGACCTCCTAATATCGTTGCGATATGCACAACGTCGTAGCTATATTCGATCCGCCGGGCGCTACCGTCCGATGAATCAATGGGTTTGTCAATAGGAAATCCGCGCAGTGAGATAACCACCGTGCGTTACTCTCGCGAACACCTACTCATACCGAGCGCGGGGTGAAGGCATGGCGGAGACTTCGGTGGGCCGCGCTGTCGAAGAGATCCGGCAGATGATGCGCAGCAAGGAGTTGTTGCCGGGTCAACCGCTGCGCCAAGAAGCGCTCGCCGAACGCCTTGGCGTGAGCCGGGTTCCGGTCCGCGAAGCCCTGAAAGCCCTTGAAGCGGAGGGCATCGTGCGCCACCAGCCCAACATCGGCTACACGGTGGCCCGCCTCTCGTCGGAGGAACTGCGCCAGGCCTACCTGATGCGCTCGGCGCTGGAAGCGATCGTGCTGCACGAGCTGCCCCGCCTGAGCGCGGCCCAGATCATCGAGCTGACCGAGCTCAACGAGCGAATCGCGGAGGCGGTGGAAGTCATCGACGTGGTGCGAATCACCGAGCTCAACCACGAATTCCACTTCGTCATCTTCCGCAGCTCGGGAATGCAGATGATCGTCGACGAGATCGAGCGGATCTGGAAGCTGACGGAGGCCTACCGCTCCGTGTACATCTACGACGCGGCGGCACGTCGACGGATCGTCCGGGAACACCGGCAGCTCATCAGCGCTCTGCGCCGCGGGCAGACCGAGAAAGCGATCGCCATCATGGACGCGCACCGCGACGCCACCCAGGTACAGCTGTCCACCACCCTGGGCGCGAGCCTGCCACTGCCCGGATGACCGAACGGCTCTGGTGGACAACACTCGCCACCCCGCGATAGTCCACAGTGGTCAGTTACAGCACCGCACCCCGTGGCCGCCCGAGCCGACCATGCCGGATCGCGAGCGGTGCGGATCCACGAGCGCGGCGAACGCCGTCGCCGCCACCGCTGCCGCGAAGATCACCGCCGCGACGACCGCCACCGACGCCGCCGCGCACAAACCGCACGGGGCGATGGGCGTGACCCGCGAACACCCGCTGCGTCACATCGCCCGCAAGTTGTGGTCGTGGCGCGACGAGTACGACACCGAACGCGGCTGGGCCACCGGACTGGGCCGGGAAGCGCTGGCCGCAGGCGAAACCGGCCGCTGGGAACAGCTCACCGCCTGGCTCCACCGGGTGCTGCTCGTCGTGCCCGATCGAGGGGTGCAGCCCGTATTCTGGGTGGTGTGACGGCGGCATCCGATTCCTCGTCCCACAACGGCTCCGCCATTCCGCGCGGCCAGGGCGGCGACGCGCTCTCCATCGCGGCCCGCGAAATCTTCGCCGAGCGCGGCTACCACGGCGCGTCCATCCGGGACATCGCCAAGCGGGCCGGGTTGAGCCTGTCCGCGCTGTACTACTGGCATTCCAGCAAGCAGGAACTGTTCGCCGGGCTGATGGAGGACAGCGTCAACGACTACGTGCAGACCTGCGACGCGGCGCTGCGCGACTGCGGCGACGACCCGGTCGAGCGGCTGCGCGCCATCGTGCGCGCCACGGTGGACTACCGGGTGCGGCGGCGGGTGGAAAGCACCATCGCGGCGCGGGAGATCCGCAATCTGGAGCCCGAGCACGCGCGACGGCTGGCCGAGCTGCGCGCCTCCGCGACGCGGCTTTTCCAGGACGTCATCGACGAAGGCGTGCGGCGCGGGGTCTTCCGCTGCGAGCACCCCACCGAGGCCCGCCGGGCGATCCAGGCCGCGTGCAACGCGATTCCGCAGTGGTACGACCCGGACGGCGACGTGGGCCCCGCCGAACTGGCCGACCGCTACGTCTGCATCGCGCTGCGCATCGTGGGCGCCTGAGCCAGCAGTTCCACCGGAACTTCGACCTGGTGGACGCGGCGGAACTCGCCCACCGCCTTGCCGAGCGGGTCGACGCGGAGATCGCTGGAGCCACCGGTGCCCAGCAGTCCACGCAGGACGAAGTGCACCGCGCGGAGGTTGGGGAACTCGTGTGCCGGACGATGTCGAGGTCCTTCGCCTCCGCAGCTCCTCGGTGCTGGCCAGGCCGACGGATCGCTGACCCGCAGCCCGACGTTGCTGTTCAACCGCAGATGCTCACGACAGGTTTTGCACGGCCTGCCAGGCGACCTCTGCCTGGCGCAGCTCGTCCTTCGCGCGGGCCTGCGCGACGTAGCCGTCATCGCCCATCACACCCGCCAGGTAGCGGGCCCGCACCCCGGCGCTGATGCAGCAGGACCGCCAGCGCTGGAAGGCCACGTAGTACGGCAGATCCGCTACGTCGCGCCCGGCGAGCGCCACGTAGCGGTCGACGAGCTCGTCGCGGGTGGGAAAGCCCGGTTCGGCGGTGGGGCCGACGGTGACGGCGGGCAGCTCGTCGCCCGGTTCCTCCCAGCCCGCCATCAACCAGCCCAGGTCGGCGAGCGGATCGCCGAGGGTGGCCAGTTCCCAGTCGAAGACGGCCAGCACGGTGCCATCCAGCGCGAACGACAGGTTGCCCGGCCGGAAGTCACCGTGCACGATGCCGCTGCCCTGCGCGGGCGCCTTGCGCACCAGCGCGTCGTGCACCGCGTCCAGCAGCGCCAGATCCGGTGCGCCGGACTGGTGCACCTGCCGCTGCCAGCGTCGCAGCTGCCGTTGCAGGTAGCCGTCGCGGCGCGCGATGTCGCCCAGCCCGACCGCGTCCGGGTCGACGCCGTGCAGCGCCGCCATGCACTCCACGGTCGCCAGGCCCGCGTGCCGCCGCGCCCGCGTCGACAGCGGACGAGCCGAATCCCGATCGGCCAGCACGCGCCCGTCGACGAAGCCCATCACGTAGAACTCGGCGCCGGTCACGGAAGTGTCGGCGCAGTACGCCAGCGGTTGCGGCACCGGGACATCGGTGCCGTGCAGCGCGGAGATGAACCGCCACTCGCGGCTCATGTCGTGGGCGGTGCTGAGCACCCCGCCGGTCGGTGGGCGGCGCAGTGCGCGCGCCACACCGCCCGCATCGGTGATCCGGTAGGTCAGGTTGGACCGGCCGCCGGAGAGCAGCGCGAACGTCACCGGCGGCCGCAGGCCGGGCACGTTCTCGGCCAGCCACCGCTGGGTCGCGTCCGGATCGATGCCGCGCAACCGCATCTCAACCCCGCACCGCGCCAGCGCCGATCTGCTCGCGCAGCTGCCGTTTGAGGACCTTGCCGGTGGGGGTCCGCGGCAGCGGCTCGGCGCGCACCACCACCTGCGCCGGGACCTTGAACGCCGCCAGCCGGGCCGCGACGTGCGAGCGGAGTTCGTCCGCTTCGACCTGGGTGCGCAGGTTCACCACCGCGACGACCTCCTCCCCCAGCGCGGGGTGGGGCAGGCCGATGACCGCGACGTCGGCCACCGCGGGGTGCTCGAAGAGCGCCGCCTCGACTTCGGCGCAGTACACGTTCTCGCCGCCGCGGATCACCACGTCCTTGAGCCGGTCCACCACGTGGACCCAGCCGTCGGTGACGTACCCGAGGTCGCCGGTGTGGAACCAGCCGTCGGTGAAGGCTTCCGCGGTAGCCTGCGGGTTGTTCCAGTAGCCGCGCACGATGTTGGGCCCGCGGAACCAAAGTTCGCCGATCTCGCCGTCCGGGAGGTCTTCGTTGGTGGCCGGATCCACCACCCGCAGGTCGGCACCCGGCGCCGGGCGGCCGACGCTGTTGGCGCGGGCGAGGTAGTCCGCGCCCGCGTTGCCGACCACCGCCGAGGTCGTCTCGGTGAGGCCGTAGCCGTTGGATGGCGCGACGCCGGTGCCGAAGGCGCCGATGCGCTGCACCAGGTCGGGCGGAATCGGCGCACCGCCCATGGACACGCCGTCGAGCTGGGCGACCGCTTCGCCCTGCTCGACCAGGTCCCGCATCACGGTCGGAACCCCGGCCGCGGTGGTCAGCCGCTCGTCGCTGATCAGCCGCGCCGCGACTTCCCGATCCCACCGGTACATGGTGGCCAGTTTCGTCCCGGCCAGCGTGGCGAAGCACAGCGAGGTCAGCCCGGCGATGTGGAACAGCGGGAAGGTCAGCAGGACACCCGGCTGCGGCGCGTCCGGGGCGGCCGGTGGCGGGAACACGCCGCCGCCCGCCAACGCCAGGTGGATTCGTCGGTTCACCACCGTGTTGAGCAGGTTGGTGCAGTGGTTGCGGTGGGTGCCGACCGCGCCTTTGGGACGGCCGGTGGTGCCGGAGGTGTAGAGGATCGTGGCGTCGTCGTCCGGATCGATGGCCACCTCCGGCGGCTTCGGATCGGCGGGCAACGCCGCCAGCAGCTCCGCCCACGCCCGCACGCCCGGCGCCGGATCGCCGCCGCGGACCTCGACGATCGGGATCTCCCGGTCCAGCAGCGCGGCGCGCTGCGCGTCGGCGAACACCAGCGCCGCACCGCTGTCGGTCAGCCCGTAGCGCAGTTCCGCATCGGTCCACCAGGCGTTGAGCGGCACCGCGATCAGTCCGGCGAGCTGGATCGCCCAGAAGATCGGCGCCCACTCCGGGTAGTTGCGCATCGCGATCGCCACCCGGTCGCCGGAGACCAGGCCGTATTCCTCGCGCAGGCCCCGCGCCAGGCCCGCCACCAGCCGGAAGTGCTCCGCGAAGGTGCACCGGTACCCGTCGTAGACGAGGAAGTCGCGCGAGCCGTAACCCTGGCTGAACAGCACCACATCGCGCAGCGTCGCCGGGCCCGCGGCGTACACCCGCATCGGGACGCCGCCGACCTCCTGCGGCACGATCTCGAACTCGCCGCCCGGCCCGGTGAGTTCGGCGAGCAGCCGCCGCCGCTGTTCCTCCGACACGATGGCCTCCTCAACTGTCCACTGTGGTCGATCAAGCCTGGTTCGGTAAGCGCCGCTTGCACCCACCTTCAGGCCGTGCCCGCTGACGTTCTACGCGAGGCCTGCCCCGACGCCGGACGACATGATGTCGGGGATCCCGTAGTCGAGAAGGCGCTTGAGTGCCTGTCGTTGAAGTGGCTGCGCCGGGCCGATCGCCCCGGGTGAGGTGGGCGATTTCGCGCGAAATCGCCAGGTTCGCCAGTCGCGCCGCCACGCGGACCACCTTCAACACTCCCTCATGCGTTTTGGCTCATGCGTCGTGGCTCATGCGTTGTGGCTCATGCGTCGTGGTTCAGCCGCAGGCCTGGGCAGTGCCATTCGGTGGCGTAGAGGATTCCCCAGCCGGACGAGGTGATGTAGGCGGTGCGCAGATCCGGCCCGCCGAAGCAGATGTTGGTCACGTGGGGGTCGTGCTTCGGCGGCTTGATCACGTCCTTGAGCTCACCGTCCGGCGTCAGCACGCTGATCGCACCGGTGACCAGCGTCGCCACGCACACGTTGCCAGCCGAGTCCACGGCCAACGAGTCGAGCAGCTGGTAGCCCGCGAAGCCGTGCAGCAGGTGCGCACCAGCGGGCCCCGGGCCGGTTCGGCGCAGCCGCCCCGGCCCCGCCACGTCCCAGTACCAGACCCGGCCGGTCCAGGTCTCCGCCACGTAGACCCGGGAACCGTCCGGCGACAGCCCGACCCCGTTGGCCTCCGTCAGCGGGTAGGCGATCTCCTCGATGTGGCTGCCATCCGCTCTCGCGTAGTACAGCCCGCCGCGGTCGGCATCGCGCGCACGGCGTTTGCCGAGGTCGGTGAAATAGAAGCCGCCTTCGGCGTCGAACACGATGTCGTTGGGTCCGCGCAGCGGGTGGCCGCCGACGGCGGTGTAGACATCGGTGACGGCACCGTCCATGGTGACCCGCTGGATCCGGCCGCCGATGTAGTTCTCGGGCTGCAGTCCGGGCACCACCCGGCCGTCGACGTCGAGCCACCCGAACCCGCCGTTGTTGCACACGTACACCGCGCCGTCCGGTCCGATCGCCGCCCCGTTGGGCCCGCCGCCGCAGTCGGCGACCACCGACACCTCGCCGTCCGGCGACACCCGCGAGAGGGTGCCGCGCTTGATCTCCACCAGCAGCACGGATCCGTCGGAGAGGGCCACCGGTCCTTCCGGGAACTGCAGGCCCGATGCGATCTGCCGAAGCTCGGTCATGAGGTTCCTCTCTCGTGCCGCGCAGCCTTCCGCGAGCCGGTTCACTGCCGCGGCGCGCTCCACAATGGACAAGGTGTTCACCCGAAGTCCGAGCAACCTCCTTAACGCTCGTTAAGTGACCCTAGACACGCCGTCGCAGGTAGCACAAGAGGCGACCGGGGGCGTTCTTGACGCCCCGCGCACGCTCCCCATAGCGTGCGGAAATCCCTGGTGCGCGAGTGCCCGCATCGGTCCAGTGCGCGGATCGCGCGGAGTTCAGGAGGGTTCGTGACCACAACGGCTGAGCAGCGGGTCAGCTGCACCATCACCGGTGGTGTGGCGGATGTTCGGTTGAACCGCCCGGACAAGCTCAACGCGCTCGACCAGGCCATGTTCGAAGCGCTGGTCGCGACCGGGCTGCGGCTGCGGGACGACAGCAGCGTGCGCGCCGTGGTGCTCTCCGGTGCAGGCCGGGCGTTCTGCGCCGGGCTGGACTTCGGCAACTTCCAGCAGATGGCCGACGGCACCGGCCGGGTCCCGGACCGCGAGGCCGTCAGCGCCGAGCCGATCGGTCCGGCCAAGGCGCGTGGCCAGCGGGCGGCGCACGTGTGGGCGACGCTGGCGGTTCCGGTGATCGCGGCGGTGCACGGCGTCGCCTTCGGCGGCGGCCTGCAGGTGGCGCTGGGCGCGGACATCCGGCTGGTTGCGGCGGATGCGAAGCTCTCGGTGTTGGAGATCAAGTGGGGCCTGGCGCCGGACATGACCGGCACCCAGCTGCTGCCAGAGCTGGTCGGCCGCGACGTGGCCAAGGAACTGACCTACACCGGCCGCGTCGTCAGCGGCGAAGAGGCCGCCGCGCTGGGGCTGGCCACCCGCGTCGAAGCCGACCCGCTGGCGGCAGCGCTGGCCCTGGCCGGGGAGATCGCGACGAAGAGCCCCGACGCGATCCGCTATTCCAAACAGCTGCTCGACATGGCGGGCCGCACCAGCCTGGCCGAGGGCTTCGAAGCCGAGCAACACGCCATCAAAGCCCTGATCGGCAGCCCCAACCAGACCGAAGCGGTCCGGGCCAACCTGGAGAACCGCTCCCCCAACTTCACCGACCCCACCACCTGACCCAACACACCGGCCTGACCCAACACACCGGCGCGTACGTCGATCGCGTTGAGGTGAGGGGCACCTGTGACCAAGTAACTGGGTCACAGGTGCCCCCCACCTCGAAAAAGTGCGCTCGATCGGGTTGGTTATCGGGGTAGCCATTCGCCGGTGAAGTTCGGTTCTGCCTTGTTCAGGAACGCTTCGCGGGCGGCCGGGGCGTCGGCGGTGGCGAAGTTGATGGTCTGGGCGCGTGCTTCGTTCTCCAGCGCTTCCCGGAAGCTCTGGTGCGAGCCCGCGTGCAGCAGCTGCTTGGTCTGCGCGACCGCGATCGGCGGGCCCTGCGCCAGCCGGTCGGCCAGGTCCGTGACGAACCCGTCGAGCTCCTGGTCGTCCTTCACCCAGGTCACCAGGCCGAGCCCGAGGGCCTCCTCGGCACCGATGATCTCGCCGAGCAGCGCCAGGCGCTTGGCCTGCTGCATCCCGACGATCCGCGGCAGCAACCAGGATCCGCCGAAGTCCAGCGACAGGCCGCGTTTGGCGAAGATCTGCGAGAACCGCGCGTCCGGGGTCGACACCACCAGGTCGCAACCCAGCGCCAGGTTCCAGCCCGCGCCGACGGCCACCCCGCGAACCTTGGCGACGACCGGTTTGGGCAGGTCGTGCAGTGCCAGCGCGATCTCGTTGATGTCGTGCATCCGGTGCAGCGGATGCGGCCCGCCGCGATCGCTGCCCAGGTCGGCACCGGCGCAGAAATCGCCGCCCGTGCCGGTGAGCACCAGCGCCCGCACGCTGTCGTCGGACGCCGCGCGCTCCAGCACCTCGCGCAGCGCCGACCAGGTCGCCGTGTCGATGGCGTTCTTCCGGTGCGGCCGGTTGATCGTCACCGTCAGCACGGGACCGTCCTGGGTCACCAGAACCGTGTCACCGTCCATTGTGCTCACGCGTCCCATCCGTTTCGGCACCGGTGCGCGCCGGGGCCAGCCGTGTATCGTTCGTTAAGTTAACATCCGGCGGCGCCAGTCCCAAGCGACGTTTCCGGCACTTGAAATGCACCCGCCGCACTGGAAAAGTCGGAGCTCGCCCCGAGTCCCGAGCATCGCGGCCGGGCGCGGACCGGCCGGAAAGCGAGTCCGCATGTCCGAAGTGGAATACCGGCAGTCCCAGTTCTCGGCACCCGCCGGAGCCACCGACATCCTGCTGATCCGGCACGGCGAATCCGCCCCGGCCCGCCCCGACCAGCCCTTCCGGTTGGTCGACGGGCAGGGCGACCCGGAACTGGCGCCCGCTGGTCTGGCACACGCCCAGCAGGTCGCCGTACGGCTCGCCGACGAGCCGCTGGACGCGATCTACGTGACCACGCTGCAACGGACCGCGCAGACCGCCGCACCGCTGGCCGCCCGCCTCGGCCTGACCCCGCGCGTCGAGCCCGACCTGCGGGAAGTGCACCTGGGCGAGTGGGAAGGCGGGCTGTTCCGGCAGAAGGTCGCCCAGCGCGACCCGGTGATCCTGAAGATGCACGACGAGCAGCGCTGGGACGTCATCCCGGGCGCGGAACCCGCCGAATCGCTGCGCACCCGGGTGCGCGGGGCGATCGAGCGCCTCGCCGCCGCGCACCCGGACCAGCGCATCGCGGTGTTCACCCACGGCGGGGTCATCGGGCAGGTGATCGCGCTGGCCACCGACTCCCGACCGCTGGCCTTCCTCGGCGCGAACAACGGCTCGATCTCCCAGATCGTGGTGACCGGCGACCGCTGGATCGTCCGCCGCTTCAACGACTCCGCGCACGTCGATGGCGGCCTGTCCAAGGCCGCCACCGCGCTGAGCTAGCGTCTGGTTTACAAGTGGTGTAGCCGCTTGCGGTGTGGGACTCAGCTCGCACCGCCGCCCGATCTCGACGACACGGTCTCAGGCGTCTCCTCGCCGACGACAGCCCCGACGTGGCTGGCATTCATGATGTCGGGGATCGGCGGACCGAGGGGCGTCTGAGGTTCCGCTACGCGAACCCACGCCTGAAACGGTCTTCAGCGCTGCGCCAACCCCAGCGCGCGGACGGCGGCGGTCGGGTCGCCCTGGGTCAGCAGTGCGATCGCCGGGGTGGTGACGCCGTTTTCCACGTACTGCCGCACGCGTTCCCGGCAGTAGGCGGCCGGGCCGTGCACGACGAGCTCGTCGACCACCTTGTCCGGGATCGCCGCCAGCGCGGCCTTGCGGTCGCCGGATTCCCAGGCCTGCCACATCGGCTCCAGTTCGGTGCGGCCCAGCCACTCGTGGAACGCCCGGTACACCGGCACGTTCAGGTAGGCCGCGATCTGCCGCCGGGCCACCCCGCGCGCCGTGTCGGGATCGGTGTCCGGCATGACGAAGATCCGCGCCACGATCTCCTTGTCCGCACCACCCTCGTGCACGTGCGGGACGACCGCGCGGACGTCTTCGGGGGACAGCCAGTTGATGATCGCCCCGTCGGCCTCCCGCCCGGCCAGCCGCAGCATGCCCGGCCGCAGCGCGGCGAGCAGCAGCGGCGGTGGCGGGTCGGCGACCACCCCGGCGGTGAACCCGTGCACCTGGAACGTGTCGTAGGTTTCGGTGACCTTCTCGCCGCGCAGCGCCTTGCGCAGGAACCGCAACGTGTCCCGCACCCGCTGGTAGGGCTCGTCGAACGGAATGCTGTTCCAGCGCTGCACGATCACGTTCGACGACGTGCCGACGCCCAGCACGAACCGGCCCGGCGCCACCGCCGCCAGCGTCGCCGCGCTCATCGCCAGCGTCGCCGGGCCGCGGGTGTACACCGGCACGATCGCGGTGCCCAGCCGCAGCCGCGGCGCCCAACTGCTGGCCAGCGCCAGCGGGGTGAACGCGTCGGTGGCGTTCGACTCCGACGACCACACGTCGGTGTAGCCCAGGTCCGGCAATTCGGCGATCAGCTCCCGCTGTGCGGCCAGCGGCAGCCCCGGCAGCGGGACCGTGATGCCCCAACGTCGTTCCACGACAATCCCTTCCGTCACGAATGCGCGTAACGCGCCTTGAGCTTTCCCTTTACCAGCTTGCCGGTGGGGGTCCTCGGCAGTTCGTCGACGAAGTCCACGCTGCGCGGCGCCTTGTAGTGCGCGAGCCGGTCCCGCACGTAGCCGAGGATCTCCCGTTCCAGCGCGGGGCCGGGCACCGCGTCGGGCGCCGGTTGGACCACTGCTTTGACCGCCTCCCCCATCTCGTCGTCGGGCACTCCGAACACCGCCACGTCGAGGATGGCCGGGTGCAGCGCGAGCACGTTCTCCACCTCCTGCGGGTAGATGTTCACCCCACCGGAGATGATCATGAAGGCCTTGCGGTCGGTCAGGAAGAGGAACCCGTCCTCGTCGAGGTAGCCGAGATCGCCCACGGTGGCCCAGTTGGCGTGCTCGGGATGCTGGACCGAGCGGGTCTTCACCGGGTCGCCCAGGTACTCGAAGCGCAATTCCTCGCGCGCGAAGTAGATGGTGCCGACCTCCCCAGCTGGCAGCACCCGGCCCTCGTCGTCGCAGATCCGGGGCTCGCCCAGCACCGCACGCCCCACCGAACCCGGTTTTTCCAGCCACCGCGCGGAATCGATCATCGTCATGCCGACGCCCTCGGTGGCCGCGTAGTACTCCAGCAGGATCGGCCCCCACCACTGGATCATCGCGCGCTTGACGTCCACCGGGCACGGCGCGGCGGCGTGCACCGCGACGCGGTGGCTGGACAGGTCGTAGCGCCCCCGGATCGCCGGATCGAGTTTGAGCATCCGGATGAACATCGTCGGCACCCACTGGCTGTGCGTGATGCGGTAGCGCTCGATCGCCCGCAACGCCGCCTCGGCGTCGAAGTGCTCCATCATCACCACGGTTCCGCCCAGCGCGTGCACCGAGGCGCAATACCGCAGCGGAGCCGCGTGGTACACCGGCGCGGGCGAGAGGTAGACGGTGTCCTCGCCGAATCCGAACGCGGTGCGCAGGATTTCGACCAGCGTGTCACCGGGTTCGTGCACCTGGCGATCCGGCAGACCGGGCTTGATCCCCTTGGGCCGCCCGGTGGTTCCGGACGAGTACAGCAGATCCGCGCCGCGCGGCTGCACCTCGGGCACCTCGGCGGACGCCGCCGCCAGCCCCGCCTGGTAGTCGTCGTAGCCGCGCACCGCACCGCCGTAGGCCAACCGCACGCGCACCTCGGGTACCCGGCTCGCGACGTCTGCGGCGAGTTCGCCCAGGGCCGCCGACACCACCAGCGCGCTGGCGCCGGAATCGCCTACGATGTAGGCGACTTCGTCCACCTGCAGGTGGCTGTTCACCGCGCACACGTACAGCCCGGAGCGCACCGCGGCCCAGTACACCTCGTAGGCGTGCATCGAGTTGTCGGCCAGCAGCGCGACCACATCGCCCTTGGCCAACCCCGCGCAGCGCAGCAGGTTCGCCAGCCGCAGCGAGCGGTCGTCGAGTTCCCGGTAGGTCAGCCGATCCCCGGATCCGGCCATGATCAGCGCTGGTCGATCGGGGTGCGCGGCGGCGTGGCTTCCTGGGTACATGCGGCTCCTCCTCGACCTACCCCATCGCATGCGCTTCGCGGTCAACGCACGATGCGCTCCAACTCCCCGAACAGCCGCTTGGACTGCTCAGCGGTTGGCACCACGAAGGTGCCTTCGGCTTCCACCAGCACGGTGTCGGGATCGTCCTCGATGCTGATCGTGGCCACCGAGTTCGTCCGCCGCCGGTCGACGCCCAGCACCCGCCCGACGATGCGCAACGGCGTTCGCAACGGCACCGGGCGCCGGTAGCGCAGCGCCAGTTTCGCCGTCATGCCCGGTTGCCCGTTCGCCGCGTGCGCGTGCCCGAGGATCTGGTCCAGCAGCATCGCGCTGATGCCGCCGTGCACGTAGCTGGGTGGGCCCTCGTAGGTCAGGCCGAGGGTGCAGCTGCCGATCGCGACCCCGTCGACGATCTCCACCCGCATCGGCGGCGCGATCGGATTGCCCGGCCCGGCCGCCGGGTTGTACATCCGCCTCGGCCGCCGCCCATCGTCCACAGTGGCCAGTTCGCCGCGTTCGCGGCGCGCCGCGGCCAGCACCGGCACCAGCGCGCGGACCTGCTCGGCGACCTCGGCCAGGCTGCTCGCGTCGACCTCGGTCGACACCGCCGCCTCGGTCAGCTCGCGCAGCGCGGCACCGAGTTCGCGCACCGCGCGGCGGCGCTCCCGCAGATCGGCTTCGGCGTCGTCCGAGGCGGTCACACGCCCCGCCAAACCGGCGCGCGCTTCTCGGCGAACGCCCGCGCCCCTTCCTGGGCATCGGCGGAACCGAACACCGGCGCGGTGATCTCGGCCTGCTTGGCGAAGGCCTCCGCATCGGTCCAGCCGACCGCCCCGGCCACGATCTGCTTGGTGGCGCGGATGGCCAGCGGCCCGTTGGCGGCCACCCGCGCGGCCAGCGCCCGCGCCCCCGCCAGCGCCTCGCCGGGCTCGGTGAGCTCGTTGACCAGCCCGTGGGCGTGCGCGACCTCGGCGGTCAGCGGATCGCCGGTCAGCGCCACCTGCATGGCCAGCTGGTACGGCAAGGCCTTCGGCAGCCGCAACAGCCCGCCCGCCGCGGCGACCAGCCCGCGCTTGACCTCGGGCAACCCGAACTTCGCCGCCCGCGAGGCGACGATCAGATCGCAGCTGAGCGCCAGCTCGCAGCCCCCGGCCAGGGCCCAACCCTCGACGGCGGCGATCAGCGGCTTCGACGGCGGGCGTTCGGTGAGCCCGCCGAAGCCGCGGCCGGGCAGCGACGGCCGCTCGCCGCGGGTGAAGGCCTTGAGGTCCATGCCCGCGCTGAAGGTGCCGCCCGCGCCGGTGAGGATCCCGATGACCACGTCCGCGCGTGCTTCGAGCTCGTCGATCGCGGCGGCCAGCCCTTCGGCCACCGTGCGGTCCACCGCGTTGCGGGCTTCGGGTCGGTCGATCGTGATGACGGCAACGCCGTCGGCGACCTCGGTCCGGACACTTTCGCCCACGCTGTCTCCTCCTGTTGCGGTCAAGAGCGGCTTTCAGTCTTGCTCGCCGGTCGCCAGCAGTCCAGACCGGCCGGTCGGTCTGATGACGAGGCAGCGCCGCACGAACCGATGGCCGCCACCAATAGCAGCCTGTCCGACCCGACGTTTTGCCGGATATGGTGCGGAAGTGGATCTGCGGTTGGTGGAGTACTTCGTGGCCGTCATCGATCATGGCAGCGTCACCAGGGCCGCGCAGTCCCTCTACATCGCGCAGCCGTCGCTGTCGCAGGCGATCCGGAGCCTGGAGCGGCAGCTCGGCGTGCAGCTGTTCCACCGCACCGGCCGCCACTTGGTGCTCACCTCCGACGGCGAGGCGTTCGCCGAACCGGCTCGCCGGATCCTGCTGGACGTCGACCGGGCGCGCGGCGCGGTCCAAGACGTGCGCGCCATGGACAGCGGGCGGCTGGACATCGCCGCCCTGGCGACGCTGGCCGCCCACCCGCTGCCGGAGCTGGCTGGCGAGTACCGGCGGCGGCACCCCGGCGTGCTGCTCAACATCATCGATCCGGGTGGCTCGACCCGCGTCGTCGACGAGGTTCGGCGCGGGCACGCCGAACTCGGCCTGACCCGGCTGGCCTCGGCCCAGCACAAGTCTTCGCTGATCGCCCACGAGCTCGACACCCAGGAGATCGTGCTGGCGCTGCCGCCGGAACTGGCCGAAGCACTGCCCGACCCCGTTCCGCTGGACGCGGTCGCGGGCATCCCGCTGGTTCTGGAATTCACCGACACCACCACCCGCCCCCTGGTCGACGAGGTGCTCGACACGGCTGTGCAGACGGTGGCGGTGGAATGCGCTAACCGGCAGGCGATCTGGGATCTGGTGGCGCACGGCGCGGGTGCGACGTTCTTGCCCCGACACTTGGCCGAGCGTGAACTCGAAGGCGTGGTGCTGCGTTCCACCGTGCCGGAAATCTGGCACAGCGTCGGATTCGTGCACCGGCCCGGCCCGCTGTCGCCAGCGGCCGAAGCGTTCCTGGCGGTCGCCGGGATCAGCGTGCCGACCGGGCCAGGTGGAGAAACGCCCGCCCTGCGGGAGACAGCACCGCCGGGTCGTAGAGCACGCCGTAGGCCAGGCTGATCGGCGGGTCGATCGCGCGCACCACCGCGCCGCGCGCGGCGGCCTGCTCGGCCATCGGCCGCGCCAGAACGGTGCCGCCGACACCGGCCAGCACGAACGGCAGCATCGATTCGCGGTGCTGCACGATCGCCGATGGCGTGGTGCGCTTGCGGGCCGCGCTCAGCGCTCGCTCGATGACGGTGCGACCGGTGCTCTTGGGCACGATCACCAGCGGCAGGTCCGGAAGTTCGGTCAACGGCAGCGGATCCTGCGCGGGAACGTCGGTGCCGGGCGGGAACACCAGCCAATAGTCGTGCGTACCGAGCTCCTCGACCGCCAGGTCCGGCCCGGCGACCGGCAGGTTGGTGAACACGATCTCGCAGTGGCCTTCGCGGATCAGCGCCGCACCGGCCTCCTCGTCGCGCAGCTCGGCCAGCCGCAGCGAGACGTTCGGGTAGTGCTTGCGGAACCGGCCGACCAGCTGCGCGACCGGGTGCACCGCCAGCGGCGCGGCCACCTGGATGTCGAGCCGACCGCGAGGCAGGCCGTCGGAGTCGACCAGCACGCCTTCGGCGGCCACCACATCGCGCAGCACCTGCCGCGCGGGGCCGACGAAGGCCTGACCTGCCGAGGTCAGCACCATGCCGCGACCGATGCGGTGGAACAGGTCGACGCCGAGCTCCCGCTCCAGCCCGCGGATCGCCTGCGAAACAGTGGGCTGCGCCAGTCCCAGAACGCTCGCCGCGGCGTTGATGCCCTTGTGATCGACGACCGCCAGGAAGTACTCCACCTGGTGCAGTTCCACACCGGCAGCTTAGAAGTCCCGATCACCACCCACCCAACCAACACCGCAGGTCCACAACGATGAGAAACGAGGTGAAGGGCACCTTTCACCAAGTAAGTTGGTAAAAGGTGCCCTTCACCCTTCACTCGAACGAAAACCCCGATGACGTTCGGATCGGCCGCACCTGTGCGGGGGCAGCGGTCAGCAGCAGGAGTGCCCGGTGATGTAGTCCTCCCGGTGCCACCAGAACCCGGCCTGCCGCGGGGTGGTGCGGAAGGTGTGCGTCACGGCGGCGGTGGGTTTCGCCGCCGGTTGTCCGATGAGGTCGGCCACGGTGTGCAGGACACCGCCCAGCATCACCTGCCTCGTCTGCGCCGCCGCGGTCACGTCTTCGAGCGGATTGCCGTGCACGAAGGCGAGATCGGCGAGCTTGCCCGGTGCCACGGTGCCCAGGTGCTCGGCCATCCCGATCAGCCGCGCGCCGCCCGAAGTCGCGGCCCGCAGCACCTCGTACGGGGTGATGCCGTTGCGGGCCAGCGAGTCGATGTTGAGGTGGTAGTGGATCGCGAACGGCACGAGCGGTGAATCGGTGCCGATGCCGATGTGCGCGCCGCCGTCGAGCATCCGGCGCACCGTCGCCACCTGGCGCGCGTTGAACGCCAACTCCGCCTCGGGGTAGCGGCCCACCGCATCCTCGACGTCCGCGCGGAACTGCTCGTACGTCGTCGCGGGCAGCAGCGCTTTCAGCCGCGGATCGTCCAACGCCCACCCGGCGTAGTGGTACAGCGCTGCCGCCATGCTCGCCGAACTGGGCCCGGACAGGCCCAACGTGGGGGTGAACGTCATGCCCGAGCGCGCCACCGGCGCCACGACGTCGGCGTAGGCGTGCCCGAGGTACGTCTCCTTCTGGCGGTAGCCGTAGCGGCTGGTGCCGCCGTGGTGCTCGACCGCGTCCGCGCCCAGCGCCGCCGGACCGAACAGGTAGTGCGAAGTGACCGGGACCCCGTGGTCGTGGGCCTGCTCGATCGCCTGCCGCTGCAAGGCGAACGGCAGCCGCACGTAGGTCTTGACCATGTCGTGCCCGAGTTCGCCGACCCGGTCCAGTTCGCGCCGCAGCTCCTCGGCTTTGGTGATGGTCCGGTTGCTGCCGTAGTACACCCGAGCGCCGTCGACGATCTCACCGGCGCAGAACAGCCGCGGTGCCAACCGGTTTCCGGATTCCTGCGCCTCCTTCGCCTCGACAGCGGCGTAGTGCCCGGAGCCGGGCGAGCGGACCGTGGTGACGCCGAAGGCCAGCCACAGCCGCGGAATCCGGTTGTTGGCCCACGGCAGGTGCTCGTGGGTGGCGATCAGACCCGGCAGCACCGTCAGATCACCCGCGTCGATGACCTCCGCACCTGGTGCACCGGCGCCGACCGCGACGATCCGGTTGCCCCGCACCAGGATCTCGACGTTGCGGCGCAACTCCCGGTGCTCGCCGTCCCAGAGCGCACCGGCCCGGATCACCTTGAGCCCGTCCGGTTTGCTCGGCCGCCAGGTCAGCCTGGTCTGCATCGGCCGCACCGCCCCGGTGCGCCGGTCGGCCAGCCGCAGCCGACCGTTGGCCAGGTAGAGCAGCGTGTTCGAATCACCGCTCCAGCTCGGGCAGTCACCCGTCTCGTCGCTGACCCGTTTGGCCGTCCCGGCCGGCCGACCGGTGGAGTCCACATCGGACATCCACACCAAGCCCGCGACGACGAAGGCCATGCTGCGGCCATCCGGCGAGTACACCGGGCCCGCATCGACGCGGTTGGCCAGCGACTTGCCCGGCAGCGGCGGCGTGTAGTGCGCCTCGCCGGTGACGATGTCCACGGTCAGCACGTGGTTGGTGCCTTCCCGGTAGCGCGCCGTGGTCGGCACGAAACCGGCCAGGCCGAGCTTGCCGCCATCGGCGCTGAAGCTCGGGCGGCCGGGCGCGTTGAGCGAGCCGATGACCTCGCGCACCTCGCCGGTCGCGATGTCCACGGTGCGCACCGAACTGCCGGAGACGAACGCGACGCTGCGCCCGTCCGGGCTGAACGCGGGAGCGCTCTCGTCGCCTTCGAGGTCGGTGAGCTGCCGCTGCCCGCCGGTGGCGAAGTCGTGCAGCCACAGGTCGAGCTGGCCCGACCGGTCGCTGGCGAACACCAGCGTCCGACCGTCCGGTGACCAGGCCGGATCGCTGTTGTAGTTGCCGTCGGCGATCAGCGCTTCGGGCTCCCGGTTCGGCCGCAGCAGCCAGATGCCGCCCAGCGCGCGGCAGGCGACCTGCTGACCGTCCGGCGACAGCGCCGGACTCACCAGGCCCTTGACCGGCCTCGGTGCCGTCGCGTCGAAGTCGCGCACGCTGGGCCGATCCACCACCGAGCGCACCGAGACCTCGGCGGTGAACGGCACTTCCCGCGCGGCGCCGGTGCGCAGGTCGCGCCGCCGGATCCGGCCGTCGGCGGTGTAGAGCAGTTCATCGGCGGAGAACCAGCGCGGCGCGAACGGGAACACGTCCTCGCCCGGCTGCGAAATCTTGCGGTCGCCGACGATGAGCGCGGTCTCCGAATCGGTCAGGTGCACGTAGCTCAGCCTGCCGCCGGGTGCGAACGACGGTCCGGCGAGTTGGCCGTCGGACACCTCGACCAGGCCGTGACGCGCCCCGGCGGCGTCGACCGCTTCGATCTTCTGCGGCGCGTTGGCCGCACCGCTGGTGAAGGCGATCAGCGAGCCATCCGGCGACCACACCGGATGCGCCTCCTGCTGGGTGCCGCTGGTCCAGTCGCTGATCTCGCCGGTCGCCAGCTCCAGCACCCGGATGCCGTAGCGGCCACTGGTCTCGCCGGAGAACGCGATCCGGGTGCCGTCCGGGGAGAACCGGGGTTCGCGGTGGTCACCTGGCCCGTCGGTGAGCCTGATCAGCCCGGTACCGTCGATGTTCAGCAGCACCAGGTGGAACTGTCCGTCCTGATAGGACTGGCACACGATGCGCCGCCCGTCCGGGGAGATGTCGGGCTCGCTGGCTTCCTGCACCACATCGGTGAGCCGAACGGCCGCGCCGCCGGTTACCGGCAGCACCCACAGCATGTTCAGCAGGTCGAACACGACGGTGCCGCCATCCGGGGACAGCGCGGCGGCCGCATTGGTGGCCTCCTGGAGGGTGAGCTGCCTGGCACCTGCCGCGTCCGGCGCCGCGACGGCGACGGATTCACCGGCCAACCGGCTCAACAACCAGCCGGAACCGAGCCCGGCCGCCGCGCGTCCGCTGTACCGAAAGAGCGCTCGCCGCGAAAGACCCACCACGCACCTCCTGGAAGAGCCACCGCCACGCCGCAGGGGCGTCGAACCCGCCGCCGGTGGGCATCGGCCGTCTCGGTGAAGATCGTCAGCCAGCCCAGCAGAACTCATCGATCGCGCACTTTCAAGAAGGCGATCAGCCGATCGGTCCGAGCCGCGACGGGCCGATCGGAGCAACCTGTTCGTCGCTTGGAGTTCCCAATTCGGACGGCTTCTGGTGGTTCACAAATCCGGTGCGCTCAGGCAGGGTCGAGCGCCGGGATTGACCCGCGTGGAGGTGACCGGAATTGGATTCGCACGGCCTGTTCAACCGCGGCGAGCGGTTCACCGCGGTGACGACCGGCCTGCTGGTCGCCCTGGTACCGGTGTTGATGCTGCGCGGCGACATCCGGCACGAACCAGTCCCGACGCCGGTCCGCGCCGCGCCGCAACTGCCGCCGGACCTGGCCACCGACGGCGAATTGCCCGCCGACGAGCAGCTGAGCCCGGAGTTCCTGGACGAGGTGCGCACCAGCGAGGACCTGTCCGCGCACGCCGAACCGGCGGACCGGGCCCCGGTCGGGCCGCTGGGCATTCCCGCCTCGGTGCTGGCCGCCTACCAGCGGGCCGAGCGAACGCTCGCGCGCACCGATCCGGGCTGCGGGGTGCACTGGTCGGTCCTGGCGGGAATCGGGCGCATCGAGTCGAACCACGCACGCTCCGGCCGGGTGGACACCGACGGCCGAACGCTGTCGCCGATCCTGGGCCCGCAGTTGGCAGGCGGCCCCGGCGTGGCCGCCATTGCCGACACCGACAACGGCCGGTTGGACGGCGACACGACCTGGGACCGCGCCGTCGGCCCGATGCAGTTCATCCCGTCCACCTGGCGCAACTACGCGGTGGACGGCAACGACGACCGAATCAGCGACCCGCACAACGTCTTCGACGCGACGCGCGCGGCCGGGCAATACCTGTGCGCTGGCGGCGGGAACCTGCGCGACCGGGCCCAGCTGGCCGCAGCGGTGTTCCGCTACAACCACTCCGAGTCCTACGTCCGCACGGTGCTCTCCTGGGCCGACGCCTACGCCCGAGGCGCCATGCCGACGCCCAACGACACGTCGATCCCGCCGGAGGACGCCGTCCTCGCGCTCACACCACCCCCGCCCGGTGCACCGATGCTCGCCGCGGCAGCCCCGCCACCGCCGATGCCGCCGCCGGGTGCCGCACCACCGCCCGGCGCGCCTCCGCCACCGGGCACGACCGCACCACCTCCCCCGCCACCGGGCACGACCGCACCACCTCCCCCGCCACCGGGCACGACCGCACCACCTCCCCCGCCGCCGAGCACGACCGCACCACCTCCCCCGCCGCCGAGCACATCCGTACCGCCGCCTCCACCGCCGTCTTCAACGCCGCCGCCTCCGACGAGCTCGGAGCCGCCGCCCAGCTCACAACCACCGCCGAGCGGCGCAGCCACCACCTCGCCCACCGCGTGAGTGGCCGCTCAGACCAGGTGAGCCCGTAGGAGTTCCGCTGCGGCAGATCGGACCGGCTCCCGCTGGTCGGTCTACCGGAAATTCCGCTCTGCACCGGAGGTTTCCGGCCTTGCGGCTGGCACGCGATCGCCGGTTGGGACCGGGCCCTCCGGGTGGCTGCGTCGACCTTGGGACAGGCGCCGCCTCGACGTGATGATCAACGCACTCCCATCGCGGAAATCGAGAGCGTCTCGGGCCTGACCGAGCGACGTGATCGGAGTCATCGCGGCGACGTTGGTCCTCAGTGGTCTGGTCATCGCGGCTATATCGGCTGGTTTTCGGCGAAACGAGTGCGGTGAGTTGGCCGCGGTGAGTGCTGCGACGACCGCCGCGACCGCGCTGATCTTCTTGCTGCGGGTCAACTACTACTACCACTACGCGTCGTTCCTGATGCCTTTTCTGGCGTTGACGATCGGGGTTGCCTTCTCGCGCATCGGGCGAATCCCCGGTGTTCGCGTCTGATCACCCAGCTCGTCGGCATCCACGTGCGAGGACCGGCCTGCCAACCCGGCGCATCCGCCGCGCGGGCGATACCCGAGGGCACCTGCGTGTTGGCCGATCAGGTGTCGCTGACCATCGCGGCGGACCGGTTCGTCGCCGAGTCTCCGGACTGCGCTGCGATGGTCGACGCGATCGGCACCGACTACGCGTTCGGCGCGGCCGCAACGCCCTCACCGGCGCGGGCGAGGTGCCGGAGGTCGAAGCGGCCTGGCTGGCGGCGTTCGAGACCGCCGAGTACGTCTGGTTGTCCGACCTCAGGCACCGGCGGGTTCCCTGGACACCGGCGACGCGCTCGTACTTCCTGACCCACTTCGAACCGGTGCCCGACCGAGGCGCACCCGCCGGACTCCACCGACGCCGCTGAAAGCCCGTCTTCCATCTTTTGGATCGCCGAAACAGCAACTCCCGCAGGGGGCTGCCAGGTAAAACGAGCTCAACGGAGCTGAAACCTTCCTCGGGCTTTACCGGCGGTGCGCGTTGTGGCAGTCTGCTGCAAACGCTTGCAGTGGTCGGCTAGCTGCCCGTCGTCGCTGGTGACGTCCCGCCTGTCAGAGCCACTCGGCACGTTCCGCAGGAGGCAACGCCATGAGCACCGTCCACTCCGGACTTCGGCTGCCACCGTGGGCATACGTCACCATCGGCACCGCGGTGATCCTGGTTACCTACCTCTACCTGCTCATCGAGCGGCCGTCGAGCCTGCACGAAACCGGGCACGGCAGTTCGGCGGCGCTGATCGCGCTCGGCGGATACCTGATCGGCTCCCTGCTGGTCATCGCCGGGGCCACCGCCCGGCTGCCCACCTCCACGGTGGCGATGTTGCCGGTGGCGATCGCGATCAACGTGGTGATCGGGCAGCTGGTCAACATGCTGGGCCTGCCCGTCTACCTGGACTCGATCGGCACCGTCATCGTCGGCGCGCTCGCTGGACCGGCCGCGGGCGCGGCAACGGGGGCGCTGTCCAACATCATCTGGGGCTTGACGATCTCGCCACCGCTGCTGCCGTTCTCGGTCGCCGCCGCGGCGATCGGCATGTTGGCCGGGCTGGCCGCCCGCATCGGCGCGTTCCGCCGCCTCTGGACGGCGCTGCCCGCGGGCCTGATCACCGGGGTGGCCGCCGGGATGCTGTCCGCGCCGATCGCGGCGTTCGTCTTCGGCGGCGGCGGATCGCCGGGCCGCACCGCGCTGCAGGCCACCTTCCAGGCCTTCGGCAACAGCCTGCTGGACGCCGCCACGCTGACCGGGCTGGCCACCGACCCGCTGGACAAAGTGGTGACCTTCGCGATCGCCTTCCTGATCCTCGCCGGGCTACCGGCCAGGTTCCGAGAACGCTCGCCGTTCGTGCGCGAACACGCGGTGTTCGGTCGGCGCACCGCCGTGCTGCAGGGAGCGGCGCGATGACCTTCTACCAGTTCGGCGAATCCCGGGTGCACCGCCTGAACCCGATCACCAAGCTGGTGTTCGCGATCGTCGTGATCATCGCGGCGTTCGCGATCAACCCGATCTGGTTCTCCGCGCTGCTGTGGGTCGTGCTGGTCGCGGCGGTCGCCGTTGCCGGTGTGCTCGGCCGGTTCTGCTCGGTGACGTTGAAGTTCTTCGTGCCGTTCCTGCTGCTGATCTTCCTCGCGCAGGGCCTGTTCTACCCCGGCGAAGGACCGGTCATCGCCCACCTCGGTCCGCTGGAGGTGCAGCAGGACGGCCTGCTGTTCGCCACCCAGACGGGGCTGCGGCTGCTGGTGCTCGTCGACGCCTTCCTGTTCCTGCTGCTGACCACGCACCCCGGCACGCTGATGACCGCGCTGGTGCAGCGCGGGCTGCCGCCCAACATCAGCTACGTGGTGTCGGCGACGCTGCAGATCATCCCCACCTTCCGCGCCCGCGCCCAACTGATCCGCCAGGCCCAGCAGGCGCGCGGCCTGGCACTCGACGGCGGCCCGCTGCGCCGCGCACGGACACTGCTGCCGCTGGTCGGACCGCTGGTGCTGGGCGCTTTCACCGACGTCGAGGAAAGGGCGATCGCGATGGAGGCGCGCGCCTTCGGCGCCCCGACGCGGCGCACCAACTTCGAGGTGATCGCGGATACCAACGGCCAGCGGGTGGGACGCTGGGCGTTGTGGATCTGCGCGGTCGCCGCGCTCGCCGCCAACGCGCTGGGGGTGTTCTCGTGATCGAGTTCAGCCAGTTCAACTACGCCTACCCGACCAGCACCGCGCCGGTGCTGCGGGACATCGCGGTGACCATCCCGGAAGGCCAGGTGTGCGGGCTGGTCGGCCCCAGCGGAGCGGGCAAGTCGACGCTGGCCTACGCCGCGGCCGGACTCATCCCGCACGCCCTCGGCGGCGAGTTCACCGGGAGCGTCACCACCGCCGGGCGGGTGGTGGCCGACACGCCGCTGGCGGAAGTGGTCACCGAGGTCGGGTTGGTGCTGCAGAACCCGTTCAACCAGATCTCCGGCGCCAAGTACACCGTCCGCGAAGAACTGGCCTTCGGGCTGGAGAACCTCGGCGTGGCGCGGCCGGAGATGGTCAGCCGGATCGACGGGATGTTGGAGCGGCTGCAGATCACTCATCTCGCCGACCGCTCGCCGTACGAGCTCTCCGGCGGACAGCAGCAACTCGTCGCCCTGGCCGCGGTGCTGGTGATGCAGCCCCGGGTGCTGGTGCTCGACGAGCCCACCTCGCAACTCGACCCGGCGGGCAGCCGACTGGTGTTCACCGCCCTCGACGAACTGCGCGACAGCGGCATCACGGTGCTGCTGGTCGAGCACAAGCTGGAACAGCTCGCCGAGTACACCGACCGGCTGCTGGTGCTCGTCGGCGGTTCGGTCCAGCTGGACGGCCCGCCCGAAGAGGTGTTGGCCGATCCGCGACTGCCCGAGTGGGGGGTGGGCACCACGCGCTTCACCGATGTGGCGCGCCGCGCCGCGGAACTCGGGCGCTGGCCGACCGAACGGCCCCTGCCGGTCACCCTGCCCGCCGCGGTCGCCGGTTTCACCGAGTCGCTGGGAGACGCCGGATGAGCATCGAGATCGAGTCGCTGGTCTACCGCTTCCCGAACGGCGTCACGGCGCTGGACGGGGTGTCGCTGCGAATCGACGCGGGTGAGCGGGTCGCCATCGCTGGTCAGAACGGCGCCGGGAAGACGACGCTGGTGCGCCACCTCAACGGCATCGTGAAACCCACCTCGGGCACGGTCACGGTGGACGGCTGGAACACCGCCGAGCACAGCATCGCGCAACTGGCGGCCAAGGTCGGCTACCTGTTCCAGAACCCCGATCAGCAACTCTTCGCCCGAACAGTCCGCCAGGACGTCGAGTTCGGCCCTCGCAACCTCGGCTACTCCGAAACCCGCCGCGCGGAACTGGTGTCCTCGGCGCTGGCCGCCACCGGTCTCACCGACCACGCCGACGCGCACCCCTACGAACTGTCCCTTTCGGACCGGAAACTCGTCGCACTGGCCGCCGTCCTGGCCATGGACACCCCGATCGTCGTGTTCGACGAACCCACCACCGGCCAAGACCACAACGCGGTCCGCAACATCGCGAACATCATCGACAACCTCCACGAACAGGGCAAAACGGTCGTCGCAATCACCCACGACATGGACTTCTGCGCCGAAAACTTCGACCGAACCATCTTCCTGGCCCAGGGCCGAATCATCACCGACGCCCCACCCACAGAAGCCTTCACCAACGAACCCCAAGTAACCGCCGCAGCCCTAGAAACCCCCCAAATCCTCCGCCTAACCCAAGCCCTAACCCACCCCCCAACAACAAAGATAAAAACCTTCCTCACCAACCTCTAACCCAACCAAACACCGAGTGAAGGGCACCTTTGACCGAGTATGCCGGTCAAAGGTGCCCTTCGCTCGCTACCCGTTCGAGTGACGCGAGTTATCCACAGCGGATCGTTCTGTCCACAGATTGTCGAAATGTACTGGAGTGCGTTGGAAATCTTGGCGATCGTGGGAGCATGCCTCGAAAGACACCAGTCGACTGGGACGCGGTAGCGACCGTCGCGAAGAACGGAATCATCACAACCCGAGAACTCGACGAACTAGGTGTGCCACGACAAACAGTCATAGATCGGACTGATCCGGGCGGCCCCTGGCGAAGGCTGTTGCCCGGTGTCATACAGCTTTCCACTGGACACCTGACAATGGAGCAGCGTTATGACGCCGCCCTGCGCTACGCCGGGCCGGACGCCATGCTGACCGGAGTCAACGCGGCACAATTGGGCGGCCTGCAACGCCTGCCGGAAGCGGTTGCAGTGCACGTCCTGATACCTCACCGATCTCGATGTATCAGCTCGAAATTCGTCACCGTCGAGAGAACCACACGCCTCCCGGTACCTGAGAAGCGCGCGGGCTTCCGGGTAGCCCCGCTGGTCCGCGCGCTGCTCGATGCCGCACGCCGGTTCCGGAAACTCGACGAGATCCGAGCACTGCTTGCGGAGGCCGTCCAACGCGGCTTGGTACAGCCGCAGCTTCTGAAGAAGGAGTTGGAGGCAGGGTCCGGCAGAGGGACCCGCCTGTGTCGGATCGTGCTCGATGAAATGCTCGCAAACGTACATTCCGTCGCCGAAGGTTGGGCATTCCGGTTGGCAGAGCGGAGTGGCCTACCTCCGATGCAGTGGAACGTCCGGGTACTGGACGGTTCCGGCAAGCTGCTCGGCATTCCGGACGGCTGGATCGACGAGGTCGGTTTGGCCTGGCAAATCGACTCGCGTGCCTATCACCTATCGCCGATCAGCTACGACGCGACCGTGCAACGACATTCGACGATGACAGCGGCTGGCATCATCGTCGTACACACCCTGCCAACGCAACTACGGTCTGCCCCAAGCACTGTGGTGGAACAACTCCGAGGCGCATACCACCTGGCAACCCAACGCCCACGCCCCCCAGTAACCGCCGTACGACCAGCAGCCTGATGGGTGAAGGGCACCTTTGACCGACTAAGCCGGTCAAAGGTGCCCTTCACCCATGCCCCGGCGAGGTGAACCCCCGCGACGCCCGATCCGCTCCGATGACCCTATCCACCCATCGTGTGGTGGCTGAAGGGCACCTTTGACCGGGTAAGTCGGTCAAAGGTGCCCTTCACCTCGGAAACTCGCGCTGGGTACGTGAGGGGGCGGTCTGTTGGGTGGATTGGGGTTGGGAGGATTTGGCGGTTGGTTAGGTAGTGGTCCACTCCGGCTGCTGCTGAGCGGCCTTCGGCGATGGCCCAGACTATGAGGGATTGGCCTCGGCCCATGTCGCCCGCTGTGAAGACTCCGTCCACATTGGACATGAAGTTGTCGTCGCGGGCGACGTTGCCGCGTGGGTCCAGGTCTACGCCGAGGTCCTCCAACAGGCCTGCGCGTTCTGGGCCGACGAAGCCCATCGCGAGTAGCACCAGCTGGGCGGGTAGTTCCCGGTCGGTGTCCTCGACCGGCTCGAATCCGGCGTTCGTGCGGCGCACCTCGACCAGTCGCAGCGCGCGCACCCGACCGTTGGCGTCACCCAGGAACTCCTGGGTGTTCACCGAGTACAACCGCTGCCCGCCCTCCTCGTGCGCCGAGGAGACCCGGTAGATCATCGGATACGTCGGCCACGGGTGCCCTTCACCGCGCGACGCCGGGGGCATCGGCATGATCTCCAGCTGCGTCACCGAAGCCGCGCCCTGGCGGTGCGCGGTGCCGACGCAGTCCGCGCCGGTGTCACCGCCGCCGATGACGACGACATGCTTGCCCTCGGCGTTGATCGGCGAGCGGGCCAGGTCGCCCTCCTGCACCTTGTTGGCCAGCGGCAGGTACTCCATCGCCTGGTGCACGCCGTCCAGCGAGCGCCCCGGTACCGGCAGGTCGCGGGCCTGCGTGGCACCACCGGCGAGCACCACCGCGTCGTAGTCGGCGCGCAGTCGCTCCACCGTGATGTCCACCCCGACGTTCACGCCGGGGCGGAACTCGGTGCCCTCGGCGCGCATCTGCCCCAGCCGCCGGTCCAACCGGCTCTTCTCCATCTTGAACTCGGGGATGCCGTAGCGCAGCAGTCCGCCGATGCGATCCGCCCGCTCGTAGACCACCACGCGGTGGCCCACGCGGGTCAGCTGCTGCGCCGCGGCGAGTCCGGCGGGCCCGGAGCCGACCACCGCGACCTTCTTGCCCGTGCGGGTGCGCGGCAGCTGCGGCTGGACCAGACCGGCGTCCCAGGCCTTGTCGATGATCGAGATCTCGACCTGCTTGATGCTGACCGGATCGTCGTTGATGCCGACCACGCAGGCCGCCTCGCACGGCGCGGGGCACAGCGTCCCGGTGAACTCCGGGAAGTTGTTCGTGGCGTGCAGTCGCTGCGCGGCGTCCTGCCAGTCGTCCCGCCACACCAGGTCGTTCCACTCCGGGATCAGGTTGCCCAGCGGACAACCCTGGTGGCAGAACGGAATCCCGCAGTCCATGCAGCGACCGGCCTGCTTCTGCAGCTTCGGCTGCTCGAACTCCAGGTAGACCTCGCGCCAGTCCTTGATGCGCACGTCCACCGGGCGACGCTGCGGCACCTCCCGCGGCGTCGTCATGAACCCCTTGGGATCAGCCATGTGCGGCCTCCATGATCGCCTCGTTGACGTCGCGCCCGTCGCGTTCGGCGGCGCTTCGGGCGGCGAGCACCCGCTTGAAGTCCTTCGGCATGACCTTGCCGAAGCGCTCGACCGCGCTGTCCCAGTCGGCGAGCAGTTCGCGGGCCACCTGCGACTCGGTCTGCTCGTAGTGCCGTCGCACCCGGTCGTGCAGGAACTCCCGGTCGGCGTCGTCGAGCGGGTCCAGGTCCACCATCTCGGGGTTGATCCGCTTGGTGTCCAGGTCCAGCAGGTAGGCGACGCCGCCGGACATGCCCGCCGCGAAGTTGCGCCCGATCCCGCCGAGGATCACCACGCGACCGCCGGTCATGTACTCGCAACCGTGGTCACCGACGCCTTCGACGACCGCCACGGCACCCGAGTTGCGCACGCAGAACCGCTCGCCGACCACGCCGCGCACGAACAGCTCGCCGCCGGTTGCGCCGTAGAGCAGCACGTTGCCCGCGATGATGTTCTGCTCGGCGGCGAACGGCGCCGACGCGTCCGGGCGCATCACGATCCGCCCGCCGGAGAGGCCCTTGCCGACGTAGTCGTTGGCGTCGCCCAGCAGTCGCAGCGTGATGCCGCGCGGCAGGAACGCGCCGAAGGACTGCCCGGCCGAACCGGTGAACGTCACGTCGATCGTGTCGTCCGGCAGACCTTCGCCGCCCCACCGCCGGGTCAGCTCCGAGCCGAGCATGGTGCCGACCGTGCGGTTGACGTTGCGCACCGGGATGTCCAGCCGAACCGGGGAGCCTTCCTTGAGCGCACCTTCGCACAGCTGGATCAGCGTGTTGTCCAACGCCTTCTCCAGACCGTGGTCCTGCCCGGTGGTCTGGTGCCGCGCCGCGCCGCCGGGCAGTTCGGGCACGTGCGTGATGGGCGTGAGGTCCAGGCCCTGGGTCTTCCAGTGCCGCACGGCCTCGGAGGTGTCCAGCAGGTCGGCGTGCCCGATCGCCTCGGCCAGCGTGCGGAAACCCAGCGCTGCCAGGTATTCCCGGACTTCCTGCGCGACGAACTCGAAGAAGTTCACCACGTATTCGGCCTTGCCGGTGAACTTCGCGCGCAGCTGCGGGTTCTGGGTGGCCACGCCCACCGGGCAGGTATCGAGGTGGCAGACCCGCATCATGATGCAGCCGGAGACGACCAGCGGTGCGGTGGCGAAGCCGAACTCCTCGGCACCCAGCAGTGCCGCGATCACCACGTCGCGACCGGTCTTGAGCTGGCCGTCGGTCTGCACCACGATCCGGTCGCGCAGGTCGTTGGCCAGCAGTGTCTGCTGCGTCTCGGCCAATCCGAGCTCCCAAGGGCCACCGGCGTGCTTGATCGACGACAGCGGCGAGGCACCGGTTCCGCCGTCGTGGCCGGAGATCAGCACCACGTCGGCGTGTGCCTTGGACACTCCCGCGGCGACCGTGCCGACGCCGACTTCGGAGACCAGCTTGACGTGGATCCGCGCCCGGGGGTTGGCGTTCTTCAGGTCGTGGATCAGCTGCGCCAGGTCTTCGATCGAGTAGATGTCGTGGTGCGGCGGCGGCGAGATCAACCCGACGCCCGGCGTGGAGTGCCGGGTCTTGGCGACCCACGGGTACACCTTGTGGCCCGGCAGCTGGCCGCCTTCGCCGGGCTTGGCGCCCTGCGCCATCTTGATCTGGATGTCGTCGGAGTTGACCAGGTATTCGCTGGTCACCCCGAACCGGCCGCTGGCCACCTGCTTGATGGCCGAACGCCGCGAATCACCGCCCGCGTCCGGGGTGAACCGCTCGGCGTCCTCGCCGCCTTCACCGGTGTTGGACTTGCCGCCCAACCGGTTCATCGCGATGGCCAGCACCTCGTGCATCTCCTGGGAAATCGACCCGTAGGAGATGGCGCCGGTGGCGAATCGCTTGACGATGGCGGAAACCGGCTCGACCTCGTCGATCGGCACCGGTGCGCGCACGCCGTCGCGCAACTTGAACAACCCGCGCAGGGTCATCAGTTCCCGCGACTGGTCGTCGACGGCCTGGGTGTACTCCTTGAACACCTCGTAGCGCCCGCTGCGCGTGGAATGTTGGAGTTTGAACACGGTCTTCGGGTTGAACAGGTGCGGCTCGCCTTCCCGCCGCCACTGGTATTCGCCGCCGACCGGCAGCGTCCGGTGCGGGGCCTGCACCCCGTCGGCGGGATAGGCCTGCCGGTGCCGCGCGGCGACTTCCTCGGCCAGCACGTCGAATCCGACGCCGCCGAGCCGGGAAGTGGTGCCCGTGAAGCACTGCTGCACGACCTCGTCGCCGAGTCCGATCGCCTCGAAGATCTGCGCACCGGTGTAGGAGGCCACAGTGGACACTCCCATCTTGGACATGGTCTTGCGCACGCCCTTGCCCAACGCCTTGATCAGGTTCGCGGTGGCCTGCTTCTCGTCCACACCTTGGATGGCGCCGCCGCGCACCTGATCTTCGACGGTCGCCATCGCCACATACGGGTTAACGGCAGCGGCGCCGTAACCGATGAGCAAAGCGACATGGTGCACTTCGCGGACGTCACCGGCCTCGACGATCAGCCCCACCTGGGTGCGCTTCTTCTCGCGCACCAGGTGGTGGTGCACGGCTCCGGTGGCCAGCAGCGACGGGATCGGCGCGTGCTCGGCGTCGGCCGAGCGGTCGGAGAGCACCAGCACGTGCGCCCCAGCCTCGACGGCCGCCGAGACCTCGTCGCAGATCTCGTCGAGCCGGGCCCGCAGCGCCTGCCCGCCACCAGCGACGCGGTAGGTCGACTCGATCACCGCGGGCTTCAGGCCCGGCCGGTCGCCGTCGTCGTTGAGGTGCACGATCTTGGCGAGCTGGTCGTTGTCCAGCACCGGGAACGGCAGCACCAGCTGGCGGCAGGCCGCCGGGTGGTGGTCGAGCAGGTTGTGCTCCGGGCCGACGTGGGTGCCCAGCGAGGTGACCAGTTCTTCCCGGATCGCGTCCAACGGCGGGTTGGTGACCTGCGCGAACAGCTGGGTGAAGTAGTCGAACAGCTGCCTGGGCCGCTCGGAGAACGCGGCGAAGGGCACGTCGTTGCCCATCGAGCCGATCGGCTCGGCGCCGGTGGTGGCCATCGGCCCCAGCAGCACGCCCAACTCTTCCTGCGAGTAGCCGAAGACCTGCTGCCGGTGCACCAGCGAATCGTGCGAGGGCAGCTCGCGTTCGCGCTCGGGCAGGTCGGCCAGGTGCAGCACACCGGCGTCCAGCCATTCCTGGTACGGATATTCGGCGGCGAGTTCACCCTTGATCTCGTCGTCGTCGATGATCCGGCCTTTTTCGGTGTCGACCAGGAACATCCGGCCCGGCTGCAAGCGGCCCTTGCGGACCACCTTGTCCGCGTCGACCTCCAGCACGCCGACCTCGCTGGCCAGCACCACCAGACCGTCCTCGGTCACCCAGTAGCGGCCCGGTCGCAGCCCGTTGCGGTCCAGCACCGCGCCGATCTGGGTGCCGTCGGTGAACGCCACCAGCGCTGGGCCGTCCCACGGTTCCATCAGGTAGTTGTGGAACTCGTAGAACGCGCGGCGGGCCGGGTCCATCTCGGCGTGGTTCTCCCACGCCTCCGGGATCATCATCAGCACCGCGTGCGGCAGCGATCGACCGCCCAGGTGCAGCAGTTCCAGCACCTCGTCGAAGGTCGCCGAGTCGCTGGCCTCCGGCGTGGCGATCGGGTAGAGCCGCCGCAGGTCGCCCGGGATCAGGTCGGTGGTCAGCATGCTCTCGCGGGTCCGCATCCAGTTGCGGTTGCCCTTGAGCGTGTTGATCTCGCCGTTGTGCGCGATGAACCGGTACGGGTGTGCCAGCGGCCAAGACGGGAACGTGTTGGTGGAGAACCGGGAGTGCACCAGTCCGATCGCGCTGGCGAAGCGCTCGTCGGTCAGGTCGGGGTAGAACGCGGCGAGCTGGGCCTCGGTCAGCATCCCCTTGTAGACGATGGTGCGCGCCGACAGGCTCGGGAAGTACACGTCGGCTTCGTGTTCGGCGCGCTTGCGGACGCAGAACGCGCGCCGCTCGAACTCCAGCGCCGTCTCGCCGTGCGCGGCATCGGTACCGTGGCCGAGGAAGAGCTGGCGGAAGCTCGGCATCGTCTCGCGCGCCGCGGTTCCGGCGGTGTCGGGCCGGACCGGGAGTTCACGCCAGCCGAGCAGCCGCAGGCCTTCCTCGGCCACGATCCGCTCGATGTCCGCCACGGCCTGCGCCGCGTCGTCGGCTTCGGCCGGGAGGAACGCGGTGCCCACCGCGTAGCCGCCGCCTTCGGGCAGGTCGAAGTCGACGACCGCGCGGAAGAAGGCGTCCGGGATCTGGGTCAGCAGCCCGACGCCGTCCCCGGTCTCCGGGTCGGCGCCCTTGGCGCCGCGATGCTCCAGATTCCGCAACGCAGTCAGCGCTTTGCGGACCAGGTCGTGACTTCGCCGACCGCGCAGGTCGGCGACGAACGCGACACCGCACGCGTCGTGTTCGAAAGCCGGGTCGTAAAGTCCCTGGGCAGCGGCGCTGCGCTGCGCCATGTTTCTTGCATGCTGAGAATGGGGCATCGGACCTCCCGTCGTCAGGCCGCGGGCCGCAGCAGGGCATGACTCACCCACCGCGATCCGGCGAGAACCTTTGGGGGCACTGACAAAAGGATGCGCCGTTGCACTCTTGGTCAGTTTGAGGCACTCTACATAGCGAGCGCCCGGAAAGCTACTGTTAAGTAACACGAAGTTAAGCGAAGATGACGGCGCTCCCAGTCATTGAGACGGCGTTGTCGCAATCCCGCGAGCCCGGGGAATTCTGCACCACAACATTGTCCATACGCGACTGTTGACCCGCCGCGAGTGGCATTGTTCACGATCTTCTTGCGGACCACCGAATCGCTGTTCAACCGGTTCGGATTCGGTTCAGAACAAACCATTTTCGTGATCGCGGGAACACGTTGCGTACACGAAAACAGAATCACCCGAATGCCAACGAGTTAACCTCACCAACCGTCCAATGTCGAGTCCCTCGACTCGCGAAAATACCGGGTCAACGGCACTCCGCGCGGCCAGATCAGGGCCGGATCTCCACTGGTGCCAATGGTTCTTCCGGCGTAGTCGACCGCGGTTGATTCCGGACATATCGGCCGAGAAGCGCGAGCAGTGCCAACCCGAGCAGCAGGTACGGATTGCCGAACAGGTGCTGCAACGGGGTCCACGGCGGGCCGGTGGGCAGCATCCGGAACGACGCGACCAACACGGTCACCAACGTCACCCCGGCGACGAGCAGCCAACCCGGACTGCGCAGCCGAACGGCGTATCCGAGCATCACCAGCAGCGCCGGTGCGCACCACACCCAATGATCCGACCACGACGTCGGCGACACCAGCAGTGCCAGCAATCCGTTGGCCGCCACCGCCAGCACCGGTTCGACGCGGCGGATCGCGAACACCACGACGGCGGTGCAGGCCAGCGAAAGCACCAGCCACAGCGCGTGCTGCGCCGGGCTCGGCAGTTCGAGCCGGGCGAGCCCACCCATGATCGACTGGTTGGTGTGGAAGGCGGATCCGCTGACGCCGTGCGCCGGACCCTTGCCGAACCAGTACTCCACGGCGGCCTGGTAGTTCAGCGCGAAGCCCGCCAGAGTGCCGATGATCGCCGTCACGACCACCACCACCGCGGCCCGGAAGTCCTTGCGGAACAGGAAGAACAGCAGGAACGCCACCGGAGTGAGCTTGATCGCCGCGGCGATGCCGATCAGCAGTCCGCGCGGCCAGCGCGGGCTGCGCGCCAGGCAGTCGACGATAACCAGCCCCAGCAGCGCGATGTTGATCTGGCCGAGCCCGAACGAGGCGTACACCGGCTCCAGGAACAGCGCCCACGGCAACAACGCCATCGCCACCGCAGCAGCGCCCCGCGTCCCCACCACCGGCCACATGTGCCGGGTGATCAGGTACAACGCCGCGCCGATGGCGAGCAGGTCGACGATGTAGAGCGCCAGCAGCCCGGCGACGAACGGCAGCAACGCGAACGGCAGCAGCGGCAGCAGCGCGAACGGCGGGTACACCCAGGGCAGCACTCGCCCGATGCTGACCATCGGGGCGGTGTTCATGATGTCGCCGCCGGCGAGCCAGGTGTGCACCGCCCAGCGGTACACCTGGTAGTCGATCCCGGAACCGTGCACCAACCCGGCCCGCCGCAGCAGCACCAGCAGCACGAACGACGCGATGACCATCGGGATCGAGAATCCGATGATGCCGCGGGAGTGGTTCACGACGAAACCGCGAAGCCGATCCGGGAGGCCGCCCAGGTGAAGCACGGCGTGGCCGGACTCGAACTGCACCGTGGCCAACTGGGTCCTCTCGATCAGGCGACCGACATCAACCACTGATGCGTGATCGGTCGATCACGCCGAGTTCGCCAGGCCGCGGGAAACACCCGTGGAAGAACCGAAAGACTTTAACCCACCCCGAGCAGGTCCCGGCACGCGCCTCGCCGGAGCACACCAGGTCATCGCCCGGCTCCATCGAGTGATTCGGCCGACCCTCGCCGCGCCTGGTCGATCAGCCCGCCAGGGCGGCGATAGCCCGGGCGCGGGTATCGGTCAAGGGTTTCGCCCTACCAGAACCCGGGCGCAACCTGTCGGTTCCGGCCAAGGTCCTTGATTTCCCGCGATGCGCCTCCGGAGACTGGGACCGGCGTGATCGACCGGATCATCGCCTGTAGCGCCCGGGAGAGGGGATGCATGGAGATCAGGGCCGAAATGGTCGCCAGCGTGGGGAAGCTGCTGGTCGCCGAAGGCGCGTCGGTGCGGGCCGACGAAGAGTTGGCCGTCCTTGAATCGATGAAGATGGAAATCCCGGTCATCACCGAAACCAACGGCGTGGTCACCCGCCTGGCGGTGGCGGAGGGCGACACCGTCGCGGAAGGCGACCTCATCGCCGTGGTGAGCACCGACTGAGGAATTCGCGCGAATCCGCAGGCGGGACCCCGGTGTCGGGCGAGCGGCGGAGCCGAGACCGCATCCGAGGTTCCGCCGCGCGATCACCCGTCCGCGCATTCGCCGAAGCCTGGACCGGAGCTCAGTCGGACTCCGGTTCCAGGTGGTAGAGCTCGGGGAGGTTGACCACGATCGCCTCCTGGGTGCTGCGGGCGATCACCACCACCGCCGGGTCGTTGGGATCGGGGTTCTCCTCGCGGTGCGGGACGAACGGCGGCACGAAGATGTAGTCGCCCGGCTCCGTCTTGATGCGCACTTCCTCGGAGCCGTCGTGGAAGACGAACTCCGGGTGGCCGCTGACCACGTAGATCGCCGTCTCCGACTCGCCGTGGTGGTGGTTGTCCGATGCCGTGGACGGGGCGACGTGCGTCTCCCCCATCCAGATCTCCTCCGAACCGACCAGGTCGCCGCTGACCGCCGCGAGCCGCCGCATGCCCTCGGTCTGCGCGGTCTTGTGGTCGAGGTCGGCGGCCCGGACGTGGTGCACCCGGGTGCGCAGCTCGCGGCGCTGCGCCGCGGGCACCGGGGTCGAGAAATCCGGGTGGAACGCGTCGTGCTCGGTCATCGCCGATCCTTTCTCACCAGCCGACCAGCGGCGCACCGTCGAGGAACCCGGTGACCCGCCGGTCGAGTTCGCGCCAGATCTCGGCGCCGGGTGAACCGCTGTGTACCGAGGTAACCGCACCTTCGACCGCTCGCACAACCTCACCGACCGTGATTTTCTCGGCCGGGCGCGCCAGCCAGTAGCCGCCCTCGCAGCCGCGCTGGCTGCTGACCAGCCCGGCCCGCCGCAACTCGATCATCAGGTTGACCAGCGAATTCAGCGGGATGCCCTGCCGCCGGGCGATGACCTCGCAGGTGACCGGTTCGCGGCCGCCACCGGCCAGCTCGCGCAGCGCCCGCACCGAGTAGTCGGCCCGGGCCGAGACGTGCACCGGAGCGGATCGGCGTGCTCGGGGCGCGGCCGAGGTCTCGGGCAGCAGCACCGCGCCCTTGGCCACCTCCTCGCAGAACAGCACGATGCGCGCGGCCACGCTGCGGTGGAACCGGTCGTTGAGGATGTCGTGCACGCCGTCCTTGAACACCGCGAGCGAGCTCTGCGGGTGCTGGGCGGCCAGCGAGGTCACCGGTGCGACCGGCGCGAGGGTGTCGGCGTCGCCGTGCAGCAGCAGGGTCGGCACCTCCGGCAGTCGCTCCGGCGGCTGCGGCACGTCGTCGGTCAGCTGGCCCCACTCGAAGTCCGGGTCGTTCTCCAGCAGCGCCCGGTGCACCGGGCACGACGTGCGCACGCCGATCTCCTCGGCCCGGTCGGCGGGGCGCTGGCCCCGCGCCAGCGGCGTGCCCGCCAGGATCAGGCCGTCCGGTTCGATCTCCAGCGCCAGCTGCCAGGCGCGCAGCGCCCCGACATCGGTGCCCGCCAGGAAGCCCGCCACGCCTGGCTGGAAGCACGCTGCGGGATCGTCGTCGGCCTCCGGCACCACGACCGCGTAGCCGTCGGCCGCCAGCCGTCGGCCGAAGCGCTGGTAGACCGACGGGTCCTCGCCTCTGCCGGGCAGCACCACGACGGTGCCGCGGCAGGCCCCTTCCGCGGTCCAAGTCCGGGTCATGTCAACTCCGCTCATCGCCGGTACCGGGAATCACGCGGCGCGCGTCCCGGTGTTCTTGTCCTTGGCAGCGCCAGCCCACCTGGTGGCACTGCGGAGGTGTCGGCTCATGAGGACCGCGCCGACGTCGTGGCGTCCGCCGAGGCCCGCGCGGGTCCTGCGGTTCAGGCCGCCTCGCGGCGGGCGATCTCCTGGCGCACCAACGGGATCAGCTCCCGCCCGTAGTCGACGGCGTCGTCGAACGGGTCGTAGCCGCGGATGAGCAGCGTCGTGACGCCGATGTCGACGTAGTCCAGCAGTGCCGCCGCCACCGTCTCGGGCGTGCCGACCAGCGCTGTCGAGTTACCGGCCGCGTTCGTGGCCGCCGCCGTGGGTGTCCACAGTGCACGGTCGTGCAACTCCCCCGCCGCCGCGGCGGCGAGCAGGCGTTGCGAACCGACGTTGCTGACCTGCTGGCCCGGTTGCAGGGTCTTCGGACCGGTGAAGGACGCCAGCCCGCCACCTACCGCGTTGATCCGGTCGAGGATGCCGTGCGCCCGCTGCCACGCCTGCTCCTCGGTGGCGCCCAGGATCGGCCGGAACGACACGCTGATCCGCGGCGGTTCGGCCCGCCCGGCCGCCGCGGCGGCCTTCCGGACGGCCGCGATCTGCTCCGCCGTCTGCGCCAGCGGCTCGCCCCACATCGCGTAGACGTCCGCGTGCTTGCCACCGACGCGCAGCGCCGCGTCCGAGGATCCGCCGAAGTACAGCGGAATTCGGGGCTGCTGCACCGGGCGGACCGGGGTGCTGAAGTCCTCGAACCGGTAGTGCTCGCCCTCGTGGCTCACCGGGCCTTCGGCGGTCCACACCTGGTGGAGGATGTCCAGGTACTCGTCGGTGCGCGCGTAGCGCTCGTCCTTGCCCAGGTAGTCGCCGTCGCGGCGCTGCTCCGCGTCGTTGCCGCCGGTGATGATGTGCACCGCGATCCGGCCGCCGGTGAGGTGGTCTGCGGTGGCGAAGGTGCGGGCGGCCAGCGTCGGGGCGATGAAGCCGGGCCGGTGCGCGATCAGGAAGCCCAACCGCTCGGTGTGCGCGGCCACGTAGGCGGCCAGCTGGGTGTTCTCCGGGCTGCTCGACCCGTAGCCGATCAGCACCCGGTCGAACCCGGCCGCCTCGTGGGCCTGGGCGAACCCGCGCAGGAACTCCCGGTCGATCGGGGGACCGTCGGCCGCGTGGATCTCCGAGACGTGCTGGGCCCCGATCATCCCGATGAACTCGACGGTCATGGCGAACTCCCTTCTTCGGGCCCGACGCCCAGCCAGGACAGCAGTTCGGCGCGCAGCGCCAAGAAGGCCGGATCGGCCACATCGCGCGGCCGTTGCAGGCCGAGGACCTTGTCGTAGCCGATGCGGCCGTCGCGCATCACCAGCACCCGGTCGGCCAGCAGCAGGGCCTCTTCGACGTCGTGCGTGACGAGCAGGATGGCGCACCTGTGCCGCTGCCAGAGTTCGCCGACGAGCTCCTGCGCCTTGATCCGGGTCAGCGCGTCCAGCGCCGAGAACGGCTCGTCGAGCAGCAGCAGATCCGGTTCGCGCACCAGCGCGCGGGCCAACGACGCCCGCTGCGCCTCGCCGCCGGAGAGCACCTTCGGCCACACGCCCACCCGGTGGCCGAGGCCGACCTCCTCCAGCGCGGCCACCGCCCGCTTCTTGTCCGGGCGACCCGGCAGACCGAGGATCACGTTGCGCCACACGCGTTTCCACGGCATCAGCCGAGGCGCCTGGAACGCCACCGCACGCCGCACGGCCACTTCGACGTCACCGGTCACCTCGCGGTCGAGGTCGGCCAGGATGCGCAGCAAGGTGCTCTTGCCGCAGCCGCTGCGGCCGAGCAGGGCCACGAACTGGCCGGGCTCGATCTCCAGGTCGAGCCCGTCGAGCACGGCGCGGTCGCCGAAATGGCGGCTCAGGCCGCGCACCGTGGCGGGTTTCACTACGCTCCGCTGAACGCCGGTCGCCATGCCAGCACGATCCTTTCCAACAGTCGGACGATGAAGTCGGCGACGAGGCCGAGCAGCGCGTAGAGCACCAGGCAGACCACGATCACGTCGGTCTGGAAGAACTCGCGGGCCGTGTTCATCTCGTAGCCGATGCCCGCGGTGGCGTTGATCGTCTCGCCGAAGACCAGCGCCAGCCAGGCCGAACCGAGCGAATACCGCAGTCCTACCAGGGCGTTGGGCATCGCGGCGGGCAGGATCACGTGCCGGACCTGCCCGAACCAGCCGAGGCCGAGGGTCTTGGCGGCCTCCACCAGACCGGCGTCGACGTTGCGGATGCCGCCGTAGATGTTCATGTACAGCGGGAAGGTGACGGCCAGCGCGATGAGCACGATCTTGGGCTGCTCGCCGATGCCGAACCAGATGATCAGCAGCGGGATCAGGCCGATCACCGGCACCGTGCGCAGCATCTGCATCGGCGCGTCGATGATGTCCTCGCCGCGCCGGAACAGCCCGGACAGCGTGGCCAGCACGATCGCGGTCACCACCCCGATGGCCAGACCGGCCAGGACGCGTTGCATCGAGGCGCCGATCGCCGCCTGCAACCGCCCCTCGTCCCACAGCTCGACCGCGGTCGCGGCGACCGTGGCGGGCGAGGCGAGGGTGTCGTCGCTGAGCACTCCGGTGCTGCTGAGCACCTGCCAGATCACCACCAGGCCGATCGGGCTGATCAGCTTGAAAAGCCAACGCGGCACGCGGTTTTCGCGCCGCGCCGTGCGGGTCCGCACGGTCGTCACGGCGATCGGATCTCGTTCGGTCGGCGCGTCGGTGGGCGCGCGTTCGGTGGACACAGGCATCGGCACTCTCCGCGGGGCAGGGTGCAGCGCGGCCGCGATTGACCGGCCACGCTGGGAATCGTGGAATCAGACGGTGATCGGCAGGTCGCGCGCGAGGATTCGTGAGTGATCGCTGCGGTGAGAACCGTCGCTCACGAGCAGCCGGACGCGCGTGCCGCAGGCAAGATCCGTTACTGGCAACAGAGCGCGGAGGACACCCGCACGAAGTCCACGTAACCTCGTGTGGTCAGCGCCGCTGTCCGGAACATGGCACCGACGGTAGCCGCGTGCTGGAATCGTGTAAACCCAACTCCACAGATTGGGATTCCGCTGGTGATCGAGGACCTGCTGCCCGCCGAGGTCAGCTCAGCCGAGGCGTTCAGCGATCCGCCCGACGTGCTCCTGTTCCCCGAAGAGGAAGCGCTGATCGCGCGCGCGGTGGACAAGCGGCGCCGGGAGTTCACCACTGGTCGGTGGTGCGCGCGCCGGGCGCTGGAGGGACTCGGTGTGCCGCCCGCACCGCTGCTGCGCAGCGAGCGCGGCGCACCGCAGTGGCCCAGCGGGATCATCGGCAGCATCACGCATTGCGCGGGTTACCGCGCCGCGGTGGCGGCGCAGGCCGACAAGGTGCACACCCTCGGCATCGACGCCGAGCCGCACCAGCCGCTACCCGACGGCGTGCTGGACGTGGTGTCCCTACCCGCCGAGCGCGCCCACCTCACCGAGCTGTCCACAGTGGATCCGAATACGAACTGGGACCGGATCCTGTTCAGCTGCAAGGAAGCCGTCTACAAGGCGTGGTACCCGATCACCCGGGAATGGCTCGGCTTCGAGGACGCCCGCATCGAACTGGGCACCGGCACCTTCACCGCACACCTGCGCAAGGAAGGCGCCGAACTGGCGGGCCGCCCCCTCACCAGGTTCACCGGCCGCTGGCTGGTCCGCAACGCCCTGGTGGTGAGCGCCATCGCGGTAACCCAATCGCCTGACGAGTGAAGGGCACCTTCCACCAACATACTTGGCAAAAGGTGCCCTTCACCCACCACTCGACCAGTGGCCAGCGGAGCGCACGTCACCTGGGTGGGGCATGAGTGAAGGGCACCTTCGACCGGGTAAGCCGGTCAAAGGTGCCCTTCACTCGTACTCGGTCGCCGGTCAGGCGGTGCGGCCGGTCTTGAGGGCTTGGGTTACCGCGACTACGCGCTTGGCTTGGACCGCGGCGGCGGCGCGGGTCACTTCGTCGACCTTGTTCGCGCCCTGGGCGTCGACGTGGCTGGTGCCGTACGGGTTGCCGTCGGCGAACTTGGCGCCGTCGGTGTAGCCCGGGGCGACGACGATGCCGCCGAAGTGGTGGAAGGTGTTGTACAGCGCAAGCAGCGTGGACTCCTGCCCGCCGTGCGCGGTGGAGCTGGAGGTGAAGCCGCTGTAGACCTTGTCGATCAGCTGGCCCTGCGCCCACTGCCCGCCGAGGGTGTCGATGAACTGCTTGAGCTGCGAGGCGATGTTGCCGAACCGGGTCGGCGAACCGAACAGCACCGCGTCGGCCCACACCACGTCGTCCGGAGTGGCCTCCGGGATGGCGCGGGTGGCCTCGACGTTGGCGCGCCACGCCGGGTTGCTGTCGATGGCCGCGTCGGGGGCGAGTTCGGGGACCCGACGCAGCCGCACCTCGGCACCCGCCGCTTCGGCCTCGGCGACCAGGGTGTTGGCGATCTCGGTGCCGACGCCGGTGGCCGAGTAGTAGATGACGCTGACCTTGACGGTGTTGCTCACGGTCGGAACTCCTGTTCGCGGGACGGAGCGCTGTCTCGACGCTCATCTCTTCCAAAGAAGACAGTACCCAGCTGAACTCTTTCCTGCAAGAGATTTCCTGGCGAGCCGTTTCGGGTAGACTGGTACGCGGCAGTACAGGAAAGGAGCACCTCGGTGAGCAACGAGACCGGCCCGGACCCGCACACCGATGACGACGAGATCATCACCTGGTGGGGCCTGGTGATCGAGGGCTACCACGTCACGCAGGAACGCCTCACGGCCGAGATCAACGAGCACTTCGGCCTGGCCCCGGCGTCCTTCGACATCCTGCTCCGCCTGGTCCGCTCCCCGGAACACCGGATGCCGATGACCAAGCTCGCCCGCGAGGCCGCGCTCAGCAGCGGCGGCTTCACCAAGGTCGCCGACCGCCTCGCCACGGCCGACCTCATCCGCCGCGAGCCGTGCGAGACCGACCGCCGCGTCACCTATGCGGTGCTCACCGACCACGGCCTGGACATCGCCGAACGCGCCCGCGAGGTCTGTGCCGAGATCCTGCGCAAACGCGTCCTGGCACCCCTGGGAAAGGCCGACTCCGCCGCGCTCGCCCAGGCCATGCGCACCCTCCGGGCCGCCAACAGCGCGGACTGAGCCCCGCCCCGGCAAACCGCGCCGGAAGAATAAACAGATTACCTCCGCGGCGATGCGGGCAAATCGGTCACAACACCTGCGCCAATGAGTCTCATCTATCCACATTAGACTGATCAGATACCAGATTTCCCGACCATTTCCCAGAATTAACACCCTTCGAACACCGCCGTCGTCCTTGACGGGGATGATCGGCTGCCCTAGCTTTGACCACGACAGTCCGGGGCGCGACACGGCATCCGTGCCCAGCAGCCGGGGGTTCGCTCATGTCTGGCGGCGGGAGCGAGCCCCCACCCCGGCCCCCTCCCGTATAGAGTTCGGCGTGGACATCCGTTGCCGACGGGAGGAAGTCATGTCACCCCAGCGCATTCTGGTCACCGGTGCCGCCGGACGCATCGGCGTCATGCTGCGCACCAGGCTGCGCCAACCCGGCCGCACCCTGCGACTGCTGGACATCCAGCCACCCGCGGCAGCCGAACCCGGTGAGGACGTCGAGACGCTGACCGCGGCCATCACGGACGAGGCGGCGATGGTCCGCGCCTGCCAGGACGTCGACGCCATCGTCCACCTCGCCGGGCTCAGCAGGGAGGACACCTGGGAAGAGATCCTCTCGGCCAATGTGGACGGAACCCGCACCGTGCTGGAAGCGGCCCGGAAAACCGGCGTGGGACGGGTGATCCTGGCCTCCAGCAACCACGCCGTCGGCTTCCACCCGGTCGCCGATGCGGGTCCCGACGGTGTTCCCGGCGAGGCGGTGCCCCGGCCCGACACCTACTACGGCTTCAGCAAGGTGGCGACCGAGGCGCTGGGCAGCCTCTACCACTCGCGGTTCGGCATCGACGTCATCTCCCTGCGCATCGGCGCATGCGCCGAGCGCCCTTCCGACGAGCGGGGCCTGTCGATCTGGCTGTCCCCGGACGACGCCGGGCGGCTGTTCGAGGCCTGCCTGACGACCCCTTCGCCCGGCTACCGCGTGGTGTGGGGCGTCTCCGACAACACCCGGAAACTCGTCTCGCTGACCGAGGCCGAGGAGCTCGGCTACCGTCCGCAGGACGACTCCGAGATCTTCGCCGCCGAGGTGGCACCGAACAAACCCGGCCCCGACCAGGACTACCTGGGTGCGACTTTCACCACCCTGCCGCTGGGCCGCCCCTGAACGCAGGCTCTTTCGGCGCTACATGACCCGCTCGCGGACCCACACGCCCGCGGGCTTGAGCTGGCCGGTGCCCGGATACGGCCCGTTCTCGCAGGTGCCTTCCTTGAACACCGCACCGGAGCGGGCATCGTCGGAGTAGTTCCAGTTCGTCCAGCTGATGTTCTTCGCGGCCATCAGATCGATGTACTGCTGCGCCATGCCGAAGTCGTCGCCGCCGTCGCCGGTGGCCTCCTGGGTCCCGAACTCGGTGACGAACATCGGTAGCTGATCGGCGGCGCGGGACAACGCGTCCAGGTACTCGGTGCCGTGCGAGGCCGCGTAGAAGTGGAAGGTGTAGAGGATGTTCTCGGCGTTGACCGGGTTCTCGACGACTTCCTTCTCGTCGGCACCGTCGGAGACCCCCAGCGACGACCAGGCCCGGGTGCCGACCAGCACCACCGAGTCCGGGTCCTGCGCCCGGATCACCGGGATGAGTTCCTCGGCGTAGCCCTTGATCCGAGCCCATTCGACACCGCTGGGTTCGTTGGCGATCTCGTAGAGCACGTTCGCCTTGTCCTTGTGCCGCCGGGCCATTTCGGTGAAGAACGTCTTGGCCCGCGCCAGGTTGTAGTACGGGTCACCGGGGTCGAGCAGGTGCCAGTCGATGATCGCGTACATGCCGCGCTCGCTGGCCTCCTCGACGTACTGGTCGACCATCTCGGTGAACCGCGCCGGGTCCTCCTCGTAGCCGCCTTCCTGGATGTACATGGAGATCCGCAGCACGTCGGCCTGCCAGTCCTGGGCCAGCGCGTCCAGCGATTCGTCGTTGACGCACTGGCTGTACCACTGCAGGCCGTGCGTGCTCATGCCGCGCAGCTGCACGGGAGCACCACTGCTGTTGCACAGGGTCTTGCCGCAGACCGACAGGATCCCGTTGGCGGCAACGGGGTCGAGTTCGGCGTCCCGGGTGCTCGCCTGGGCCGCGGTGCTGGTCAGCAACAGGGTCGCGGCGATCGCCACGACGCGGACGGGGTTGCGCCACCTCATCGGTTCTCCTCGGTAGAAGAGCGGAGCCGTGGGGGCGGCTCCCGATTCTGGCGGCGGAAATCGGAAACATAGTTTCCAATTTCGGGTCACGATAGCGAGATCGGCGAGAGACCGTCAACATCCGGTCGTTCATCAGCCCTGGGTAGCCCAACGCGACCGGCGCTGCCGCGCGACGCCACGCCGGTGCCGATCACCCCGAGCCGCCGCATGGCCGACCTCCCGAAGTTGCCCCGCTGCACCTTCGCACGACACAGCGAAACCGTCCAATACCGAATTGACCAGCCAGTAAGACCGGCTCGAACATAATCCCCGGTCATTTCGATGACCGACGATGCTGTGCTACGAACGAGACGGCGGCGCAGTGGCCGCCACCGGAACTCGAAGGAGCAAGCCATGCGCGAAGCGGTGATCTGCGAACCGCTGCGGACCCCGATCGGTCGATTCGGCGGGGTGTTCAAGACGGTGCCCGCGGTCGACCTGGCGGCAACGGTGATCAAGGAACTGCTGGCGCGCACCGGGCTGGCCGGCGAGGCGATCGACGAGGTCATCCTCGGGCACTGCTATCCCACCTCCGACGCCCCGGCGATCGGCCGCGTCGCCGCGCTGGACGCGGGCCTGCCCATCGAGGTCGGCGGCACCCAGGTGGACCGGCGCTGCGGCTCCGGTCTGCAGGCCGTGCTGGACGCCGCGATGCAGGTGCAGACCGGGGTGAGCGACGTCGTGCTGGCCGGTGGCGTGGAGAGCATGAGCAACGCGCCGTTCTACACCACCGAGGCGCGGTGGGGCATCCGGGGCAGCGGGCTCGAACTGCACGACGCGCTCGCCCGGGGCCGGGTGACCGCGGGCGGCAAGAACTTCCCGGTGCCGGGCGGCATGCTGGAGACCGCCGAAAACGTGCGCCGCGAATACGGAATCTCGCGCACCGAGCAGGACGAGCTGTCGGTGCGCTCCCAGCAGCGCGCCGGTGCCGCGCAGCAGGCTGGGCGGTTCGCCGACGAGATCGTGCCGGTGACGGTGCGCTCCCGCAAGGGCGACACCGTGGTCGACGTGGACGAGCACCCACGCCCGGACACCACGATGGAGGCGCTGAGCGCGCTGAAACCGGTGCTGGGCAAGTCCGATCCGGAAGCGACGGTCACCGCCGGCAACGCCAGCGGGCAGAACGACGCGGCCGCGGTGTGCGTGGTGACCACGCCGGAGCGCGCGGCGGAGCTCGGGCTGCGCCCGTTGGTGCGGCTGGTTTCCTGGGCGCGGGCCGGGGTGCCACCGCGCACGATGGGCATCGGCCCGGTGCCCGCGACGGCGAAAGCCTTGCAGCGCGCCGGAATCGGCATGGCGGACCTGGATCTGATCGAGCTCAACGAGGCCTTCGCCGCGCAGGTGCTGGCCTGCACCCGCGAGTGGGAGTTCAAGCCCGCCGACTTCGACCGCCTCAACGTCAACGGTTCCGGCATCTCGCTGGGACACCCGCTGGGCGCCACCGGCGGCCGCATCCTGGCGACCCTGTCCCGCGAGATGCACCGCCGCGAAGCCCGCTACGGCCTGGAAACCATGTGCATCGGCGGCGGCCAGGGCCTAGCCGCCGTCTTCGAACGCATCTGACCCGAGGTGAGGGGCACTCGTGACCCAGTAAGCGGGTCACAGGTGCCCCTCACCCTTCACCACACCGAGTGGCGCACCCCCGGACGTGTGATGAGTGAAGGGCACCTTTCGCCAACTTACTTGGTAAAAGGTGCCCTTCACCTACCACTCGATCAGTGGCGAACGGGGCTCATCCCGCGCGCGTTCACCTGGGTGGGGCACTCCGATGAGCCTGGGGATCAGGGGGTGGTTGTGGGGGTTTTGATGGTGTCTAGGTCTCGGCCCTTGGTTTCTGGGGCGGCGGTTGCCATCCACAGGGATGCCAGGACCAGTAGGGCGCCGATGACCGTGAACGTCAGGGGTAGGCCTAGGTGGGGCCATAGGAGGGAGCCGAAGATCACTGGGACGAATCCGGCTCCGACTCGGCTTACCGTGGAGGCCCAGCCGAAGCCGCTGGCGCGCAGGCTGGTCGGGTACAGCTCGGAGACGTAGGCGTAGAGGGCCGGAATCGTCAGTTCGATGAGGAAGCCGAAGGCCGTGATCCACCACTTGGCGGCGGTCTCGATGTCCAGTTGCACCGCGAAGAACACCAGGGTGAGTGCGGCCAGCGGGCCGCTGAGACCGATGACCCACTTGCGACCGACCACGTCGACCAGCCAGGCCGAGACGACCACGCCGACGATGCCGATCGCGGTCATCAGGGTGGTCACCATGAATGCCGCGTAATTGCCGTAACCCTGCTCGACCAGGATGCTCGGCAGCCAGGTCAGCGCGCCGTAGTAGACCAGGAACACGGTCAGGAACAGCGCCCACGACACCGAGGTGATCCTGGCGCTGAACCGCCACAGGTCGCGCGCCTGGCGGCCGAACGCGGCGACGGTCATCCTCGGCTGCGGTGCGGGCTCCGGCAGCGTCCAGGGCTCGACTGCCGCCCCGGTCCGCCGCACCAAATCGTCGATCACCGACCGGGCTTGCTCGGCCCGGCCTTGGCGGATCAGGTACATCGGCGATTCCGGCACCGAGCGCCGGATCCAGAACAGCAGCAGCGCGGGCAGCACCATCACCACCAGCAGCAGCCGCCAGTTGTCGAAGACCAGCAGCGCGGCGGACACCACGCCGCACAGCGTCGCGCCCACCGGCCACCAGATGTCCATCGCGGTGAGCACCCTGCCGCGCACCTTCGCCGGGGTGAACTCGCCGACCAGCGCGTAGTCCACCGGAATGCAGCCGCCGAGGCCGATCCCGGCCAGGAACCGGAACACGCAGAACGTCACGAAGTCCGGGGACGCGGCACCGGCCAGCGAGAACACCGAGAACATCAGCAACGTCAGGCTGAACGCGCGTTTGCGGCCGATGGTGTCGGCGATCGCGCCCCAGATCACGGCACCGACGGCCATTCCGATGAGGTTGGACGTGCCGACCCAGCCCCGCGCGGCGGGCGAGAGGTTCCACTCCGCGCCGACCAGCGGGATGAGGAAGCCGTTGAGCGCGACGTCCCAGGCGTCGAACATGAACCCGAGGCCGCCGATCAGGAATATCGCGCCCTGGGTCCGCCACTTCCACGGCAGTTCCTGGACGATCTGATCTCCGGTCTTCATGGGACTCCCTTGTTCGTCGGACCGGGTTTTCTCGGGTCGTGAGTGGTCGTTCCGACAACCACTCACGACCGATGACCTGGGTCTCAGCGCCCTGTTTTTGATCTTGTCCTTCGAAGCGGCGCCAGCCGCTTGGCCCACCCCCGCAACCGGTACCGCCGCAGGTTCTCCGACTCCGCCCGCGTTCTTCGCGAGGGCGCCGACATCGTGAATTGGCATTCACGATGTCGGGGATCCTTTGTCGAGACGGCGTCTGAATGCCTGTCTTCGCAGCCGTTGTGGCGGCCCGACCGCCTCGGGTTCACCACGCAAAACGAGTACGAGAACAGGTTCTCAGACGTCCATCAGGGCTTTGCGCTGGCCGCCGTCGACGGGGATGTGCGCGCCGTTGAGGTAGCTGGCGCGTGGCGAGGCGACGAAGGTGACCACGTTGGCGACCTCCTCCGGCTCGCAGATCCGCCCCAGCGGCAGCGACGACACCGCGAGCTCGTGCGCGCGCTGACCATCGACCTTCTTGTCCCGCGCGAAAGCGGCCTCCAGCCCGGCCCACCGGTCGGTGTTGACCGGGCCGGGGTTGACGGTGTTGCACCGAATGCCCATCGGCCCGTACTGCTCGGCCACCGAGGAGGCGAAGTTGATGTCGGCGGCGTTGGCGACACCGGCGGTCATCTCCCAGTAGGACGGTTTGAGCCCGTCGTTGCCGACCACCAGCACGATGGAGCCCTCGCCGCGCTCGCGCATGTGCCCGATCACGGCGCGAACCGTGCGCACGTAGCCGAGGAACTTCAGCTGCATGCTGCCCAACCACTGCTCCTCGGTGAGGTCTTCGAGCAGGCCGCCGGGCGACGAACCGGCGCAGGTGATCACGATGTCGATGTGGCCGAACTGCTCGATGGCGAGGTCGACGCAGCGCTGCACGTCCGCGGTGGCGCTCATGTCCCCGGCCAGTCCGAGCACCTTGCGCCCGCTGGCCGCGGCGATCTCGTCGGCGGCGCGGACGATGTCCGCCTCGGTGCGCGCGGTGATGACCACATCGCAGCCTTCGGCCGCGAGCTGCTCCGCGCAGGCCCGGCCGATCCCCTTGCTGGCGCCGGTGATGAACGCGATCTTGCCACCCAGCTGCATGTCCATTGTGGACTCCTCTTCGTGGTTACTTGGCGCCGGTGGTCGAGGTGCTCTGCGAACGCGGGTCCCGTCTCGGCCAGCGGTCTTGCTCGACCTGGGCGAGGAAGCGTTCGACGTGGTGGTTGAACAGTTCGGGTTCTTCGAGGTTGGTCACGTGCCCGGTCTTGGGCAGCACGACCAGGCCGCTGCGCGGGATGGTCCGCTTGAGCATCAGGTCGGTTTCCAGCACTCCGTCGTCCTCGTCGCCCGCGACGATCAGGGTTGGCACGTCCAGCGCGGCCAGTTCCGCCCGCAGGTCGTACAGCGACGGGCGGGCCTTCTGCACGCCGCGCATGGTGCGCGCCGCGCCGACCGGATCGTGCTCGGCGAGCACGGCCACGTGTTCGGCGTGGCCGCGCGGGTCCTTGTGCTCGAACTGCACGCGGGCCGGGCCGAAGCCGTACCACTTGGCCATTTCCGCCGAGCCTTCGGTTTCGAAGGCCACCGCGACGAGTTCCGACTCCGACCGGAACTTCTCCTGGGCGTCGGGGTGCGCTCCGTAGCCGCAACCGGCGACCACCAGCGATCGGGCCCGCTGGGGATGGCGGAGGCCGAAGTGCAGCGTGCAGAATCCGCCCATCGAGTTGCCGACCACGTGCGCCCGGTCTGCTCCGATCGCGTCGAGGACGGTCACCAGGTCGTCGACGGCGCGGAACTGGCCGTAGCGCTCCGGCTCGGTGGGCACCTCCGACGGCGGGTAGCCGCGCGCCGCGTAGACGACGCATCGGTACCGGCGGGCGAAATACCGGATCTGCGGTTCCCACGACCGGTGGTCCCCGGCGAACTCGTGCACGAAGACCAGCGGCACGCCGCTGCCGGATTCCTCGTAGTACAGGCGGATTCCGTCGTCGGTGGTCGCGTACGGCACTCGAACCTCCCATTTGCGATTTGATATATCATCTGCCGAACGGCACTTCGCCGGTGAACACCGCGGCGTTCGCCGACCGTTCCTCGGCAAGCCGAGCCAACAGGCCCTCCCCGGCGACCACCTGCTCCTTGGCCCGCCGCACGGCGTCGCGGCCCAACTGCGCGACCGATCCGGCCAGGGCGGTCGCGATGCGCAGCGGATCCTCGGCGAGCCGGTCGAGCAGCCCGATCGCCACGGCCTCCTCGGCGTCCACGAAGCGCTGGCTGAGCACCAGTTCCAGGGCGCGGCGCCCGATGGTCGACGGCAGCCCCCACGATCCGACCGACAGGCCGTGCCCTGGCCCGACGAACCGGAACCGCGCCCGTGGCGAGCCCAGCCGCACATCGGCGGCCAGCGCCAGCTGCGCCCCGCCACCCACGGCTGGGCCGTCCACCGCGGCGACCACCGGAACCGGCAGTCGCAGCATTCGTTCGTACAGCGCGTAGAGGTCATCGCTGACCTTGCGCCGCTCGGCATTGGACACGTTGAGATCGGCACCGGCGCAGAACTTGCCAGCGGTGCTCGAACCGAGCACGACGGCGCGCACCTCGGCATCGACGGCGACCTCGGCGAATCGCGCGTGCAGCGCGTCGACCAGGGCCGCGTCGAGTGCGTTGTGGACTTCCGGGCGATCCAGCGTGAGGACCACCAAGGTGGGCGATGGCCGGGCGTGGTGCAGCATGCTCGTCACTTCCTCAGCTCCGCCGGGCGCCCAGCAGCCGCCCGACCACGATTCCGACCACCAACGCCACCGCGACCGGTGCGGCCTTCTTCAGCATCGGCACGACAACCGGCTGTCGTGCGTAGTTCTCGCGGTGCGGGCTGGCCTCATCGCGCAGGACCACCTGGGCGGGTTCGGCGAGCAGGTCGCTGATGTTGGCCGCGAACTGCTCAACCAGCTGCTGCGAGATGTCAGCCAGCGCGCCGCGGCCGAACCGCGCGACCTCGCCCCGGATCACCAGGTCGGTGTCCAGCGCGAGCACGCTGCCCGCATCGTGCGGGCGGACCTGGACCGCCACCCTGGCCTCGGCGATGCCGTGTTCGTCGCGGCCCCTGGCGCCGAGCACCAGGCGGTTGCCGGGCTCGTCGACCTCCAGGAAGCGGACGACGCCCTGGTAGGCGGCCGAAATCGGCCCGACCTCGACCCGCACCCGGCCGCGGTAGGAGTCGTCGGTCCGGCCCTCCAGGGTCGCGCCCGGCAGGTGGGGGGCGATCCGCTGCACGTCGTTGATCAGCGCGAACACCGCCTCCGGTGGTGCGGGTAGCACGACTTCGTTGGTCAGCCGCATGCGTTCCTCCCGTCAGCCCAGTTCGGCGCAGATCCATTGTGGACTCAGCGGCAGCCGATCCACCGCACCGCGCAGCCCGAGCGCGTCGCGCACCGCGTTGGCCAGTGCCGCGCCCGCCGCGGTGATGCCGCCCTCCCCCGCGCCCTTGACGCCCAGCGGGTTGTCCGGGCTGGGTGCGTCCTCGGTGACGATCGTGTCCACCAGACCGGGCACCTCGGTCGCGGTCGGCATCAGGTAGTCCATGAACGTCGAAGCCTGCGGCTGGCCCTGTTCGTCGTAGTGGAAGTTCTCGTACAGCGCACCGCCGAGACCCTGCGCGACGCCACCGATCAGCTGCCCTTCGACCAGCGTCGGGTTGATCGCCCGGCCGATCTCGTAGGCGACCAGGTAGCGCGGCACCGCGACGTGCCCCGTCCCTGGATCGATGTCGACCAGCGCCACGTGCACGCCGTACGGGTAGGTCATGTGATCGACTTCGAAGACCCGGCGGGCCGCCAGCCCAGGTTCGGATCCCCGTTCCAGATGCGGACTTCCGGGGGCGCACGCGGCGGCGACCTCGCCCAACTCGACGCTGCGGTCGGCGAAGGAGAAGGCGCCGCCGGAGTGCTCCAGCAGGTCTTCGGCGACGCCCAGCATGCGGGCGGCCACCGAACGGGCTCGACGCAGCACGGCAGTCGCCGCGAGGTCGACGGCGTTGCCCGCCAGCACCGTCGACCGGCTGGCCCAGGAGCCGAGCCCGAACGGTTGCAGGTCGGTGTCGCCGTTGATCACCTCGACGTTCTCGTGGTCGATGCCCAGCCGATCCGCGGCGATCTGCGCCAGCACGGTTTCGATGCCCTGGCCCAGCGACGTGCCGCCGGAATGCACCCGGACCCGCCCGCTGGGTTCGACGATCACGTCCGCGGTCTCGTGCGGCCCGAGCCCGCTCTTCTCCAGGAACACCGCGAAACCGCAACCGGCCTTGCGACCCCGCGCCCGCAGCCGCGCCACTTCGTCGCGCCAGCCGCGGGTCTTCGCCAGCGCGGTTTCCAGCAGCGCCGGGTAGTCACCAGCGTCGAGCACCATGTCGGTGCCCAACGCCCGCAGCGGACGCACGTGCGGAATCTCGTCCGGGCGCAACAGGTTCCGCCGCCGGATTTCCGCCCGGTCGATGCCGAGGCGATCGGCCGCGACGTCCAGCAGGTGTTCGCGGGCGAAGGTTCCCTCGTAGCGGCCGGGTGCGCGGTAGGTGCCGCACGGGGTCTTGTTCGTCAGCACCACGTCCAACCCGGCCTGGTAGGCGGGCACCCGGTACGGGCCGGGGAGCATGCCGACGGTCAGCTCCGGCACCAGCAGGCCGTGGGTGCGCAGGTAGGCGCCGTTGTCGTGGACGATCTCGTCGCGCAGCGCCAGCAGCCGGGCGTCCGCGTCGAACGCGGCGGCGATGCGGTGCCGCTGCTGCCGGGAGTGGTTGAGCGCGACCAGGTTCTCGGCGCGGTCCTCGGTCCACTTCACCGGCCGCCGCAGGTGCCGGGCCAGCCACGGGATCAGCAGGTCTTCCGGGTAGAACTCGCCCCGCGCACCGAAGCCGCCACCGGCGTCCATGGCGTGCAGCCGCACCTGGTCCTCGGGCATCCCGAGCATCCGGGCGAGCACGTTGCGGTTGAACACCGGCACCTTCGTCGCGCCCCACACCGCCAGTCGCCCGGTCGCCGCGTCGTACTCGGCGACCAGCCCGCGCGGCTCCATCGGAACAGCGGCGTGCCGACCGACCTCCAGATCCAGTTCGACGACGTGCGCCGCGGCGGCGAACGCGGCCCGCACCTCGCCGAAACCGACCTGCATCCGGGTGGCCGCTGGCGCGCTGCTGGCGTCGAGGACCACCGGCAAGTCCCGGTACTCCACGGCGACCAGCTCTGCGGCGTCCTCCGCGGTGTACGGGTCGTCCGCGACGACCACGGCGATCGGTTCGCCGACGTAGCGGACCACCTCCGGCAGGATCGGCTGCAAGCTGTCCGCTGGCTCGTCGCCGCGCGGCAGCCGGATCGGAATCGGCGGAATGTCAACGAGATCCGCCCCGGTGATCACGGCCAGCACACCGGGCAGCGCCCGCGCCTGCGCCGTGTCGATCCGCGTGACCTCACCGTGCGCCACGGTGGAACGCACGATCCGCGCGTGCACCTGGCCGCGCCGGTTGACGTCGTCGGCGAACCGCCCCTGGCCCTTGAGCAGCCGATCGTCCTCGTGGCGGCGCACCCGCGCCCCGATCACCCCGGCGACCCGCTCCGACGTCGCGGTGCTCATCGCGCCCCCAGCGCGTCGCGCGACGGATCGCTGCCACGAGCTGCCCGGCGGCTCACAACGCCTCCCGTCGGCTGGTGGCGACGTCGCTGATCGCCTCGACGATGCCCTGGTAGCCGGTGCAGCGGCACAGGTTCGACGACACCACGTCGCGGATCTCCGCCCTGCTCGCCGTCGGGTTCTCCGCCAAGTAAGCCTCGGCGAGCATCAGGAATCCCGGGGTGCAGAAGCCGCACTGCAGCCCGTGGTGCCGGGAGAACGCCTCCTGCAGGTCCGAAAGCCGATCGCCGTCGGCGAGGCCCTCCACGGTGCGCACCTCGGTGCCGTCGGCCTGCACCCCGAACATCAGGCACGCCCGAGCCGGTACCCCGTCCACCAGCACCGTGCAGGCCCCGCAGATGCCGTGCTCGCAGCCCAGGTGGGTGCCGGTGTAGCCGAGGTCGTGGCGCAGCACGTCGGCGAGCGTGCGGCGGGATTCCACCAGCACCTCGTGTTCGGTGCCGTTGACCGTGACGTTGATCAGCTGCTGGTCCTTCATCGGCTGCGCTCCAGGGCTCGCAGGACTTGCTCGGGTGTGATGGGTACGGCGTCGAGTTCCACGCCGGTGTCGCGCAGGGCGTCGTTGACCGCGCCCAGCACCGCGGCCGGGGCCCCGATCGTGCCGCCCTCGCCCATGCCCTTCGCGCCGGTTTCGGTGAAGGCACAAGGGGTTTCGAGGTGTTCGATGTCGATCTCGGGAATTTCCGCGGCGGTCGGTACCAGGTAGTCGATGAGGCTGCCCGCGCTCGGCTGCCCGTCGGCGTCGTAGTCGATCTGCTCGTACAGCGCCCCGGCGATGCCCTGCGCGACACCGCCGCGGACCTGGCCATCGACGATCTTCGGGTTGATCACCACGCCGCAGTCCTCGACCACCAGGTAGCGCAGCAGCCGGGTCTGGCCGGTGCGCGGGTCCAGTTCCGCGACCACGCCGTGCGTGGCGTTGGAGAACGTGCCCGAGGTGAGCACGTCGAAGGTGGCCCGCTCGGACAGGCCCGGTTCGAGGTCCTTGGGCAACCGGTGCGCGCGCAGGTAGGCGATTTCGGCGACCTCGGCGATCGGTACCGCGCTGTCCGGGTCGTCGCGGCGACGGCACCAACCATCGGCCAGCTCGATGTTGGTCTCGTCGGTCTCCAGCAGGTGCGCGGCGATCGCCCGGATCCGCCCGGCCAGCTTCCCGGCCGCCAGCCGGACCGCGCCGCCGCCGATGGCCGCCGACCGGCTCGCGAAGGTGCCCCACCCGTAGCTGACCAGGTCGGTGTCGCCCTGCCGGATCCGCACCGCATCCGGGTGCACGCCGAGCTGGTCGGCGGCGATCTGCGCGAGCGTCGTCTCATGGCCCTGGCCGTGCGCCGACGTCCCGGTCAACACCGTCACCGCACCACTGGGATCCATGCGGGCCTCGGAGATGTCGTAACCGGGTACCACTGACATCTTGCGCTGCGCGAACGCCTCGGTGCCGTACCCGGTGCGCTCGTTGAAGCAGGCGAAGCCGATGCCGATCAACCGGTCCGCGGCGGTGTCGCGCAGCTCGAACCAGCCTTCCGCGCGCAGCCGCCGCTCGCAGCGGTCCAGCGATTCCCGGTAGGAGCCGGGATCGTAGGTGATGCCGTTGACCCCGACGTAGGGGAAGGTGTCGATCAGGTTGCGCCGCCGGATCGCGACCGCGTCGATGCCGAGTTCCCGCGCCGCGCGCTCCATCAGCCGCTCCATGACCAGCACGATCTGCGGGCGGCTGACGCCTCGGTAGGGCGCGGTGGGCGCCTTGTTGGTCGCGACGGCGCGTGCCCGGGCCCGGTAGCGGGGCACCTGGTAGACGCCGGGCAGTTCGGTGGCGGCCATCAGCGGTTCCACCCCGCTGGTGAACGGGAACACCGAGTACGCCCCGACATCGCAGTGCACGTCGGCGTCCAGCGCCAGGATCCGGCCTTCGCCGTCGAACGCCGCCCGCACCCGGTAGCGCTGCTCGCGCCCCAGGAAGCTCGCGAACAGCCCTTCCCGCCGGTCCTCGATCCACTTCACCGGTCGCCGCAGCCGCAGGGCCGCCGCGGCGACCGCGATTTCCTCCCGCCCCACCACGCATTTCAGCCCGAATCCGCCGCCGACGTCCGGCACGATGACCCGGACCTGCCGTTCGCGCAGCCCGAGGCAGCGGGCCAGCGCGGTGCGCACCTGGTGCGGGACCTGGCTGGAGATGTGCACGACGAGCTGGTCGTCGCGATCGACCCATTCCGCGAGGCAGCCGCGCGGTTCCAGCGGCAGCGCGTTCTGCCGCCCGCTGCTCATCGCGGTCCGCACCACGCATTCGGCGGTGCTGAAGACGTCGTCCACGTCGTCGTCGAACGGGGTCACCGCCAGGAAGGTGTTCGCGTCCAACTCGTCGTGCACGTCGGGCGCATTGCCCGCCAGAGCGTCGTCGATGGATGTCACCACCCGGCGCGGCGCATAGTCCACATTGGCCAGTTCGGTGCCGTCTTCGGCGGCGTACGGGTCGTCGGCGAGGACGATCGCGACGGGTTCGCCCGCGTAGCGGACCCGCCCGGTGGCCAGGATCGGCATGGTGGTCGGCACGAACTCCTCGCGTTCCAGCAGCGCGGTCAGCCCGGCCAGGCCCAGCTCGGCCGCCGAGAAGGCGGCCCGAACACCCGCCGCCGAAGTCACCTCGGACAGGTCGACCGAGTTGATGTCCGCTGCCGCCACCGGAGAACGCACGAAGGCGGCCGACAGGGCCCCGACGCGTTCCAGGTCGTCGACGAACCGGCCGCGCCCGGTGAGCAGTCGCGGGTCTTCGCGGCGCGGCACCGACGCGCCGACCCAGGTGTGTGGTCCGCTCACCCGGCCATCGCCTCCTGGCAGGCGCGGATCACCAGCGTGCGGGCGAGTTTGCGGCGGTACTCGGCGCTGCCGTGCGCATCGCTGCCCGGCTCGATGGCGTGCGCGGCCGCGGCCGCGCACGCGGCGAACAGTTCGCCGCCCAGTTCGCCGCCGCGCAGCACGGCCTCGGCCGCCGGGATCCGGACCGGCACCGCGTCCACGCCACCCAGCGCCACCCGACCCGACCGGCAGACCCCACCGGCCACGTCGAGGCTGACCGCCGCCGCGACGATCGCGAAATCGCCTTTGCGCTGGGCGAATTCGGTCAGCGCCGCGTGCGGGGCGGGGGTCGGGAACACCACTTCGACGATCATCTCGTCAGGTTCCAACGCGGTTGTCAGGAAACCGAAGAAGAATTCCCCGGCCGCGACCGTGCGCCGCCCGCGAGTGCTCTCGACGACGATCTGGGCGTCCAGCAGCACGGCGAGCAGGCACCATTCCGCCGTGGAGTCGGCATGCGCCAGACTGCCGCCGATGGTGCCGCGAGTCCTGATCGGATAGTGGCCGATCCAGGTCGCCGCGCGGGTCAGCACGCCGAAGGGGCCGACGATCTCGGCGGCGCTCGCGGTCTCGATCGCCCGATGCGTCGTCAGCGCGCCGATGCGCAGCGCCGATGCGTCGCGGCGCAGGTAGTTCAACCGGCCGATGCGGCCCACGTCGACCAGCGCGGCGGGCCTGGCCAGCCGGAAGTTCATCATGGCCACCAGACTCTGGCCACCGGCCAGCAGTTTCGCCTCGTCGCCGAGTTCGGCGAGCAGTTCGGTCGCCCCGCGAACGTCGTGCGCCCGGTGGTAGTCGAAGGATGCCGGTTTCACGGCTCTCCTCTCCGCGGATGCCGCTGGCACGGTCTGCAACTTGATATATCATGATTCAAACAGTGCGGCTCGTCTCGCGCAAGCGTCCGACACCACGCATTTTCGTTGGCCCAGCGTGGAAATCAACTCGTCACCGCGGAAACCCGACGGTCACAGGGAGCAGGCCTTGACACAGAACCCGACGCGGCAGGAAACTTCCGCACGCGACCGCGCGGCATGGCAGCGGCACGGCACCACCGAGGTCGCCGCGCTCGACATCGGCAGCCTGCCCAGCGCGTGCCACGCACTCCCCGACCGACGGGCACTGCTGTTCCCCGCCGAGTCCGACCGCTGGTTCACGCACGGTGAACTGGCCGAACGGGGCGCCCGGACGGCGAGTTGGTTGCGCATCAACGGTTTGCGCCCCGGCGCACGAGTTCTGCTGTGCGGGCACAACAGTTCCGCGCTCGTGCTCGCCTACCTCGCGTTGCTGGGCGCAGGCGCCACAGTGGTCCTCGCCAATCCCGCCTACACCACAGCCGAACTCCGCCACCTGGTCACCGACAGCCAGGCCGAATGGGCGTTCGCCGCGCAGCCCGCCACCGATCGGCTGCGCGGCCTCGACCTCCGCATCGTGTCCCTGGACGAACCGCTGCCCGAAGCAGCGCGCGGCAAACCCGAAGCGGATGCGCACGAACCCGCACTGCTGGCCTACACCTCGGGGACTACCGGTGCACCCAAGGGAGTTCCGCTGACGCACGGCAACCTGCTCGCCTCGATCCGCGCGGCCATGCTGGCGTGGCGCTGGAGCGAGGACGACGTGCTCGTGCATTCGCTGCCGCTGAGCCACCAGCACGGCCTGGGTGGCGTGCACGCGACGTTGCTCGCCGGATCATCGGCGGTCATCCTGCCGGACTTCGACGCCGCGAAGCTCACCGAGGCGATGCGCGGCCACCACGCCACCGTGCTGTTCGCCGTCCCGGCGATCTACGAACGGCTCATCGCCGACGCCCCGCAAGCCCTGACCACTCCGACGCTGCGGCTGGCCGTCAGCGGCTCGGCACCGCTGAGCCCCGAACTCGCCAACCGGTTGGCGCAGGTCATGGGCGTGCCGCCACTGGAACGGTACGGCAGCACGGAAAGCGGTCTGGACGTGTCCAACCCGATCGACGGGCCGCGCATCCCCGGCACGGTCGGTCTGCCGCTGCCAGGTGTCGAACTGCGCATCGCGGATGAATCCGGCGACGACGCGCCGGAAGGCGAGATCCTGCTGCGCGGACCGCAGGTTTTCACCGGCTACTGGAACCGCCCGGAAGCCACCCGCGAGGCGTTCCACCCCGGCGGCTGGTTCCGCACCGGCGACCTAGGGCGGCTCGACCCGGAAACCGGTTACCTGCGCATCACCGGCCGGAAGAAAGAACTGATCATCACCGGCGGTTTCAACGTCTACCCCAGGGAAGTCGAACTGGTGCTGGAGAAGCACCCCGATGTCGTGGCAGCGGCCGTCGCCGGGCTGCCCTCGGCCCGCTGGGGCGAGCAGGTCACCGCGTGGGTGGTGACCACCGGTGCCGCCGATTTCGACGACGTCCTCGCGCACTGCCGGAGGCTGCTGGCTCCCTACAAATGCCCCAAACAGGTCTTCGCGGTGGATTCCCTGCCGCGCAGCGGCATGGGCAAACTCCGCAGGTCGGCCCTGGTACCACCGGAACACCAGACCCGCTGAACACCGGGCCCGCCGAACACCGGGCGCGGCTAGAATTCCGCCCATATCAACACAGAATGGATGACCCGTGATGCAGCCGCTGTACACCAGTAAGACCGAGCTGGTCACCAGCATGCTTCGCGAACTCATCGTGACCGGTGAGCTGGAAGCCGGCACGTCGCTGCGGCAACGCGACCTGGCCACCCGGTTGGGGGTGAGTCCGACGCCGGTCCGGGAAGCCCTGCGGCGCCTGGAAAGCGAAGGTCTGGTCACCACCGACCAGCACCGCAGCGCGACCGTCGCGGAGTCGTGGTTGGACGCCACCGAGGAGAACTACCTCATCCGCGCCGCGCTGGAGTCGCTGGCCGCCAAGCTCGCCGCCAACCGGATCACCGCCGAGCAACTGGCGGCGATCGAGAAGATCAACGCGCAGATCGTGGAGCTCGACGACGATTCCCTCGCCTACGGCGCGTTGAACCGGGACTTCCACTTCGGCATCTACCAGGCGGCTGGTACCCCGGTGCTGCTGTCGCTGATGCGGATGCTCTGGCAGGCGATGCCCGATGGCCCGAAAGTCGTTCGCAGCCACCGGGAATCGGCCGCCGAGCACGCCGCGATCGTCGAGGCGCTGCGCGACGGCGACGCCGAGCGAGCCGGTGAACTCACCTACCAGCACATCGTCGGCACCGCGCACCTGACCAACAAACGGTCGTGAGAGCGA
>NZ_JBQQBO010000027.1:0-107809 GCF_052246905.1 Saccharopolyspora antiqui
GGGGAGGGTACGCCCGGTCCCATTCCGAACCCGGTAGCTAAGTTCCCCAGCGCTGATGGTACTGCACTCGACAGGGTGTGGGAGAGTAAGGCACCACCGACACACAACACAAAAAGGAGGGGCTTCCTGTTCCGGCAACGGAACAAGAAGCCCCCCTTTTGCTTGCATTTAAGATCGAGAATTTCCGAAAATTTAGAATAGGCGGGCCAGATCGGCCCGCCTATCTCTCAGGCCAGTTTGCGTCGAAGCAGTTCGAAGCACAGCACCGCTGCGGCGCTGGCGACGTTGAGCGACTCCACGCCGCCTGCCATCGGAATGGACAGCGGCTGCGCGATGTGGGCCTGGACGTCTTCGGAAAGCCCTGCGGTCTCGCTGCCGAGGACGAACACCGCGCGCGACCCGAAGTCCGCGTCGAAGATGCTCTCCGCGGCATCGGCATCCAACGCGAACAACGGATAACCCGCTTCGCTCAGCATTTCCGCAGCTTCACCTGCGGTCCTGGTCCGCAGCACCGGGGCGTGGAACGCCACCCCCGCCGAGGCTTTGATGACCAGCGGATCGAGGCTGGCAACGCCGCGATGCGGCACGACGATGCCATCGATTCCCGCCGCCGTTGCGGTGCGCAGGATCATGCCGACGTTCGCAGGTGTCGTCAGACCGTCGAGCAGCAGCACGGTGTGGGGTGCGTGTGCGGGGTCTGCCAGAGCGTCCGCGAGCGGGCGCATCTTGCGCGCAACCACGTCGGCCAGCACGCCTTGGTCGTGCCGTCCGTTCCCGGCCAGCATCTTCACCCGGTGCGCGCTGGCTCGTTGGACCCGCACGGCGCGGTCCGCGGCGGCGTCCTTGATCTCGTCGATGATCGGTCCGCGCAGCCCCTCGGCGAGGATCACCTTGTCCACCCGCAGGTCGTAGTCGGCCAATGCCTCCAGCACGGGCTTTCGACCGTAGATGGTGACGAATCGATCTTTCGGGGAGGCTTCGCTGGTCACGCTGTCAAGTGTCACATGTGCCGCCCAGCGCGCCTCGACTGGAATGCCTCGGGATCGTGCGGGTTGTGTGCCAGGATCGCGGTCATGTCCGACCGTCTTTCCGCAGCCGACGCTTCCTTCCTGTACCTGGAGGACTACACGACGCCGATGCACGTCGGCGGCGTCGCGGTGTTCCGGCGCCCGCGCACCGGGTTCGACTACGACAAGGTGCTGGCGTTGATCGACCGTCGGCTGGGCTTGGTGCCGCGCTACCGGCAGCGGGTGATGCAGGTGCCCGGAAAGCTGGCCCGCCCGGTGTGGGTGGACGATCAGGATTTCGACATCACCTACCACGTGCGCCGGTCGGCGCTGCCCAAGCCCGGCAACGATGACCAGCTGCACGACCTGGCAGCCCGGCTGATGTCGCGCAAGCTCGACCACACCCGGCCGCTGTGGGAGATCTACCTGGTCGAGGGGTTGTCCAAGAACCGCGTCGCGGTGATTACCAAGACGCACCAGGCGATGGTGGACGGCACAGGGGCGATCGACATCGGGCAGGTGATCCTGGATGTGAAGCGCGATTGCGACGTCCCGGATGCCGACGACCTGTGGATGCCGCGCCCGGCACCGAGCTTGGCGGAGCTGGTGGTGGAGGCGATGACCGACGCTGTGCAACGGCCGGGTGAGGTGATGGAGAACGTTCGGGCGGCGGTGGTGGACGCGACGGTGACGGTGCAGAAGTTCTCCCGGGCGCTCGGCGGTGTCGCGTCGGTGCTGCGCACCGCGGTGGTTCCGGCGCCTAGCGGGCCGCTGAACGCGCCGACCTCGACGCAACGCCGTTTCGCGGTCGCGCGGGCCAAGCTCGACGATCTCCGCGCCGTCCGGCGGGCGCACGGCAGCACGGTCAACGATGTGGTGCTGGCCGTGGTGACCGGCGCGCTGCGGAACTGGCTGCTGTCCCGGGGTGAGGTGGTGACGCCGTCGACGACCGTGCGCGCGATGGTGCCGGTATCGGTTCGCTCCGATGACGCGGAGGCGCGGGCGACCTATCCGGAGACCGGCAGCCTGCCGGTCGGCTCGGTCGGCAACAAGGTGTCGGCATATCTGGTGGACCTGCCGGTTGGCGAAGGAAACCCCACGGTCCGGCTGCACCAGGTCAGCCACGCGATGCGCGCGCACGCGGAGTCGGGTCAGTCGGTGGCGGCAGGTGCCCTGGTCAAGGTGTCCGGGTTCGCGCCGCCGACCCTGCACGCATTGGGCGCGCGGGTCGCCAACCAGTTCTCCGATCGGCTGTTCAACGTGCTGGTGACCAATGTGCCCGGACCGCAGGTGCCGTTGTACGCGGCGGGAGCGAGGATGATGGAGATGTTCCCGGTGGTGCCGTTGGCCAAGAACCAGTCGTTGTCGGTCGGCGTGACCTCCTACGACGGCGGCGTGTACTTCGGGTTGAACGCAGATCGGGATGCGATGCCCGATGTGGACGTGTTGGCGGCGATGATCGGAGAAGCAGTGGACGAGATGATCGGGACGGTCGACGCATGAGGGTTTACCTGCCCGCCACGGTGCCGATGCTGAGGCAACTGGTGGATGACAAGCAGCTGCAGCCGTTGGGCGGGACCGCGTTCGCGTTGACCCCTTCGCTACGCGAGTCCTATGCCAGCGGCGACACCGAAGAGCTGGAGTACGCGGCGATGCGGGAGGCCACCCGCGCGTCGCTGCGGCTGATCGCCGGTGACCTCGGTGCTGGTGAGAAGGTGGAGCTTCGGCGGGTGGTGATCTCCGTCGATGTCGACGACGTGACGCTGCGGCCGGATCTTGATCATGCGGTGGTGAAGGTGTCCGGACCGGTGCAGTGGCAGCAGGTCGCGGCGGTGCACGTGGATACCACGGACGCCGAGGAGGCGGTGCGCGCGGCGTCCGAAGTCATCGATGCAGCCGATCTCGGCGACCCGGATGCCGACTTCACCCTCGGCGAAGCCGAAGACCACGAACTGGCCTGGTACGCACCGCAGGAAGTCCCGTTCTTACTGGAACTGATGTAGCGAACCACGTACCACCGCCCCCGACGCTGGCCGGTCCTCGAACTCCCCCACACGCCACACCGAGCAGCACCCCGTTCTCCGGCCGGGTGAAGGGTGAAGGGCACCTTTCGCCAAGTAACTTGGTAAAAGGTGCCCTTCACCTCGCCCTCATCGTGTGAACCTGCGTGGCGGTTGCGAGCCGCGGTCAGGGTGGTGGCTGTTGGGCTTTTGGTGCGGCGTCGTGGAAAACGCCGATCTGTCCGATCGGCGGGACGCGGATCTCGACGGGAGCTCCCCAATCGCGATAGGTCGAGGTCAACGACACGTGTCCGGCCTGACCGATTTCCTGGCTGGCGGCGAACCGTGCGGGCAGGCCGGATTCGTCCAGCCACAGCTGGTAACCGATTTCCGGCGCACCGGAGTTGGCGACCTGGCGGAATCGGGTCCGCTGCTGCGGGTCTGTGGCCATGGCGGCGGCCTGCGCGGTGATGATCCGCAACTCGTAACGGGTGGTCGGCCTGCCATCGACGGTGTCGGGTGCGCTGACCTGGATGCGGGTGGCTGGCTCGATTCCGGTGAAAGCGGCACGCGGGTCGATTGCCTCGTACAACTGGTCCAATGTGGGACTTAGGAATCTGGAACCGAAATCCGTGCCGTCGGGCGCGATCCTGAGCCAGGGCTTGTCCGGTTCCGGGCGCGCCAACGGGGTCTTCAGGTAGCCGATGCGGTCCACGATAGACAGTTCCAGGCGCTGCGGCGGCTGGTTCCTGGTGGCCCGGGTGCGGCCGTCGAACGCGAGATCGGCCTGCGGTCCCTGGTAGCGGACGACGCCTTCCGCCGTCAGCTCACCGACCAGGCCGAGACTTCCGCGCACACTGGTCCGCACGCTGCCCCGCTCGCTGATCTTGTCGATGACCTGCGACAACATGTCATCGGCTGCGGGGCGCGGATCGGGGCGGGCGGCCATCAGCGCACTGGGTCGCGGAGGCCCTTCGGCGCTGCAAGCGCCTAGCGCGGTGAGCAGGGCGAGACCGGCGGACAACACCGCAGTCCTGATGTGGGCTCGTGGCATGGGGGGCGAGCTCCTCGGGCCGGGGCGGCACTGTGCTCGTGCGGTTGCCCGCACATCGGTCCGCATGCCCGAGAAAAGCGAGCCGTGCCGACCTCCGAGACACGCTAGCAACGATGTCCGGAGACCACAGGGGACGATCGCGGCCCGTTCGAGGGAAACGAGTCTCTCGGGCCGCAGCCCAGTTTGTCGCACGCAGCCGCTGACCTTCGCGCAGCTCGCGCTCGCGGGCAGCAACCGCGACGTTGGTAATCGCGTTGCGGTCGCTGCTCCGCCGGACAGTGCTCGTGAGTGGAAATCCCGGTTCTGGAACAACTACTCACGAGCCCCAGTGCCACACACGCCAATCCGCCCGATCTCTTACCCACTCGCCTGGCACGGATCTGGACATGCGGGCTTCGGAGCGCGGTCAGCGGATCTTGGCGCCGTACACGTGGTCGACCGCCATCGCCATCAGGACCCTGCGGTCGGACACCATCACCGACCGGTACTCGTCCCAGTCCGGGTGTTCCCCGGCGGCGCGGCGGTAATAGCCGACCAGTGCTTCGACCTCGGGACCGTTCGGGTCGGTTCCTGGCCCGGTGAGCGTCACCGTCCCCTCGGCGGTGGCCCAAGACCAGCCCTCGGGGCTGGTGACTTCCAGTGCGGCTCGCGGGTCCCGACGCAGATTCGCCGTCTTGGCTCGTCCCTCGGTCATCGAAACGTAGATGACGCCAGCTTCCTGGTCGTAGAAGGGCATGACGGGGGAAAGCTGTGGGCGGCCGTCCGACTTGATCGTTGCGAGGACACCGAGCCGACTTTCCGCGAGCAGTGTGCGCGGGTTGAATGATGTGTCTGTCATGTCCGGATCCAAGTCGCGACCGGGTGCTGACTATTCCCCGCGATCCGACGCGGCCGATGCGAACCGGAGGCCGGTTTCAAAGCCTTGCTCGGTTCGCGCGTCACATCGTGTCGAGGTCGCCTGTGGCGTACAGGGGCCGCAAGCTGGGGGCTTGCCGGGTGCTGCGCAGCGCCGTTCAGACCTCGTCTAGGCCAGCGCGCGAGCGCAGCAGTCGGCGCAGCGACACGAGCTGTTCGACGCTGCCACCGTCGGTCGCGTAGGTGTCCAAGTGGCAGTCGGGATCGTCGGAACCGCCCAGATGTCCGCAGTTCGACGGGCATTCCTCCGCCGCCTCGGCGAACCCCTCGAACGCGGCGATCACGTCGTCCGCGGTGACGTGCGCCAGACCGAACGACCGGATCCCCGGGGTGTCCACCACCCAACCCCGGCCGGGCAGCGGGAGGGCGACCGCCGAGGTCGAGGTGTGCCTGCCCTTGCCGACCCCGCTGACTTCACCGGTGGCCCGCTCGGCGGCGGGCACCAGCCGGTTGACCAACGTGGACTTTCCCACCCCGGAATGCCCCACCAGCGCGGAAACCCGGTCGGTGAGCAGCGCGCGCAACTCATCCGGTTCGGCATCCGGCCTGGTGATGGTGATGGGCATGTCCAAAGAGGAGTACGTGTCGATCCATTCGCCGGGATCGGCGAGATCGGCTTTGGTCAGGCACAGCACCGGGGTCAGCCCGCCCGCGTAGGCCGCGACCAGGCAGCGGTCGATGAAACCCGGGCGCGGCGGTGGATCGGCCAGCGCGGTCACGATGACCAGCTGCTCGGCGTTGGCGACCACCACCCGTTCGTACGGATCGGTGTCGTCGGCGGTGCGCCGCAGCACGCTGGTGCGATCGGCGACCCGCACGATCCGGGCCAGCGTGTCCTGCTTGCCGGAGATGTCGCCGACCAGGTCGACACGGTCGCCGACCACCACTGGCGAACGGCCGAGCTCGCGCGCCCGCATGGCGGTGACCAGCCGGTCCGGGTTTCCGCCCAACGCGCAGGTCCACCGACCGCGGTCGACCGCGACGACCATCGCCGCCGCGGCATCCGCGTGCTCGGGGCGCTGTTTGCTGCGCGGCCGCGTGCCCCGGCGTCCGGGGCGCACTCGCACATCGGACTCGTCCAGATCCCGCCAGCCGCGCTTGCGCATCAGACCGCCGCCTCCGGACTCACGCCGAACCCTCAAGCATCGCCATCCACATCCCTGGGAAGTCGGGAATCGTCTTGGCGGTCGTCGCGATGTCCTCGACGACCACGCCGGGCACCTTCAGCCCGAGGATCGCACCAGCCGTGGCCATCCGGTGGTCGGCGTAGGAATGCCAGGTCCCGCCGGTCAGCGGTCGGGGCTCGATCAGCAGCCCGTCTTCGGTCTGCTCGACCGCACCACCAAGTTTGTTGAGCTCGTTCTGCAGCGCGGCGAGCCGGTCGGTTTCGTGGCCGCGCAGGTGGGCGACGCCGCGCAATTGCGAGCGGCCGGGTGCGAGCACGGCCAGCGCCGAGACGGTCGGGGTGAGTTCCCCGACGTCGTGCAGGTCGATGTCGATCGGGGTGAGCTCAGCGGGGCCGGTCACGGTCAGGCCCGCGGCGGTGCGCTGCACGTTCGCACCCATCTGACTCAGGATTTCCCGGATGGCGTCGCCTGCTTGCGTGGTCTGCGCTGGCCAGCCCGGCACGGTCACGGTGCCACCGGTCGCCGCCGCAGCGGCCAGGAACGGGGTGGCGTTGGACAGATCGGGTTCGATCTCGAAGTCCAGCGCGCGGATCGGGCCCGGTGCCACTCGCCAGGTGTTCGGTTCCTGATCGTCGACATCGACCCCGGCGGCGCGCAGCATCGACACCGTCATGTCGATGTGCGGCAGCGACGGCACCGGTTTGCCCTGGTGCAGCACCGTGATGCCCTGCTCGAACCGAGGGGCCGAGAGCAGCAGACCGGAAACGAACTGCGACGAGGCGGATGCGTCGATGGTGACCGGACCGCCAGCGAGCTTTCCGGTGCCGCGCACCTCGAAAGGCAGGGCGTTGCCGTCGATGTCGGCTCCCAGCGCGCGCAGCGCGTCGAGCACCGTGCCCAACGGGCGTTGGCGGGCCTGCGGGTCGCCGTCGAAAACGATTCGGCCGACGGCGAGCGCGGCGACCGGCGGCACGAACCGCATCACTGTGCCAGCCAATCCGCAGTCGATCTCGGCCGGTCCGTGCAACGCGGTCGGCGTGACCTGCCACGACCCGTCCGGTCCGTCCTGCACCGCTGCTCCCAGGCGGCGCAGTGCCTCGGCCATGAGCTCGGTGTCCCTGCTGCGCAGCGGGGCACGCAGCGTCGATGGGCCTTCGGCGAGCGTGGCGAGTACCAGAGCCCGGTTGGTGATGGACTTCGAGCCGGGCACCGAGACGGTCGCGTGCACTGCGCCGGAAGCGACGGGAGCAGGCCAGAGCTGGGTCATAAGGCAATGATCCCCCACCCGCTCCGGCTAATTCAGCAGCGGGGGCAATCCGGCCATGCCGCTCGCCTGCGACGATGCGGACTGCCAGGATGAGGTCAACCAATCGTGCAAGTACCGCGAGGCGACGGAGGTCAACCAGGCATGTGCGGCAGGTACGCCTCCACGAAGGATCCCGGCAAGCTCGCGGCGGAGTTCGCCGCGCTGGACGCCACCGGCGGGGCCGCCCCAGGCGCGGACTTCAACGTCGCGCCGACCAAGAGCGTGCTCAGCGTCGTGCAGCGGCACCCCCGCGACGAGGCAGGTGAGCGGGACCTCGATCGAACCGAACGCAGCATCCGGGTGATGCGCTGGGGTCTGGTGCCGATGTGGGCCAAGGACAAGTCCATCGGCAACCGGATGATCAACGCCAAGTCGGAGACCGTGACCACCAAACCGGCCTTCCGCACTTCGATCAAGCGCTACCGGTGCCTGCTGCCCGCCGACGGCTGGTACGAGTGGAAGCGCGACGGCGGCCGCAAGCAACCGTTCTTCATGACCTCCCCGGACGGCTCCAGCCTGGCGATGGCCGGGATCTTCGCCACCTGGCACGATCCCCAGGTCGAGGACGCGCCACCGCTGGTGACCTGCTCGGTGCTGACCACCGACGCGATCGGGCAGCTGACCGACGTGCACGACAGGATGCCGTTGTTGCTGCCGCCGACGGCGTGGGAGCAGTGGCTCGACCCGGATCTCCCGGACGTCGCCGACCTGCTCGGCCCGCCGCCGCGGGAGCTGGTCGACGGCCTGGAGATCCGGCCCGTGTCGACCGCAGTCAACAGCGTCCGCAACAACGGCGCTGAGCTCGTCGAACGCGTGTCGCTCGACGAGCAACCGCAGACGGTAGGTTTGGACCAGGAAGCGACATGAGTCGGTGCCGGACGTGACGCAGGCGAACCGGGGTGAGTTCTGATGTGTGGTCGGTACGCCATCCGACAGGATCCGGCGGCACTGGCCGAGGAATTCGCGGCAACGGACCGCACGGCCGGGGCGGTCGGTGCGGACTTCAACGTGACGCCGACCAAGACGGTGCCGATCATCGTGCAGCGCGGCACCGAACGCAGTTTGCGGCCGGTGCGCTGGGGTCTGGTACCGACCTGGGCGAAGGAAGTCGGCAGCGGCCCGCCGATGATCAACGCGCGGGCCGAGTCGATCACCACCAAACCGGCATTCGCGGATTCGGCGCGGCGCCGACGCTGCCTGATGCCCGCCACCGGCTGGTACGAATGGCAGCCCGGTGACCAGCGGCGGCAACCGTACCTGTGCACCCGAGCCGACGGTGCGAGCCTGGCGATGGCCGCGGTGTTCTCCGCGTGGTGGGCCCCGGATTCCACCGATCAGCCACTGGTGACCTGTGCGGTGGTCACCACCGATGCCGCTGGGGAACTGGCTGGCATCCACCACCGCATGCCGCTGGTGTTATCGGAGCACCGCTGGGCAGACTGGCTCGACCCGCAACGCTGTGAGATCACCGACTTGCTTATGCCCGAACCGGAGGTGCTCGACGAACTGGCGATCCACCCCGTCTCCATCGAGGTGAACAGCATGCGCAACAACCGTCCGGAACTGCTGGAACGGGCCGAGCCGGTGCCCGAACCAGCCGAGCAAGCCGCACTGTTCGAATCATGACCAGGGTCGAGGTCGAGACGCCGCACGGCCCGGCCAGGGCCGAACTGCACTGCGCCGAGGAGGGCCGAGCCGCTTTGTTGCTCGGGCACGGCGCGGGCGGTGGCATTGCCGCACCCGATCTGGTCGCGGTCACCCGTGCCGCGACCGAAAGCGGAGTGCACGTGGCGCTGATCGAACAGCCCTACCGGGTGGCGGGCCGCAAGGCACCCGCCCCGGCCAAGCAGCTCGACGCCGCCTGGCTCGCGATCGTGGAGGACCTCGGCGAACGCTGGTTCACCGATCTGCCGTTGATCTTCGGCGGCAGGTCGTCCGGTGCGCGGGTGGCCTGCCGCACCGCGGAGGCGGGCGCGGCCTCGGCAGTGCTGTGCCTGGCCTTCCCGGTGCATCCACCCGGCAAGCCGGAGAAGTCGAGGCTCGCGGAGCTCGACGGAGTGGAAGCCCCGGTGCTGGTGGTGCAAGGCGACCGGGATGCCTTCGGGCAACCCGAGCCGTCGCACAACCGCGAGGTGGTGCTGGTGCCCGGCGACCACTCGCTGAAGGCGGACGTCGACGCCGTCTTCCGCGCCGCGCAGGAATGGCTCGGCCGGGTCCTCCGCCTCATCGACTAGCCAGCGAACCTGCCGAGAATCGTCTCGGTTGATCCTCAGCGCGTTCATCAATGCCTGGATCGCGCCCGTCCGCCGTGCTTCGAGGACCAGAACGCGCCCGCCTCTCGATTGCCCATCGCACCAAGATCTCTTGAGCCGCTCGTCGACCACAGTCGTTACCGAATCGGCCGGTGGTGCGGCACGGCCACCGTGCATCGCCTTCGGCGACACCTCGACAACCAGCGACGGCCTCGCCCTCCAACGCCCGATGCGAGCAAGGGAACCTTCCTGTCACCGCACGCAGCGAGCCAGGCAGCAAGGGAACCTTCCTGTCAAAACCCAGCCGCATCGTCAGGCAGCACGGAAGCAAGGGAACGTTCCTGTCACTTCCGTGACCGTGCACACGCCGAGCGGTGTGAGCAAGGGAACCTTCCTGTCACCTTGCTACCGCAGCGGTGGGATGGCGCTGAGGCGGGAGGTCGCCTCGGGTTTGTTCTTCCGGCTGTGCCGGGAGCCGAAGCGTCGGGCATCCGATCGACGTGTCCGCCCGAACTTGGGCCGCGCACCGCTTCGCCCCCGAGTCGTCGCTGCCGAGGTCGTCGGTTCGTTCGGGCCGCGGTGCGCCCAGTTGGAAGCAGCGGTCCAGCTGCGTCGTCAGTGGTCGCCGATCGGTCAGCCAGCGATGTCGGCGACGCGGGCGTCGAGCAGGCGTACCAGCTCGTCGGCCGCGAGCTCGATTTCCAGGCCTCGGCGCCCCGCACTGCAATAGATCGTGTCGAATCCGGTCGCCGACGTGTCGATCACCACCGGCAGGCGTTTCTTCTGACCGAGCGGCGAGATCCCGCCCGCGACGTAACCGGTGGCGCGTTCGGCATCGGCGATCTCGGCCATCCTCGCCTTCTTCCCGCCGACGGCTGCCGCGAGCGCTTTGAGATCGAGTTGACCGGTGACCGGGACCACGCCGACGGCGAGTTTTCCGTCGACCTCGGCAACCAGCGTCTTGAAGACCCGCTCCGGCGGCTGCCCGAGAGCCTCGGCCGCTTCCAATCCGTACGAATCGGCCCGCGGATCGTGCTCGTACGCGTGGACCTGGTGCGGGACGCGTCGCTTGCTCAACAGCGCGGTCGCCGGGGTGCCCTTGCCTGCCATACGCGTCACTTTAGAAGGCCGGAATAACTGTCGACGCGGATCGCGTTGGACGGATCGTGACGATGGATATGACGAATACCTGCGTGCTGGCTCCACCCGAGCCTTCGCCGCTGTCACCGCACGGTAATAGCAGGAAGGCAAGGGTATCCTCGAACGTGGACCATGCAAAAGATCGCATGGGTTCGTCGCCTGTTGTTACTTCGTCCAGGCGGCGGGAAAGGAGCCCGGTGCCAAGCACCCCAGAGCACCCGGACACAACCGGGCGGCCCGGCGACGCCGGGCGGGTCAGCACTGCCGACACTGAGCGGCCGACCGACTCCACCGGCGTCGACCGCACCGAGGAGACCGACGAGCAGCGCGCGGCCCGCTTCGAAACGGACGCGATGCCGCTGCTGGACCAGCTCTACGGCGCGGCGTTGCGGATGACCCGCAACGCACAGGATGCCGAGGACCTGGTCCAGGAGACCTATCTCAAGGCGTTCTCCGCGTTCAAGTCGTTCGCGCAGGGCACGAACCTCAAGGCCTGGCTGTACCGGATTCTGACCAACACGTACATCAACGGTTACCGCAAGCGGCAGCGGCAGCCGCAGCAGCAGCCAACCGACGAAATCGCCGACTGGCAGCTCGCGCAGGCCGAGAACCACACCTCCAGCGGCCTGCGATCGGCTGAGGTCGAGGCCTTGGACCGGTTGCCGGATACCGATGTGAAGGCAGCGCTGCAGCAGCTGGCGGAAGAGTTCCGCATGGTGGTCTACCTCGCGGACGTGGAAGGCTTCGCGTACAAGGAGATCGCCGAGATCATGGGCACGCCGATCGGCACGGTTATGTCGAGGCTGCACCGTGGTCGTCGGCAACTGCGTGAGATGCTCACCGACGTCGCCCGTGATCGCGGCTTCTTGCGGGAGACCAGGCGGGAGGTGAGCACTTCATGAACTGCGGTGGGCCGGATGAGGCCTCCTGCGAGGACGTGCTCGCCGAGGTGTGGTTGTTCCTGGACAACGAGTGCGACCAGCAACGGCGCGCTGCCGTGCAACAGCATCTCGACGGTTGCGGGAGCTGCCTGGAACACTTCGGTATCGAAGAGCACATCAAGGCGTTGCTGCACCGCAAGTGCAGCGGTGAGCACGCCCCGACGGAGCTGAAGGATCGGCTCCGGGCCTCGATTCGCGAGGCTGTATTGCGCAAAGCGGACGTGACCGTCGAGCGTGGCCCGGAAGGGACCTCGGTGGAGGTACGGGCGAAACGAGCTTCGGCGGAATGACCGCAGTACGACGAATGGCCCCGGACCGATGTGGTCCGGGGCCATTCGAGTTTTGGACGGCTGGTGCCGCCGCGTTCACGAGCCGTTGGGGCGCTTGCCGTGGTTGGCCTTGTTCTTGCGCCGGTCCTTCTTCTTGCGGCCCCGCTTACCCATGGCCTCTCCCTCAAGTTCAGCTGTTCGACCAGTCCGGCGACGCGAGGTGGGCATCGTGACCACCCGGTCTCCGCTGGGGTTTCGAGCTTCCAGTTTGACATGTCCGCTACCTGCCGCTGATGGGTGGTTCCGGTCGTGGTTTCCTAAGCAGGGGCCTACCGGGTCCGCACGAGGAGGAGAGCATGGCCGAGGAGATCCGCGCCGAGATGGTCGCCAACGTGATGACGGTGTCGGTCACCGAGGGCGACTCGGTCAACGACGGCGACTCGCTGGTGCTGTTGGAATCCATGAAGATGGAGATCCCGGTGCTCAGCGAAGTGGCCGGCACGATCAGCACGGTGGCGGTCAAGCCAGGCGATGTGGTCCAGGAAGGCGATCTGATCGCGGTCGTCGAATGAGCGCGACCGCTGTGACCCCGAGAGGTGGACCTTGTCCACGCTGAGCGATCTGCTCGCCGAGCACACCGGACTATCCGGCACGGCCGCCGACCACCTGCAACTCGTGGTCGCAGAGTGGCAGCTGCTGTCCGACCTGTCCTTCGCCGATTTCCTGCTCTGGGTTCCGATCGGCCCGCAGGATGCGCCGGAGAGCCGCTTCCTGTGCGTGGCGCAGGCGAGGCCCACGACGGCGCCCACGGCTCACCCGGAAGATGTGGTCAGCTCCGAGGTCACCCAGGACGAACACCCGCAGCTGCGCCGCGCCGCGCTGGAAGGCCGGATCTGCCGAGAGGAGGACCCGCGCTGGCACCTGGGGGTCCCGGTGCGGCGCGAGACCATTCCGGTTCGGCTGGGAGACGAGATCGTCGCGGTGCTCAGCAGGGACACCAACCTCGCCGTGCCTCGGGTGCCGAGCCCGCTGGAGATCTCCTACCTGGGCAGTGCTGCCGATCTGTGCCAGATGGTCGCCGACGGTTCCTTCCCGACACCGGAGCCGGCGCCTGATGTGCACACCAGTCCGCGGGCCGGTGACGGACTGATCCGCCTGGACAGCTCCGGGACGGTGGTGTTCGCCAGCCCCAACGCGCTGTCGGCCTACCACCGGATGGGGCATGCGGCGGACCTGGTCGGGGCGCAGCTGGCGCCGCTGACCCGGTCGCTGCTCAACGACCCGTTCGACGCAGACGAGGTCGCGCAACGCACCCGGCGGGCGTTGAGCGGTCAACCCAGCATGCGCATCGAAGCCGAGGCCCGCGGCGCGACCGTGCTGTTCCGGGCGCTGCCGCTGCGGCCACGCGGGCAGGCGGCGGGTGCGTTGGTGCTGGTGCGCGACGTCACCGAGGTCAAGCGCCGGGATCGTGCGTTGCTGTCGAAGGACGCGACGATCCGCGAGATCCATCACCGGGTGAAGAACAACCTGCAAACGGTGGCCGCGCTGCTGCGGTTGCAGGCACGGCGCACCGGGAACAACGAGGCGCGGCTCGCATTGGACGAGTCGGTTCGCCGCGTGACGTCGATCGCGTTGGTGCACGAGACGCTGTCGATGTCGGTGGACGAGCGGGTGGACCTGGACGACGTGGTCGACCGCGTGATCCCGATGATGAGCGATGTCGCTGCCGCGGAGACCGGCGTGAAGGTACGCCGCGAGGGACGGTTCGGGGTGGTGTCGGCCGAGCTGGCCACGCCGTTGGTGATGGTGCTAACCGAGCTGGTGCAGAATGCGTTCGAACACGCCTTCCCGGAAGGGCAAGGCGGTGAAGTGGTTGTGCAGGCGGAGCGTTCGGCGCGTTGGCTGGACGTCGTCATCTCCGATGACGGTCGCGGCCTGCCGAAGGGATTCTCCCTCGAACGCGCCGAACGCCTCGGCCTGCAGATCGTGCGGACCCTCGTGGAATCAGAACTCCGAGGATCGTTGAGCTTGCGCGGTCGCGGTCGGCAACGCGGGACCGAGGCGGTGTTGCGGGTGCCTCTGAAGTACCGGCGCTGACATCGGCCCGTTGGTCGGGCGCCGCACTGGTGCGTCGATCTAGTGGTGACACGCCGGTCGGGTGGCGTGCCGCGGCCGATCGGGTCGGAAATCCCGGGGCCGTCAGCTCATCGAAGTCGAGAACTTGACGGGTCCTGCCGGGGCCGACATCGACGCGGATCGGCCGGGGTCTCGTCGGGGCTTGTGGAATTGTCGGGTGCGATGGCCGTTTCGTTCGACCGGGGCGAAAACGTGCGGTCGGCCACCGGGGGTGTGACCGAACCGGCACGTTTTCAGCGGGCTATACGTCTCAGACGTTGGTGCGAGCCCGGGTGCGAGCGTTGCGCCGCTTGAGCGCGCGCCGCTCGTCTTCGCTCATACCGCCCCAGACGCCAGCGTCCTGCCCGCTCTCCAGTGCCCAGGCCAGGCACTCGGAGGCGACGGGACAACGGCGGCAAACGGCCTTCGCCTCGGCGATCTGCAGCACAGCAGGACCGCTGTTCCCAACGGGGAAGAACAGCTCCGGGTCCTCGTCACGGCAAACCGCACGGTGGCGCCAGTCCATCGTTCCTTGCTCCTCGCTAGGCGCGCCCACGCGCGCCGCTCGTTTCGTTCGGGGTGTTTGTGAATGCTTTCACGGAGTCCGTGTGCTTGTGAATGCTTTCACGAACTGCCGCGATGTCAAGAGTTCGATCTCGCGTGGTGAGAGAACTCACCTGAAAGATCGATAGGACTTGACCAGGGGTTTCGGTGTGTCATCGGTCGCAGACGGGGGTCGCGAGCCAACAACGACGTTCATCCGTTACGAGAAGGTTATACAGCGACGCGGAGAGCATCCGGGACGGAGAAGAACTCGATCTCCGAACGCTCGCCCAAGCAATCGCCGTCGACCTGCAGGCGCAACGGCTCCGTACAGGTTACGCGGAGATACCCCACGTCTGCACGCTGAATTGAGTTCCTTGTGTGTGGTTTCGCTCTACCGCGTAGCATCTGCGCTACATGTTGTAACACAGGGTAAGCATGCATGTCATGCAATGCGAAGACGCCCAGTCCGGTATCGAAGCTGGTGTCGAGGCTCATGCGGACCGGCCGGGAGCCGAGGTACGTCCACGGATCGGTGTTCGAAACGAACACGCTGTGTAGTCGACTTATTTGTTTTTCGTCACCAATTTGCAAGCTGACCAACGGCTCGCGGTGCGCCATGTGGAAGTAGCAGCTCAGTGCGGTGCGCGCGTAGAGGGCGGGAGTCACGTTCCGGCCACGGGAGCGTTGCCGCTCGACCTCGGCGACGACCTCGGCGTCCCAGCCGACACCGGCGTTGAAGGTGAACCAGCGGTCGTTGGCCTTGCCGAGACCGACCCATCGGCCACTGCCGTCCGCCACCGCCCGCAACAACCGGTGGGTGGCCTCGACCGGGTCCTTGGGCAGACCGAGCGCGCGGGCGAACACGTTCGCGGAACCGCCGGGCACCACGCCCAGCGTCGGCATCGACTTCTCGCCCGCCTCGGCGGCCGAGAACATGCCGTTGACCACCTGGTTCACCGTGCCGTCGCCGCCGTGCGCGATCACCAGGTCGACACCGTCCTCGACGGCCGCTCGCGCGGTGTCGGAGGCGTGGCCCCAGTGCTGCGTTTCAACGACGTCCAACTTCAGCTCGCTGGCCAGCGCATGAGCGATCACATCCCGGCCAGCCGCGGTGGTGGACGTCGCCTGCGGGTTGACGACGAGTACGGCGCGCACAACCCGAAGCCTAGGCGAGGCCGATGCGACCCGATGCACCCTCCGGTGCTCGGCGGTGTCGGACCGCGAGTTCAGTTCTCCCGGAGCTCCCCCCTTCGCGGTGCGCCGCACAGGGAAGGGCCGACGTGCCCGACCGAGGTGGGGTCGGCAGGCTGAGACACCAGGAAGGGGTGCGCCATGCCGTTGACCGCCACCGGGTTCCGGTGGACTTCGGATGCGCAACCCCGGAGCGCATCCGATCGTCGTCCACCGGTGCTGGCCGAGCACACGACGGACCGCAAGGACACCCCGATGCCCCCGACCGCCGCTTTAGCCATGAGTCGATCATTGCGCGTGACCCTGGTCGCAGCCATGCGGCGTTCGGGCGGTATTACCATCGAAAGCGCATACGCAGAGTCACGAAGTCCGTTCCAGGAAAGGCGACAGCGACCGTGTCGACCGAAGTTGTCCCGCGCACCGTGCGAATCGCGGGTGCCCTGACCACGTTGCAGGCGGTGGCCGGACTGATCTTCGTCGTGGCGCTGCTGGTCCGCAGCACCGCCAGCGACCTCGGCGGGGTGGGGCAACTGGAGCGCGGTGAAACCTACGGCGAAGCCGGGTACTACGCGCTGCTGGCCGCCGGAGTGCTGGCCGCGGGCATCGGACTGTGGAAGGGCAAGCACTGGGCGCGCACTCCGGCCCTGCTGTTGCAGCTGCTGTTGCTGGGTACCGCGTGGTACGCGTTCGGGCCGTCCGGGCAACCGCTGATCGCGTTGGTGATCGCGGTGCCGGCGATCGCCGTGCTGTGGTTCCTGTTCAACCGCGAGGGGCGGGCCTGGGCCTTCTACGCGAGCACCGCGCCGGACGCGGATCGAGAGGACTGAGCGCGCATTTCGCGCAGCTGGGTCGAGCCGGTGCGCAGCCGTGGCGATTGATGTCCAAATAGGACTCCCGCGTGAATCATCGCCCGGCAGCGCGTTCAGGAGCTGAACGCGCGCAGCGCGGTCCCGGTGAGCCGGTACATGGTCCACTCGTCCAGCGGGGTTGCACCGGCCGCCTTGTAGAAGTTGATCGACGGCTCGTTCCAGTTCAGCACCGACCACTCCAACCGCGCGTAACCGCGCTGCACGCACTCCCGCGCCAAAGCCTGCAGCAGCGCCTTGCCGAGACCGCGACCGCGCTGCTCGGGGCGGACGTACAGGTCTTCCAGGTAGATGCCGTGCACGCCCTCCCAGGTGGAGAAGTTCAGCAACCACAGGGACAGCCCCACGACCGCACCGTCCACTTCGGCCACGTGGCCGAACAGCGCCGGTGCCGGGCCGAACAGCGCGTCCAGCAGTTGCTGGTCGGTCAGGTGGCACTGCTGCGAGGCCTTCTCGTAACGCGCGAGTTCGTGCACCAACTCGACCATGGCGGGCACGTCGGCACGGGTGGCCCGGCGGATCATCGACACCTCCACGAGATTTGCTACCGCCCCAGGATATTCGGGACGGCAGACCGCCGGTGCACGGGATTTACCCCGTCAGCCCTGCTGCCACGGCGGGATGTTGGACCGCTCCACCTGCGGCACGCCCCGCTCGTGGCCCAGCACCGTGATGCCCGCCGGATCCAGCGCGAAATGCACCCCCGAAGTAGCCGACAAGCCCAGCCAGCGAGCGATCAAGCAGCGGCTGAAGTGGCCATGGCCCACCAACACCACATCGGAGTCCGCGTCCACGATGCGCGCCAGCAGCTTGTCAGCGCGCACGGTGACGTCCGCGGCCGTTTCGCCGCCGGGGCAGGAGTGCGTCCACACCGTCCAGCCCGGCACCTGCTCGCGGATCTGCGCAGTCGTCAGACCTTCGTAATCGCCGTAATCCCACTCGGCGAGCAGCGGTTCGGTGCGGACATCCGCCAGCCCGGCCAGCGTTGCCGTGCGCTGCGCGCGCTGCCGCGGACTCGCCAGCACGACGACCGGTCCGGCCGGGCGCAAGGCGGAAAGCGTCTGCCCGGCCTGCCGCGCCCGCAGCTCGCCCTCGACGGTCAGCGGGATGTCTGAACGACTGGTGTGCTGGCCGGTCTTGGACCACTCGGTGGTCCCGTGCCGGAGGACGTACACGCGGTGCTCATCGTGTGCCACGGCGTCGAGCGTAACCGCGCTAAGCAGCGCATACCCTTTCGCGCACGGCGGCCACCACCGCCGGAGCCGCTTTCTCCGGCGATCCGCTGTCCAACGGCGGCTGCGGGTCGTATTCCATCGCCAACTGGATGCGTTCGCCCGTTTCCCGACCCCACATCTCCACAGCCAGCGCCAACCCCATGTCGATGCCCGCGGACACCCCGGCAGCGGTAACCACCTTCCCGTCGAAAACCACTCGCTCGGTGGCGACCTCGACGCCCATCTCGGCCAGCACCTCGCGCGTCGTCCAATGCGTCGTCGCACGCTTGCCGGTCAGGATTCCGGCCTTCGCCAGCAGCAGCGCGCCGGTGCAGACCGAGGTCGTCCACGTCGTGTGCGGGTGCACTGCGGCCAGCCACGACGGCAGCGCCGCGTCGTCCAGCGCACTGCGCCAGCCGCGACCGCCCGGGACGACCACGATGTCGGGTCGGGTGAGTTCGTCGAAGGTCGCCGTCGCCTGGATCGGCAACCCGGAGTCGCAGCGCACGACACCCCGCCCCGCCGCGACGAAATGCGCGGTGACCTCCGGATGGGCGGCCAGGGCCTCGTACGGGCCGACCAGGTCCAAAGCGGTGAAGCGGTCGTAGAGCACGAATGCGATGTCCATGATGATCTCCTTCATCCTGCGGTGCGGAAGCGATCCCGATAAGCGCTGGGTGGCACGCCGAGTTGGCGCAGGAACGCGCGGCGCATCGTTTCGGTACTGCTGAAGCCGCAGCGCCTGGCGATGCCGCGTTGGCCGGTTTCGAGCATCGAGCGGGCGGCTTCGACGCGCGAGCGCTCGACGTAGCGGCCGGGACTGGTGCCGACCTGCTTGGTGAACAGGCGCGTGAAGTGCCGCGGGCTCATCGTCAGTCGCGCTGCCATCGCCGGAATGCTGTAGTCGCCTGCCGGGTTGGCCGCGATGTCGCCGAGCAGATCGCTCAGCGCGTGGTCGGGTACCGACCGCGCTGAGTTCCACACGCTGAACTGCGACTGCCCGCCCGGCCGCTGCAGGAACACCACGAGCCATTTCGCCAGCGTGCGGGTCAGCTCGGCCGAGCGACGCCAGGCGCACCCGGTAGCCCCCGTCGAGAGCGCGCGATGCGTTGTCGAACACCTCCAGCGGCCCAGCGGCGTCCAGCAGCTGGATTCCGTCGTAGACGGCGATGACCACTTCGTGCCTGCCCACGCAATCGAGCCTGGCTGCTTCGGTGGATGTCCTCAAGGACGAATGGCCCACTGATTGGGACAACCTCGGGCGAATCGTCCGTTCAGCGGGCGGCGACTCCGCTCAGCAGGACTTCCGCGGCCAGTCGCCAGTCGGTGCCGGCCGAGATCGTCGCCGACAGGCCGACCATGAAACCGTGGTACGCCTCGGGTGTGACCTCCGCGCGGATCACCCCGGCGCCGTGGGCCCGGTCGATGAGTTCGGCGAGTCTGCGTTCGAAGGCGCTCTCGTCACCGGGGAGGGGTTTCGGTGGCAGATCGCGGAAGGTCTCGCGCAATCCGGCGTCGCGACTCATGGCTTCGGCGGTGCTGCGGACGTTGTCGACGACCGCTTCCCAGGGGTCTTCGGCGGCCAGCGCCCGGTCGAGGTTGGCGGTTCGTTCCGCCGCCCATTCCTGTACCAGCGCCGCCACGAGCGCCTGCTTCGTCGGGAAGTTCCGGTAGAGCGTGCCGACTCCCACGCCCGCCCGGCGGGCGATCGGTTCCATCTGCACGTTGGAGCCGTCCTCGGCGAACGATCGCCGAGCGGCGTCGAGGATTCGATCGCGGTTGCGGCGGGCATCGGAGCGCAGCGGGCGTTCGGCTTGCATGCTCGCAGCGTAACCCAACCGGAATCGAGGTTCCGAAATAACTTGACGTGGTGGCCTGCTACCTGCAGTATGGGAATCGAAATTCCGGTTCCGGTTCGGCTAGGAGGCGATCATGATGGGTACGAGTGATGTTCAGGTGGCGGTGCGCCAACTCATGTCGGCGGCGGACCGCCTCGATCTCGATGGATTCGTCGGGATGTTCCAGCGCGATGCGGACTTCCACAACCCGATCGGGATGGTCCTGCATGGCCGTGACGAGATACGTGCTCTGCACGAGAAGCTGTATTCGCCGGACCCGCCACCCGGCTTCCCGACGTTCGCCGCGGCCAGGTCGAGCGGCGAGATTCGGGCCGTCCGGTTCGTGGGAGAGGGCGTGGCGATCGTCGATTGGGACTGGCGGCAACAGGGTGGGCAAGCCGACGGCGCGCGGTGGCCGTCGCGATCGGGCACGAACACGACCGTGTGGAGTCGGGACGGCGATGCGCTGTGGCGAGTGGTGGCCTGGCGGGACAAGGACTTTCCGGCGGGATACCGAAGACCACCCGGGTACTAGCGGCACCTGACTGCGCAGGTGGATGCCCGGCATGCTGCCGGGGTCTGTTCGGTGTGCCGCTGGTCAGTCGGTGCTGTCCTCGGCCGGTCCGAAGTGGATGGTTCGACTGCCGGATTGCCCCGGATTGCCACGGATTGCCACGGTGCCGTGGTGGTGGACGGCGTCATCGAGGAATGCCCGGAGGTTCGGCAGCTCCAGATCCGGCCGCCCAGTTGACGTCTTGCCCACGGTGACGAAGGTGGTAGGCAGGGGAGGTGATCAGCCGACTGCCAGTGGCCGAACAGCTCAACGCCTTCCGGGAGGTGCTTTCCCGGAACGACGTACTGGTGGAGGTCCTCGACCGCGCCGCGCGGCTTGGGCTGCCCGGCTGGTACCTGACGGCGGGCTGCCTGTTCCAGACCGTTTGGAACGCGGTCACCGGGCGGGCCCCGGCCGAGGGCATCAAGGACTACGACCTGTTCTACTTCGACGCCACCGATCTTTCCTGGGAAGCCGAGGACGGGGTGATCCAGTCGGTGCAGGAGGCTTTCACCGATGTCCCGGCCGAGGTCGAGGTTCGCAACGAGGCTCGCGTCCACCTTTGGTACGAGCAGAAATTCGGCGTTCCGTGTCGCCCGTATTCGTCAACCGAGGACGCGATCGATTCGTTCGCCGCGACCACCTGCTGCCTCGGGGTCCGTCTCGAACCAGGCGGGCATTGGCGCGTCTACGCCCCGCACGGCCTGTCGGACGTGTTCAACCTCGTCGTCCGCCCCAACCCCGTGTTGGCTCCGCGCAGTGTCTACCAGGCCAAGACCAGCCGTTGGAGCCTCCAGTGGCCAGAGCTGACCGTCCTGCCCTGGCCGACACCGACGGCCGCGGCAACGTGACAAGCGTGGCGAAACGTCGATGAACGCGAGGTCCCGCTCGGCTCCTGCGCAAGCCCGTTTCGGCAAGCCCGGCAACGGGACACGCGTGCATCCGGTGCCCGAGCGCCACACCAACCTGAAAGGGGCCACCTGACTCGATGAAACCGGCTTCGTGGGCGCGAAGAACCCGGTGTCGCCGCGATCGAGGACCACACGAAGGCCTGGGCGGGACCGGAGCCCGGCCCGGGTGTGCACGAGGACTCGGCCGGAGGCTCGACCCATGTCCTCGTGCGGCTTCCGGTCGTAGTGGCGCAGGACTGCCTCGGCGTCGCGGTTGCGGCATCGCGCCGGTTCGGCCCGGTGACGTGGTGTCCGCGTCCGCTGCGGCTCGGCGGTCGGCCTTTACTGTCCACAGTGGATCAGATGATCGGTATCGGCACCGCGTCATCCGTGGGAGCGAAGTTCGGGAAGCTCCGAGGGATCCTCAAACGCACTGCGGATTCCGGGCTGCGCTGACCGGTATCCGCGCACTGCGCCAGCGGTTACGCCGCCACCTCTTCCTTCGGTCGCCTGAACAGCCCCTCGGACTTGGCGATCACGAGCGCGGCCAGCGAGTTGCCTGCCACGTTCAGGCCGGTGCGCGCCATGTCGACCACGAAGTCGACGGCGAGCAGAATGGCGACTCCCTCCGGGGGCAACCCGATTACCGCGGACGCCGAGAACAGCACCACGATCGCGGCCGAGGGCACCCCGGCGATTCCCTTGGTCAGCAACATCAACACCAGCAGCATGGTGAGCAGCTGCGGAATCGTCAGCTCCACCCCGAAGGCGTGCGCCAGGAAGACCACCGCCAGCGCCTCGTACATGGTGGCTCCGTCGGCGTTGAAGGAGTAGCCGAGCGGGAGGGTGAACGACGAAACCGTCCGGTCTACCCCGAACCTGTCCAGTCGACGGATCAGCGGGGCGAGCACGACCTCGGCGCTGCGCGTCACGAACGCCAGCAGCAGGAGGTCGCCGACGGCCCGCAGCATCGGCACGTACGGAACGCGGAAGATGGCGGCGATGATCGGGAACAGCACGACGAGCACCACGATGACCGCGCCGTAGAAGACCGCGACGAACATGACCAGCTTCAACACCAGGTCCCACCCGTAGTGCGCGGTGTTGTACGCCACGAAGGACACCACGGCCAGCGGGGTGAGTTTGACCACCCAGGCGATCACCTGGAACATCGCGTCCGCGATGCCGTCCATGACGGCGATCACGGGCTTGGCCTTGCTGCCGATCTTGGTCAGCGCCAGTCCGAGGAACACGGCGAAGAAGAGGATGGCCAGCAGATCTCCCTCGCCGAGCGCGGCGAACACGTTCTCCGGGATGATGTTGAGGAGCAGCGACGAAAGGTCTACCGACTTCTGGATGTTGTCGGTGTTCGCGGGAGCCAGCGAGTCGAGGTTCGCGCCCTTGCCTATCCCGGTGATGAAGGCGAAGAAGAGGGTCACGATCAAGATCACCGTGGTGACGACCTCGAAGTACAGCAACGCCTTCCCCGCCAGCCGGCCCACCGCCCGCGCCGATTCCATGCGTGCGATCGACATGACGATGAGCGGGAAGATCAGCGGGACGATGCTCATCTCGATCAGCCGGATGAACCCGTCGCCGATGATCTTCAAATGCTCGCTGAACGACGGGGCGGCGAAGCCCAGCACGGCTCCGACGACGAGGGCGACGAGCACCTGGACGCCCATGGGCGGCATGGACAGCCGTCGTCGGCCGCGCTCGTCGCCAGCGCCGGGCGGCGCCGCGGTCGCGTTCGGGTCCTCCATGCGCAGCACATCCTCTCGCAGCGGTTCTGCAGGCGATGGCTTGGAAGTGTTGTTCCCGTTCACCGAACGGGCGGTACCTCATGCGTCATGTGCATGACCGTTGCCGAAATACCAGCGCCCGACGAACGCTGATCAACTGCCGGAGAACCGTACCCCTCCAACCACGACGAGGCGATGGCCGAATGGTCCAGATTGCACGTTTCGATCGATTTCCACTGGGGCATTTCCCGACCGCGCTCGAACCGATGGACCGCCTGACCGCACACCTGCGGGAACACCACGCACAGGTGCCCAACCTGTGGATCAAACGCGACGACTGCACGGGGCTGGCTACCGGGGGCAACAAGACCCGGAAGCTGGAGTTCCTGGTGGGCGAAGCGGTCCGCCAGGAAGCCGACGTGCTCATCACGCAGGGAGCGACCCAGTCCAACCACGCCCGCCAGACCGCCGCCGCGGCCGCGCGGGCCGGGATGGAGTGCAAGCTGTTCCTCGAAAAGCGCCAAGTGCGCGACGAGGAGTACGAACTTTCCGGCAACGTGCTGCTCGACGACCTGCTCGGCGCCGAGATCGTTGACCGGGTCCCGGCCGGAACCGACATGCAGCAGGCGATGGAACTGCTCGCCGACGACCTGCGCGCGAACGGCAGGCGGCCGTACGTGATCCCGGGTGGCGGGTCGAATCCGCTGGGCGCCGTTGGATATGTCGGGTGCGCGCAGGAGTTGGAGTCGGCCCCGGTCGCGGTCGACTGGGTCGTGCACGGCACCGGCAGCACCGGAACGCAGGCCGGACTCGTCGCGGGGCTGCGCGCGATGCACAGCCCGGCCCGGGTGCTCGGCATCAGCGTGCGGCAGCCAGCGCAGGCCCAGATCGACGCGGTGTTCGGCCTCGCCGCGCGCACGGCGGCCCTGATCGGAGCCGAGGGTGTGGTCGCCAGGGAGCACGTGCTGGTGGACGACCGCTGGGTCGGGCAGGGCTACGGCGTCCCGACCGATGCGATGGTCGAGGCGGTCCGGCTGGTCGCGTCGACCGAGGGCATCCTGCTCGACCCGGTGTACTCGGGCAAGGGTTTCGCCGGCCTGCTGGGCAACATCGCCGACGGCCGCTTCGCCGCGTCGGACAACGTGGTTTTCCTGCACACCGGTGGAAGCGCTGGCCTTTTCGGATATCGCTCGGCCTTCGAGCGGAGCTGAGCTCCTGCCCCGAACCCCCGCTGGCGCCTCGACCGCACCGCGGCCGGGTGGTCAGCTCGCTCCGGCGACGAGTCCGGCCGCCCGGTGCCAAACGGTGGCCACGTGCCGCGGCATCCGCTGGCGCCGCACCCGGAACAGGCGGATCTCCAGCTCGGCCGACAGGGACGGGCCGCCGACCTCCCGCAGCATGCCAGCGGCGACGCCGGGCGACGCGAGGTCCTCGGGCAGCCATCCGATGCCCAAACCCGCCTGCACGAGCGCGGCCAGCGCCGAGGTGAGTTCACTTTGGACGATCGGCGAGAGGTGCAGGTCGTGGCCGCTGAGCAGCCGGTCGGTTACCTGGCCGAGGAATGCGCCCGAACCGTGCGTCACCACCGGCACGGGGTTGCTCGCGGTGCCCGGTAGGGCGAAGTCCGCGTGCCCGGCGGTAACCGAGGAGTAGGGCGCCAGCCGGTCCCTGCCCACCACGAGCCATTCGAGTTCGGTGTCCGGGAAGACCGGCGGACCGACCGGATCGGCGTAGGCGAGCATCAGGTCGCAGCTGCCGTGCACCAGCATGTCGTAGCCGTGGAGGGTGTTGGCGGGCAGCAGCGAGCACGGCACCGGCCGCTGATCGCCGCAGCAGGCCCACCACGCGGGGAAGAACGTCGTCGCCAGCGTTTGCGCCACCGCGACCCGGACGGCGCCCCGTGGCGTTCGGTGCCGACCCCGGAGCTCCTCCCGGATCGCGCCGAGCCCGGCCACGGTCCGGATCGCGCTCGCCCGCACCTTCGCTCCGGCAGGGGTGAGCGCCACGGGGAAGGTCGACCGGTCCACCAGCGCCTCGCCGAACCACAGTTCCAGCGCGCGGATCCGTCGGCTGAACGCGGGCTGGCTGATGTGCTGGGCCGCGGCGGCCCGGGTGAAGCTCTCGTGTTCGGCCAGCGCCAGAAAGCTCTCCAGCCAACCGATGTCCACGGGCGCAGCCTAGTAACCGCTGATCAGGAGACACGGCTGTCCTACTGGTTGGGACAGCGGTGCCGGGCCTCGGCTGACCTGCGTGGCCGGGTGAGGCACCCAGCCCGGTGCTGTCGGGTAGCGGAGCTGGCGGCACCAGCCGTGCCGTTCGAGTGCGGTCGGCGAGGCGTCACCGACAGTGCGGATTGCCTGCGCGGTGCCCGGATTCAACCGTCCACTCGGGATCGTTCGTCGCGCGCCTCCGGTGAGGCCGTGCGGCTCGGCGCCAGCGCGTACCCCCGGACCTGCTGGAGCTCGTGTTGTCACTGGCCGGAAGTTTCGGGTTTTAGATCCAAAATGAGGCTTGCGCCCGGTCTGAGCGCGGACTAGAAAAATATTCACTGTATGCAGGACCGGAGTGCCCGATCTTCGCTCCAGGACACCCCGGGTGCACCGAACGGCGCATCGTCGCGTCGGACCACGTCGCCCCCTTCAAACCCATCGCTACGGGGCGACGATTCCTCGTCCGCTCAATCCGCTGTGCCCGACCGCGGGCCGCTTCTGCGGTGGCCGCACTGTGCCCTGACAACTGAAACGACTCCTCGAAGGAGCGGATATGCGCTCACCTGTCCGGAGACTGGCCGTGGTCGCTGCCGCGGTCATCGCTCTGGTGGCGCCGGTCCTGCCGCCCACAGCGGCGGCTGCCCCCAGCATCCCGAATCCCGAGCAGTACTTCGGGTTCCGCATCGGATCCGATGGTCGGCTCGCGATGTTGGATCAGATGGTCCCCTACTTCCAGTTGATCGCCGATCGCAGCAACCGGGTGAACTACGAGGAGGTGGGCAGGACCACGCAGAACAACCCGTACCTGATGCTCACCATCAGCTCGAAGAAGAACCTGGACAACCTGGATCGACTGGTCCAGATCAACAATCGCCTCGCCGACCCGCGCGGCCTGTCGCCGACCGAGGCGGAGAGCCTGGCCCGCGAGGGCAAGCCGTTCTACTACGTGCAGGCCGGTATCCACGCCAACGAGGTCGGCAACTCGCAGGCGATGCTGGAGATCGCGCACCGGCTGGCGACCGAGGATTCGCCTTACATCAACAACATCCTCGACAACGCCGTGATCCTGATGGTGCCGTCGCAGAACCCGGACGGGCTGAAGCTGGTCAACGACTACTTCAACGCCACCGCGGGAACGAACTACGCGCGCGTCTACCCGGACCTGTACCAGAAGTACACCGGGCACGACGACAACCGCGACTGGTTCATGTTCACCCAGGTCGAGTCCGACTTGATGGTCTCGATCCAGAACAAGTACCACCCGCAGGCGTTCCAGGACGCGCACCAGGCGGGCACCGGCGCACCGCGCATGTTCACTCCGCCCTACTTGTCGCCGTACGACCCGAACATCGATCCGATCACCGTGCAGCAGACCAACGACATGGGCATGGCGATGCAGCGGGGCATGACCTCGGCGGGCATGAAGGGCGTCGGCTGGGCCCAGTCCTACGACTACTGGACGCCGTCGCGGCAGTACCAGGTCTACCACGGTGCGGCCCGGCTGCTGACCGAGGCGGCGAGCGTGTCCGACCTGGCGTACCCGCAGGTCGGTGACGGTCCGCTTGGGCAGCAGGAGTCGGACATCAACTTCATCGAGCCCTACGACAGCAACACCTGGACGCTGCGCCAGATCGTCGACTACACGTCCCAGACGTTCTACTCGGGCGTGGATGAGCTGGCCAACGACGGCTACAACTGGCTGAAGGACTTCTACAAGGTCGGGCTGCGCAACGTCGAGCGCACCGACGCGTACGCCTACGTCATCCCGGCCGGTCAGCGCGACCCGCAGGCCGTCCGAGACACCCTGGAGATCATGCTGACCGGCGACGTGGAGGTCCAGCAGGCGCAGGCGCCGTTCACCGCGGGCGGCAAGGAGTACCCGAAGGGCTCCTACGTCATCTACCTGGCGCAGCCCTACTCCGGCTTCGCCAAGACGCTGCTGGAGGTGCAGCACTACCCGCAGCTGCTGCAGTACCCGGGCGGGCCGCCGCAGCGCCCTTATGACGTGACCGCCCAGACGCTGCCCATGCTGCTCGGTTTCCAGGCTGACCTGGTCAAGGATCGGTTCAACGCGAGCACCAGTCCGGTCATCAAGCCCGACCCGGCTCCGGTGACCGTCCCGGCACCGCCGGGCAAGGGCGGCGCGTACGTGCTCGGTCCGGAGTCCTATGGCGTGTACCAGATCGTGTCGAAGCTGCAGGGCGACGGCATCCCCACCTTCCGGGCGGCGGCCGAGTTCACCGACGCGGGCCGCACGTATCCGGCTGGCACCTTCATCGTCCCGCCCACCGACGCGGCGACGAAGGCGCTGACGGAGCAGTCGAAGGCGACCGGGATCCCGGTTTACTCGATCTCCGACGTGCCGCAGATCGAGGGCGTCCAGCTCAAGCCGGGCACCAGGATCGGTTTGCTCAAGCCGCCGAACAACATCCCGTCCGGCTGGCTGATGTGGATGTTCGACCAGTACAAGGTCAACTACCAGATCGTCCAGGCCGGCGACTACGGCAACCTCGCGGGCAAGTTCGACGCCATCGTGATGCCCGACGGCGTGAGCAAGAATTCCATCGTCAACGGGCTCAGCGCCGACCGCTACCCACCGGAGTGGAGTTGGGCCTTCGGCGTCGGCGAGGAAGGCTGGAACCAGCTGCGCGACTTCGTGAACGGCGGCGGCACGCTGGTCAGCTTCGGCGCCGCCACCGGCACCGCGCAGGAACTCTTCGGCCTGCCCTTGGAGTCGGTGCTGCCGGAGAGCTCGTCGGTGTTCTACAGCCCCGGCTCGCTGCTGAGCCAGGACATCGACACCAACGACCCCGCCGCGTGGGGCATGACCGACCACAACCCGGTCTGGTTCGACGGCGACGACGCCTACCGGATCACCGACCCGAACAAGTTCCCGAACCATGTGGTCGGGCAGTACCCCAACCGCAACGAGCAGCTCGAAAGCGGCTGGCTCATCGGCGGCGAGTACCTCAACGGGGCGGTGAACACGGTGTCCTGGCAGATCGGCAAGGGCTCGGTGGTCACCTTCGGCAACCAGGCCTCGTTCCGCACCTGGAACCGGGGCGAGCAGAAGATGATCTTCAACGCGCTCTTCAACGGTCCCTCGCTGAAACTGTCCCCCGACCAGTTCGCGGCCATCGCGGACTGACCGTCCGCACCAGGTGGGGCGGCGCCAACGGCGGCGCCGCCCCGCTCCTTTCCCCCGACCCGGCAACCCTGGGAGGTTCCGTGAACCGCCGTCCAATCCGTCTACTGTGCACGGTCGCGGCCGGCTTCGTGGTGCTGGCCGGGTGCAGTTCGCCCTCGGACGGTCTTGCGGACACGGCGCCGCCGGTGTCGATCACCCGGTATCCGGACGCCGCCCCTGCCCGGCCACCGGAGCAGGTGGCCAAGGACAACCGGGCGATCGCGGAGGACGCCCTGCCCGCCGACGCGGACCTGCCCGGCTTCGCCCCGGCATCGCCGGGCGAGGCGAGGCTGCTGCTGTGCCCAGCGGTGACCGAGGCGGTGCCGGACTCGGTCGTGCACGCGTCCAAAACGTGGACGGGAACCGGTGACCAGGTGGGCCGCACGCTCACGGTCACCGTGGTGTTCGACCCGCAGAACGCGCCAGCCGACCGGCTGCTAGCGACACTGCTGCCCCCGGAATGCGCCGAGGACACCGGCGGGTTCCACTACGTCTACGACCGCCAGCCCTTCGAGCAGTCCGACGGCTGGAGCGGCGTGCTGAACACGATTCTCGCCACGGACACGCGCAGCGGCGAGCACAGCTACCGGACGGCTTATCTGGTGTCCAAAGAAGACGCCCTGGTGAACGTCGTGGCCAGCCGCGCTGGCCGGGAGACCTTCGACCCCACGGTGGACGAGACGGCCGCGGACGCGCTGAAGGTGGTCCTGCGCAAGTTCGCCGGTTGAGGCGCCACCGGCCAGCCGCAACCGTTGTGGTTCAACCGCATTCGGTGCGGCCCGGGGCCGAATGCCGCCGGAAGCCGCAAAAAGATGCTGACCAGCGGTGTTTCCGCTGGCCAGCATCTTGGTGAAGTCGGTGGCCGCAGCCCCGCTTGATCTCCCAGGACACATTCAGAGGCGTTCTACAACGCGAATTCGGAGCTGTTCGTAATCGTGTTCGGGGAAATAATGCGGGAAATATTTCAACCATGTTCGTCAGCATTTCTGCCGCAACGCGGTGCTCGCTATCGACATGTGAGACATCTGTGAAAAGGTTTTGCAACTCTGCGAGGGTGTCGATCCAGGGGAGCGCGCTGGGGCGTCGCTGGGCCGTTTGGCACCGGCGGGGGATCAAAAAAGACGCCGACCGGCGGAATGTGTTTCCGCTGGTCGGCGTCCTTTGAAAGCCGGTGCCTCAGCCCTGCTTGGTCTCCCAGAAGATCTTGTCGATCTCGGCGATGTAGTCCAGCAGCTGCTGACCGGACTTCGGCTCCATCGAACCCTTCGTACCGGTCGCGCCCGCGGCCTTGGTGGCCTTGTTGACCAACTCGTGCAGCTGCGGGTACTTCTCGAAGTGCGGCGGCTTGAAGTAGTCGGTCCACAGCACCCACAGGTGGTGCTTGACCAACTCGGAGCGCTGCTCGGCGATCAGAATCGCCCGCGTGCGGAACTCCGGGTCCTCATTGGCCTGGTACTTCTCCTGGATCGCCTTGACGGACTCAGCCTCGATCCGTGCCTGCGCTGGGTCGTACACACCGCACGGAAGATCGCAGTGCGCGGTCGCCTCCAGGCGGGGGCTGAGGATTCGCGACAAGAGTCGCATGATTCCTCCCTGACAGTGAGTGCTCCGACAGAGCCGACCCTACTCTGGAAGATCCTCGACGTCCTACCGGAGGTGGCTGTGAAATCCCTCGGGCGATGGCCCTGGCGGCGGTTGCTGGTGCGCGGACCGTCCATGGTTCCCACCCTGCGGGATCGCGATGTGGTGCTGCTGCGGTTGCGCGGCCGCGCCCGCTCGCGCGACGTCGTGCTGGTCCGCTGGGCCCAGCGTCCGGAGCAGCTGTCGGTGAAGCGCGCGCTGCGCCGAGACGGTGCGGGTTGGCACGTCGAGGGGGACAACAACTTCGGATCGACGGACTCGCGGGAGCTCGGCCCGGCCGAAGTCCTGGGCGTCATCCGCTGGCGGCTGTGGCCGAATCCGGGCCGGGTGCGGTGACCCGATCCGCGTGGCCGTTCAGCTGGCGGTGCGCAGGGTTTCGTAGTGGGCCAGGCAAGTTCCGTAGTCCGGAAGTAGACCTTGTTCGGCGGCTTTGGCCAGGCCGGGGGCGTTTCGGTCCTTTTCGGACAGGATCGGTTCGCCGCCCAGCTCCGACCAGGGCAGTGCCAGGTCCGGGTCGAGCGGGTCGATGCCGTGTTCGGCGCCCGGGTTGTAGGGCGTCGAGCAGAGGTAGGTCATCACGGTGTCGTCGGTGAGCGCGGCGAACGCGTGTCCGAGGCCTTCGGCGAGGTAGACGGCCCGGTATTCGGTGGAGTCCAGCCGGACGGCGGTCCACGCGCCGAAGGTCGGGGAGCCGACCCGCACGTCGATCACCACGTCCAGCAGCGCGCCCTTCGGGCAGTACACGTACTTGCCTTGACCTGGCGGTACGTCGGCGAAGTGCACGCCCCGGACGACGCCTCGCGCCGAGACGCTGTGGTTGGTCTGCGCGACGTGCAGCGGGTGCCCGGTGGCTTCGACGAACGCCGGTTCCTGGAACGGTGCGACGAACAGGCCACGGTGGTCGGGGAAGGCCTTCGGGGTGAATTCGAACGCGCCGGTGATTTCAAGTCGACGTACCTGCACGGTCGAAAGCCTAGGAGGTCCGCCGGAATACGGTCCGCTGGGGCGGAGTTGACCGGGCGGACGCACCGCGATTCGTCGAATTGAAGTAGGACGCGCGTACTGCCGACACGTTCGGTCTAAAAAGGACGCGCGTACTGCCAAATTGGTTTGACGTTTTGTTGAAACTGCTGGTGAGGTGATGTGATCCCGGTCGCTGACACTGATCTAGCGGCCTGGCACACTGTTCGAACCGCAGCGTCCGCCGAGCCGCTGTCCGACCAGGGCGGCCGGTCTCGGTCATTTGAAGACGTCGGCCTGACCGGAAACGCCTGGGAAGGCCGCGTCGTAGGGCGGTGAAGTGCCGCCCATTCGCCAGGCCGGGGATGTACCCCGGCCGTCGGCATGGCTACAGGAGGGACGCCGTGACCACCGTGAACGACAGCACCGCCAGCGGAGTCGGTGCGGAGTTGAGCAACGAGGAGATCTTCGCGGCGCACGAAGGCGGCAAGCTCGCCGTCAGCGCGACCGCGCCGCTGGATTCCGCGCGGGATCTGTCGATCGCTTACACCCCCGGCGTGGCGCAGGTCAGCCGGGCCATCGCCAGCGACCGCACGCTGGCCGACCGCTACACCTGGACGCGGCGGTTGGTGGCCGTGGTCAGCGACGGCAGCGCGGTGCTCGGGTTGGGCGACATCGGGCCGCGGGCGGCGTTGCCGGTGATGGAGGGCAAGTCGGCGCTGTTCAAGACCTTCGCCGGGCTCGACTCGATTCCGCTGGTGCTCGACACCAACGACGTCGACGAGATCGTCGAGACCCTGGTTCGGCTGCGCCCCTCCTTCGGCGCGGTCAACCTGGAGGACATCTCCGCGCCGCGGTGCTTCGAACTGGAGCGCCGGGTGATCGAGGCGCTGGACTGCCCGGTGATGCACGACGACCAGCACGGCACCGCCGTGGTCGTGCTGGCCGCGCTGCGCAACGCCGCCAAGGTCGTCGACCGCGAGCTGGGCTCGCTGCGCGTGGTGATCTCCGGTGCCGGTGCGGCCGGGGTGGCGTGCGCGGAGATCCTGCACGTCGCCGGGGTCGGCGAGATCGTCGTGCTCGACTCGCGCGGCGTGATCCATGCCGGACGGGACGACCTGACGCCGATCAAGCAGGAATTGCTCGGCTACACCAACCCGCGCGGAATCACCGGCGGGGCCGCGGAGGCGCTGCAGGGCGCCGATGTGGTCATCGGGGTGTCGGTCGGGCAGCTCCCGGAGGAGTTGGTGGCGACGATGGCCGAGGGCGCCATCGTGTTCGCGCTGGCCAACCCCGACCCGGAGATCCACCCGGACGTCGCGCGGCGGCACGCGGCCGTGGTCGCCACCGGACGCAGCGACTTCCCGAACCAGATCAACAACGTGCTGGCGTTCCCCGGCATCTTCAAGGGTGCGCTGGACGCCGGGGCGAGCAAGATCACCGACGGGATGAAGGTCGCGGCGGCCGAGTCGATCGCGGCGGTCGCCGCCGACGACCTCAGCGCGGACCACATCATGCCCAGCCCGCTGGACCCGCGGGTGGCGCCGGAGGTCAGCGCGGCGGTCGCGAAGGCGGCCCGCGCCGACGGAGTCGCCACCGCATGAGTCGCCGAGGCTGTCGCAGCGGGGCCGGACGCCGGTAGGTTCGGGAACCGCGGACAGCGGGGCCGGGGGAGCCAGCAGCGGCTGCCCCGGCCCTGGCACATCGGCGACGGCAACCGATTTTCGTCGGTCGGCGTCATCATGTCGGGCGACGACTGTCACCTCTCCAAGGAACCGGTCCGCGGCCCGGCACCATGGCGTTACCGCCGGTGCGTCGACCGGTAAGGTCTGCCGCACGGCTCGCTGTGTTTCAGGTCACTCGTTAGTGGTCTGTCAAGCGTCCGGAGTTGGCGGCCGAGCGGCTGCTATGCAGGAGGGGTGCTGTTGACCGAGCGGAGCGAGGGGAACCGGGCGACCTCCGGTGGACTCGACCTGGCCAACGCCCACGCCGAGGAATTCGCGCTGGTCGAAATGCCGTCCGCGCCAGCCCTGCTGAGCACCGAGGACGGGATCGTGGTTCGCGCCACGGAACAGGCCGCGAAGCTTGCCGGGGAAGCCACGCCCGCCGCCCTGATCGGCTGCCGCCTGGCCGACCTGGTGATCCGCGACGGATCGGTGTCGGCGCTGCGGGCGCGCGGTGGCCGGATCCCGGTCCGCCCGCTGAGCTGGCCGCACGCCGAGGACAGCCGGTTGCGCGTCACCGTGCTGGTCGATGTGTCGGATCTGGCCGAGCCGGAGCCGGAGACCACCGGTACCGGCGACGCCGACGAGCGGCGCTGGTTGATCGAGGCGCAGCGGATCGCCAAAGTCGGCAGCTGGGTGTTCTACCCGGAAACCGGCGAGTTCTACCGCAGCCCGGTGCTCGCGGAGTTCCTCGGTGTCTCCGGTGCCACGCATACCGGCGACGTGGGGGCGATGATCGCGGCGACCTATCCAGAGGACCGCGAGCGCGCCGCGGAGTTCCACACCGCGGTGCTCGCCGCGCCCGAGGACGAACTGCTGGAAGTCGAGCTCCGCGACCTGCCGGGCAAGCGGGTCTACATGTGCACCGGGCGGGCGGAGTACAACCGCTCCGGGCGGATCGAGCGGGTGCAGGGCACCGTCCAGGACATCACCGAGCATCGGGCGCTGGAGCGCCAGCTCCGCGACGAGCGGCGCAAGCTGCAGGACGCGCAGCGGATCGCCAAGCTCGGCACCTGGGAATGGGATCCGCAGTCCAACGTAATGCGGCTGTCGAGCATGCTGCACGAGATCATCGGCAAACCGGCCACCGCGCCGCTGACCTTCGACAGCTACCTGGAACGGGTGCACCCCGACGATCAGGGGTGGGTCCGGCAGGCGTGGCGGCCGTTGCTGGACCAGCACGACCCGATCGAGGTCGAGCACCGCTACGTGCGGCTGGACGGCGCGACGCGGATCCTGCGCATGCACGGCACCGCGATCCGGGACGCGGACGGCCACGACGTGCTGGTCGGCACCGCCCAGGACGTCACCGAGCAGCGGGCCGTGGTGACCCGCATGGAGCGTTCCAGCCAGCGGTTCACCGATCTGGTCAGCATCACCCCGGTCGGGATCGGGTTGTTCGACCGGGCCGAGCGGCTGGTGGACGCCAACGATGCGCTGTGCGATCTGCTCGGCTACCGGCTCGAACAGTTACGCGGCATGACGATGCGCAACATCACCCACCCCGACGAGGAGGACACCGGTCTGCCCGCGCCGGGCGAGCGGTCGGGGATCCGGCGCCGGGTGCCGCAGCGGGTGTTGGTGCGCTCCGACGGCGAGCCGGTGTACTGCGAGCTGCACACCTCGTCGTCGGTGCAGGACGACGGCACCCAGTTCTGGCTGGTGGTGTTCCAGGACATCACCGAGCGGCGGCGGGCGGCCGAGGCGCTGCGCTACCAGGCCACCCACGACGACCTCACCGGGCTGCCGAACCGGGCGGCGGTGAAGGACCTGCTCGGCCACCTGCTGGGGCGCGCCGACTCGCACCGCGTCGCGGTGCTGTTCTGCGACATCGACAACTTCAAGCGGGTCAACGACTCGCTGGGCCACGACGCCGGCGACGAGCTGCTGGTCGCGTTGGCGCGGCGGCTTGAGGGCGGCCTGCCCGACGGGTGCACGGCCGCGCGGCTCTCCGGCGACGAGTTCGTGATCATCTGCCAGGACATCGAGGCTGTCGGCGGCGTCGACTCGCTGGCGACCAGGGTGTCCGGGCTGCTGCGCACTGCGGTGCCGGTGCACGGCCAGCTGATCCGGGTGTCGGCGGCGATCGGTGCCGCGGTGCCCAACGGCACCGGCGCCGGTGGTGAGGACCTGCTGCGGTTCGCCGACGCGGCGATGTTCGAGGCGAAGGCGCGCGGCGCCGGCAAGGTTTCGCTGGCCAGCACCGCGTTGATGGCCTCGGCGGACCGGCAGCTGCATCTGGAAGGGCAGCTGCGGGACGCGCTGAACAACGACGGCCTGGCCCTGCACTACCAGCCGGTGGTGAATTCCGACGGCGCCGTGGTCACCGCCGAAGCCCTGGTGCGCTGGCCGCACCCGGACCGGGGGATGCTCGCGCCGGATGCGTTCCTGCCCGTGGCGGAGCAGGGCGATCTGTTGCGCGAACTGGATCGCTGGGTGCTGCGGACCGCGCTGCGGGAGGCCTCGACCTGGCCGGCCCGCAACGGGCGTCCGGTCGCCGTCGCGGTGAACCTGGCGGGCCTGGTGCCCGGCGGACCGGAGTTCGTCGACGCGGTCGCCGACATCGTCGCCGAGACCGGCATCGCCTGGGACCGGGTGATCCTGGAGCTGGTGGAGACCGCGCTGGTGGATCTGCCGTCGCGGACCCGGCACGAGATGGGCGAGCTGGTCGGGCGCGGCGTGCGGTTCGCCGTCGACGACTTCGGCACCGGCTACTCGTCGCTGGCCAGGCTGAAGGACCTGCCCGCGCAGATCATCAAGGTGGACCGCCGGTTCGTCGCCGGAGTCGGCGGGGACGCGTCCGACTTCGCCGTGGCGCGGGCGGTGGTGGACATGGCGCGCGCGATGGGACGGCAGTGCGTGGCGGAAGGCGTGGAGACCGCGACGCAGTTCCACGTGCTCTCCGGGGTAGGTGTGGATGCCTACCAGGGGTGGCTGTTCTCCGGCGCGATCCCGGCCCGCGAGTTCCGCGACCTCCTCGCCTGCGGCCCGCTGCCGGTCCCCGGCGCCTGAACGACCAGGGCGGCCACGTTCGAGGCCGGTCTTTCGCGCTTATTTCGCATTCCGTTGCTGGGGTGGTGAAGCGAGCACCGCAGGCCTGTAGTAGACGCGTCACCCGCGCGTGGGTTGCGGCGTCGAGGCGCGCAGCACCTCGGTGATGCGGTGCCGGGGCAGGTCGATCAGGCGCAGGTCGAGGTCGATGGGATTGGGCGCGAGGCCATCAACGCGTTCCTTCGCTTCGCGTTTGGTCAGTTCCACATCGGATTGCGCGATCAGCGCCTCGCGCCAGATGTTGCCGACCTTGCCGTGCGCCCGGTGCAGCAGATACCCGGCCACCGACCGTTCCTCGACCAGCTCCCCCACCACGATGGCGTGCTTCGAATCCGGGCTGCTGCGGTGGAATCGCAGCCGGTACTTGGCCGCGACCAGCTCGCAGACCCCGCGCTGACCGGTCTCGTTGGCGATGTCCGGGTGGTTGTTGTCGACCAGGAAACCGATCCGTTCGGCATTGCAGGCCAACAGCATCCGCACCAGCCACGGCCCCGGATCGGCCCGCAGGTCGAACACCGGGGTGCCCTGCACCGCCCGGATCGGTCGGGACCAGCCGGGATCCCGCAGCGACGACACCGTGCCGCCGACCCGCTCGCTGATCGCGTGCAGGAACTCCACCGGTGCGGCGGCCTCCAGCGCCTCCACCGACTGCGGTCCGTGGGTGTAGATCCCGGGCGCCTGGCGCAGCGCCAGCTTGCGGGTGTGCGCGGTCGGCTGGCACACGTACAGGTCGCTGGCGCTGCCGATGGCCTGCGCGCCGAAGTACCGGGAGAACTGCGGCAGGATCGCCTCGAACACCATGCCCAGCCGCAGCAGCTGCTGCTGCACCTTGTGCCCCAGCGCGGGGGTCCGCGGGCTGTAGCCGTAGGCGATCAGCAGCCTGCTGCGCTGGTTGGCCAGGCATTCGGCGGCGCGCGTGGCGAACAGCCCGATGCCTTCCGGGGTGTAGGGCGGGTCGGTGAACACCAGGTCGGCCCAGCCCTCCAGCACCGGCGGCACCCCGAACCGCAGGTCGGCGTGCAGGGTGCGGACGGTGAAACCGCGTTCGGCGCAGACCGCGTCGATGTGCCGCAGGATCCGCTCGTCGACGTCCAGCACGGTCACCGAAGCCGAGGGCACGACGAGGCTCAACGCCAGCGACGTCAGGTCGTGATCGCCGAGGCAGAGCACCTGCGCGCCACGCAGGTCGTAGTTGTCGCGCAGCCATTCGGCGCGGCGCAGGGCGGTTTCCGGGGTGGCGGTCACGTGGTCGAGCGCCTCCAACGGCGCCGGGCCGTCGGTGATGAAGCCGCGCATCAGCTCCAGCCGGTCGGGCCCGGCGGGCGGCGCGGCGTGCAGCTCGTCCAGTGCGAAGCGCTCCCGATAGCGGTCGCGGACATCCGGCACCAGGCGAGAAGTCTCGCCGCTGGTTTCGACGTCGGATCCGGCTGCGGCGAGCAGTTCTTCGACCGTGCGCCGCGAGACGGCCGTCCGGCGGATCAGGTCGTCGAGCGTCACGGCGCCTTCAGCGAGTTGGGCGAGGAGTTCGCGCAGTCTGCGGGCGTGTACTCCGGCGTCGGCGACGAAGGCGTGCACCGCGTCGATCGGCTCGGGAGTTGCGGGATGCTGGGGAGTGTTCATCGGGTTCCTCAGCTTACGGCGTGCCCCGTGGCGTCGCCGCCGCACCGAGCTCCCACGTGGTGGGATCGCGCAGCTGAGATGCGGCGCGAAGATCACGCGTCGGTCTCGGTCGATCGCACGGCTGGGCCGATCGAGTTAGGGTCGGCCGGGTTTGGGGGACCGTGACTATCCGTGAGGGGGCTCGGTTGATCGAGTTCCAAGCCGTTCGAAAGCAGTACGACAACGGCACTGTCGCCGTCCACGAACTGAGTCTGTCGGTGCAGACTGCCACGATCACCGTGTTGGTGGGGCCGTCCGGGTGCGGCAAGACCACCCTGATGCGGATGGTGAACCGGATGATCGAACCGTCGTCGGGAACAGTGCTGATCGACGGCACCGACGTGCGCGAGCGCGACCCCGCGCAGCTGCGCCGCGGCATCGGCTACGTCATCCAGCAGGCCGGGCTGTTCCCGCATCGAAACGTCTTGGACAACGTGGCGACCGTGCCGCTGCTGCACGGCCGCAGTCGGCAGGAGGCCCGGCGCCGCGCCGGTGAGCTGCTGGAACTGGTCGGGCTGCCGCAGGAGTTGGGCAAGCGCTATCCCGCGCAGCTCTCCGGGGGTCAGCAGCAACGCGTCGGGGTGGCGCGGGCACTGGCGGCCGATCCGCCGGTGCTGTTGATGGACGAGCCGTTCAGCGCGGTGGACCCGGTGGTGCGGGACGGCCTGCAGGACGAGTTGCTGCGGCTGCAGGACGAGCTGGGCAAGACGGTCCTGTTCGTCACCCACGACATCGACGAGGCGATCAAGCTCGGTGCGAAGGTCGCGGTGCTGCGCCAGGGCGGCCATCTCGCCCAGTACGCCGAGCCCGACGACCTGCTCGCCGAACCGGCCTGCGACTTCGTGGCCGCCTTCGTCGGCCGGGACCGCGGTTACCGGCGGTTGTCGTTCGTGGCATCCGACGGCGTGCGCCCGCAACCGCTGGACGTGATCGAGCTGGGTGCGCAGGTGGCCGCGCAGCAGCAGTGGCGGCTGGTGGTGGACGGCGACCAACGGCCGCGCGGCTGGCTCCCGCCGGGTGCGGCAGCGGGTGGTGAGCTCGCCGAGGACGAGCTGATCGCCGGTGGCTCGCTCTACACCGAGCACGGCCCGCTGCGCGGTGCCCTGGATGCCGCGTTGTCCGCACCGTCCGGACTGGGTGTCGTCGTCGACGGCGACGGGCGGTTCGTCGGGGTGATCACCGCCGAGCACGTGCTCGACGTGATCGAGCAGCACCGCGGCCAGGTCGGTGACGTGCCGTGATTGACTTCTTCGCGAGCCCCAGCAACCGGGAAATGGTGCTCGGCCAGCTCGGCGAGCACATCTACCTGGCCCTGCTGCCGCTGCTGCTCGGGATAGTGGTGGCGCTGCCGCTGGGACGACTGGCCCAGCAGGTGCGCCTGCTGCGCGGCGCCGTGCAGGGCGGGGCGAACATCTTCTACACGATCCCGTCGCTGGCGCTGTTCGTGATCATTCCCGGGGTGCTGGGGACCCCGCTGCTGTCGTCGATCAACGTGATCTTCGCCCTGACCCTCTACACCGCGGCGCTGATGGTCCGCCCGGTGCGCGACGCCCTGGACTCGGTGCCCGCGCACATCGTCACGGCCGCCACCGCGATGGGCTACCGGTCCACCCGGCGGCTTTTCGCCGTGGAGCTGCCACTGGCGGTGCCGGTGCTGGCCGCCGCGGTGCGGGTGGCGTCGGTCAGCAACATCAGCCTGGTCAGCGTGGGTGCGCTGGTCGGCATCGGGGGGTTGGGGCGGCTGTTCACCGACGGGTTCCAGCGGGACTACCCGGTGCAGATCGTCGTCGGCATCGTGCTGACCCTGCTGCTGGCCCTGGTGGTCGACCTGGTGCTGGTGGCGTTGTGGCGGATGTCCACGCCCTGGGCGCGGGTGGGGGTGAGCCGCGCATGATCGGCGAGCTGATCGCCTGGTTGACCGACCCGGCGCACTGGACCGGCCAGGGCGGAATCCTGGTGCAGACGTTGTTGCACCTGTACTACTGCGTGTTCTCGGTCGTCGTCGCATCGGTGCTGGCCGTGCCGCTCGGTGTCTACATAGGACACACCGGGCGCGGTGCGGTCTTCGTGGTGGGGATCAGCAACGCGATGCGGGCGCTGCCCACCTTGGGCGTGGTGACGCTGCTGGTGCTGGGGTTCGGGCTCGGCGAGGGCCCGGCCCTGGCCGGGCTGGTGGTCCTGGCCATCCCGGCGATCCTCTCCGGCACCTACGCCGGGGTGCGCAACGCCCCGGCCGATGCGGTCGACGCGGCCAAGGGCATGGGGATGACGCCGATGCAGCGGCTGTGGCAGGTGGAATTGCCGACCGCGCTGCCGCTGGTGTTCGGCGGGGTGCGCAGCGCGATGCTCCAGGTGGTCGCCACCGCGGCGGTCGCGGCCTACGTCGGGCTCGGCGGACTGGGGCGGATCCTGCTGGACGGACTGAAGATCAGCGACTACGCGCAGATGGCATCGGCCGCGATCGTGATCGCGGTGCTAGCGGTGCTGCTCGACCTGGTGTTGGCCGGCGCGACCCGGCTGTTGGTGCCGCGCGGTCTGGTGCTGGCCGCCCGACGAGGAGGTAAGGATTGATGAAGCGGTTGCTGGTGTGCGCCGCCGCGGCGGCGCTGCTGCTGTCCGGCTGCGGTTCGCAGGACCCGTTGGAAGCCAACCAGAGCCAGGACGGCTCGCTGGTGATCGGCTCGGCCGACTTCGCCGAAAGCGAGCTGCTGATGAACATCTACGCCGAGGCGCTGAAGACCACCGGGGCGGACGTGCAGACCCGGCCGCGCATCGGCGCCCGGGAGTTCTACGTCAACGCGGTGCGCAACGGGGAGCTCTCGGTGGTGCCCGACTACACCGGGAACCTGCTGCAGTACCTGAACCCGCAGTCGACGGCGACCGAGACCCAGCAGGTCTACGACCAGCTCAAGGGTGCCGTTGGGGCCGACATGGAACTGCTCGATCAGTCCCCGGCCGAGGATTCCGACGTGCTGACCGTCACCGCCGCGACCGCTGGGACGGGGGTGCGCTCGATGAGCGACCTCGGGCCGCGCTGCGGTGAGTTCGTGCTCGGCGCGCCAGCGGAGTGGAAGTCCCGCTGGGAAGCCAAGATCGCGCAGGACTACGGCTGCGTGTTCAAGGAGATCCGCAGCGTCGAGGCGGGCAACATCACCATCAGCGCGTTGACCAGCGACCAGATCCAGGTGGCGAACCTGTTCACCACCTCGTCGCAGATCGGCGCGAACAACCTGGTCAAGCTGGACGATCCGAAGAACATGTTCCCGGCGCAGAACGTGGTTCCGCTGGCGCACAAGGGGAAGCTGACCCCGCAGCAGGTCGAGGTGCTTAACAGGGTGTCCCGCGCCCTCGACACGGACAAGCTCACCGAACTCAACCGCCGCCTGGAGGTCGAGAAGGCGAACCCGGCCGACGTCGCCAAGGAGTTCGTCACCACCGTCGGGCTGTGAACCGCTGCTCGCGGCCTCGGTTCACCTCGCCCGGTGCGGGGCCCGCGAGCAGCAGGACGACCGCACCGGCCGCCGTGCGCACGGCGGCCGGGGAACACCGGCGACGCCACCACGAGTTCGTCGCGCGTCGGCACGGCGAAAACCGCGACGCCAGCTCCGTCGCGCTGCGCCCGCCGACTGGGAACCAGCCGCAGCGGAGTCTAGTGGGCTGCAAGGCTGCGCTGGAGCAGCATCGTGTCGAGCCAGCGTTCGTGTTTGTAGCCGACTCGGCTCAGCCGCCCGGCCTCGGCGAATCCGCGCTTGCGGTGCAGCGCTTCGGAGGCGGGGTCGCCGGTGGTGGCGACGATGGCGATGACCTCGCGGATGCCGCCCGCCGAGCACCGGGCGAGCAATTCGTCGAGCAGCGCCCCGCCGAGCCCGCGGCCGACGGCCCACGGCGCGAGGTAGATCGAATCCTCCACGGTGTGCCGGTAGGCGGGCCGGGTCTTCCACCGCGAGCAGTACGCGTAACCGGCGGTGCGTCCCTCTGCCTCGGCGAGGAGAAACGGCAGTCCCGCCTCGCCGAGGGCGGCGAACCGGTTCCGCCATTCGGCGAGGTCGGGGGCTTCGAGTTCGAACGTGGCGGTGCTGTTGGCGACGTAGTGCGCGTAGATCTCGGCGATGGCGGGGAGGTCCGCCGCAGTGGCCGCTCGCAGTGATTTTACTATAGAAGAATTTACCACTACTATAGCGTAGATGGACCTAGTGGCGCTTGGCAAGCGCGTTCAGCGGCTCCGCCGTGAACGGGACATGACCCTCCAGGAGCTCGCGGAGGCGTCTTCGGTGAGCGTGAGCATGCTCTCGGCCGTCGAAAGGGGGGACAAAGCACCCACCGTCGTGGTGCTCGACCGCGTCGCGGCCGGGCTGGGCATCCGGCTGGCCGTGCTGGTCGCCGAGCCCGACGACGACCGCGTCATCGTGCGCACCGCTGCCGACCAGGACGTCGTCGACGAGCCGGGCGGTTGGCAGCGCACCATCCTCACCCCGGTGGTGCCGGGGGTGAACTTCGAGTGGATTCGCTCAACGCTGCCGCCCGGGTGTGCCCCCGACGAGTACCCGCCCTACGCGGCGGGCTCGCACGAGTTCATCTACGCCGAATCCGGCACCGTGACGTTGACCATCGACCACCAGCGCACGATCGAGCTCAGCGCGGGCGATTCCATCTACCTGGCCGCCGACTGCACGCTGCGCTACGCCAACCGCACCGACCAACCGTGCACCTACTACGTCGCCGCACTGATCATGCGCCCAAGAGGCGCCAGACCGTGACCGCGCACGCGGGCTGGCGCGCAAGACCCTTCTCGTCCGGCAACTTCCGCTCGCCGCGACCGCTCGGGACTGCGCAACCGGTGTTCATGAATGCCCCTCAGCACGTTCGGTCTGTTCGTCGCGGATCTCGCGGACCGCGTTCGCCGCATCCTCGGTGCGCAATGCGTCCATGATCTCGTCAGGTACGTTCCGCAACTTCACGCTTGGCATGGCCCCGAAATGGCATGCGCGAGCGCCTTGCCGTCAGGCGGTGCGGCCGCTGATTCGGGTGGTCAGTTCGGTGGCGGTTTGGTGGACCTGGTCGGCCAGTTCCGGCCAGGTCCGGTCGCACGACGCGTTTTCCCCGCTGTCGCAGAAGTGGCGGAAGGTCACGCTGATGGCCGCGATCGGGCGGGCGCCGTGGTCGAACACCGCGCACGCCACCGAGGCGAAACCCGCGGTCACGAAGCCGTCTTCGACCGCCCAGCCGCGGCGCCGCTCCGCCGCCAGCAGCCGACGCAGCTCGGGCAGGTTCCGCGGGCCCCGGTCGGTGCGCTGCACGAACCGCTCGCTCGACGGCAGCAGCGCCCGCACGTGCGCGGCGGGCAGATGCGCGAGCATCGCGCGCCCGGACGCGGTCAACTGCGCGGGCAGCCGGACACCCACATCGGTGACCAGGGTTTGCGGCTGGGACGGGCGTTCCTTGATCAGGTAGAGCGACTCGCCGCCGTGCAGGACGCCCAGGTGCGCGGTGCAAGCAACCTGGTCCACGAGCCGCCGCAGCAGCGGTCCGGCGAGGCGTTCCAGGGGGTCGTGCCGCAGGTAGGCCGAGCCGAGTTCGAAAGCCGCCATGCCCAGCCCGTAGCGCCGCTCCTCCGGCAGGTGGATCACGAAACCGGCCGCGACCAGTTCGGCCAGCAGGTGGTAGGTCGTCGACCGGGGCAGGTTCAGATCGCGGGCGATGACCCCGGCCGACACCGGTCCGGCTCGGCCAGCGAGCACCCGCAGGATCGCCAGCCCCCGCCGCAGCGCGGGCACATCACTGCTCTGGCCCACGACGCCTCCTCGAACCTGTTGCCGGACCAGCCTCGCGTCGGACGCCGTCGGCGGACAACGGCAGAACTGTCCGGGCGACGTCTGAGGAACCCGAGGACGGTAATCCCGCGCAGGGCGCGCCGTCACCACCGCGCTCCGAACCAGGAGTCTGGCATCCCAGACGGTCTCACCCTATCCGGGCTTCTGCCGACCGCGCAGCAGCGCTGATATGGAGCTATGCAGGACAACGTGCTGAACGTCGGCCCGGAGCCGCTCGACCGCGATCAGGTGGTCGACGTGGCTCGTAACGGCACCAGGGTGAAACTGAGCCAGCTCGCTGAGCAGGGCATCGCCGCGACCCGCAAACACATCAACGCCCTGGCGGCCGAGCAGCGCCCCGTCTACGGCATCTCCACGGGCTTCGGCGCACTGGCGGTGCGGCACATCCCGAGCGATCGGCGCGCCGCCCTGCAGCAGTCCTTCGTGCGATCGCACGCGGCGGGCGCCGGTCCGGCCGTGGAGCCGGAGGTGGTGCGCGCGCAGATGCTGCTGCGGCTGCACACCATCGCAACCGGCCACACCGGGGTCCGCCCGGAGACCGCCGCCGCGTTGGTCGCGATGCTCAACGCGGACATCGTGCCCGTGGTGCACGAGTTCGGATCGCTGGGCTGCTCCGGTGACCTCGCGCCGCTGGCCGCCGTCGCCCTCGCCCTAACCGGCGAAGGCGAAGTCCTCGACGCCGCCGGGCATCCCCGCCCGGCCGCTGATGCGCTGGCCGAAGCGGGCATCGAGCCGGTGGTGCTCGCGGAGAAGGAAGGCCTGGCGCTGACCAACGGCACCGACGGCATGCTCGGCATGCTGGTGCTCGCACTGCACGACATCTCCGCACTGCTGGACGTGGCCGACGTGACGGCCGCGATGAGCGTCGAAGCACTGCTGGGGACCGATCGGGCGTTCGCCGCCGACCTCCAGCGGCTGCGCCCGCATCCGGGGCAGGCGGTTTCGGCAGCGCGGATGTCGGCGCTGCTCGCGGACTCGCCGATCGTCGCCAGCCACCGCGGCCCCGACTGCACGCGCGTGCAGGACGCGTACTCGCTGCGCTGCGCCCCGCAGGTGCACGGCGCCGCGCGGGACACCGTCAACCACGCCGAGACCGTCGCCGACCGGGAACTCGCCTCGGCCATCGACAACCCGGTGGTGCTCGATGACGGCCGGGTCGAATCCAACGGCAACTTCCACGGCGCTCCGCTGGCCTATGCGCTGGACTTCCTCGCCATCACCTTGGCGGACGTCGCCAGCATGGCCGATCGCCGCACCGACCGGATGCTCGACGTCGCGCGCTCGCACGGGCTGCCCGCGTTCCTCGCCGACGATCCGGGCGTCGACTCCGGGCACATGATCGCGCACTACACGCAGGCCGGGGTGGTCGCCGAGATGAAGCGGCTCGCGGTGCCCGCCTCGGTGGACTCGATCCCGACGAGCGCGATGCAGGAGGACCACGTGTCGATGGGCTGGTCCGCCGCGCGCAAACTGCGCCGCAGCGTCGACGGCCTGGTCACCGTGCTCGCCGTCGAACTGCTCACCGCTGCGCGCGCCCTCGACCTGCGCGCGCCGCTGCGACCCGGCCCGGCCACCGGCGCGGTCCGCGAACTGCTGCGCACCCGCGTACCCGGCCCCGGCCCCGACCGCCACGTGGCACCGGAGATCGCCGCCGCCGAAGACCTGATCCGATCCGGCGCCGTGCGGAATGCCGTCGCCGATGTCACGAAATCCGCAGTGGACTGGAGGGTGTCTTGAGTAGCCCTGTGTCAACCCCAGCCCTCCTCAACCGCACCTCAGGGGACCGTGACGCAAGCCAGCCACAAGAAACCACGCAACGGGAGATTCGTGCTGGACGCCACCACCACTGCGAATCGCGGAGAGGCGGGACTGTGAATCGCGGAGAGGCGGAACTGTCATGAGCCAAGCCCGCCCCGTGCGCGCCCCGCGCGGGACGACCCTGACCGCGCGCAGCTGGAGCACCGAAGCGCCGCTGCGGATGCTGCAGAACAACCTCGACCCGGAGGTCGCCGAGCGGCCCGACGATCTCGTGGTCTACGGCGGCACCGGCAAGGCGGCCCGCAACTGGGCGTCCTTCGACGCGATCGTCCGCGAGCTGACCACGCTGCGCGAGGACGAGACGCTGCTGGTGCAATCCGGCAAGCCGGTCGCGGTGCTGCAGACCCACGAGTGGGCGCCGCGGGTGCTGATCGCCAACTCCAACCTGGTCGGCGACTGGGCGAACTGGCCCGAATTCCGGCGCCTCGACGCGCTCGGCCTGATGATGTACGGGCAGATGACCGCCGGTTCGTGGATCTACATCGGCACCCAGGGGATCCTGCAGGGCACCTACGAGACGTTCGCGGCGATCGCGGCCCGCCGCTTCGGCGGCAGCCTGGCCGGCACGCTGACGGTCACCGCCGGGCTCGGCGGCATGGGCGGGGCCCAACCGCTGGCGGTGACGATGAACGAAGGCGTCGCCCTGGTCATCGAATGCAACCCCGAGCGAGCGCACCGCCGGGTCCGGCACGGCTATCTCGACGAGGTCGCCGCCGATCTCGACGATGCGGTCGAGAAAGCCATCGCGGCCAAGAACCAGCGGCGCGCGTATTCGGTGGCGGTGCTCGGCAACGCCGCCGAAGTGCTGCCGGAGATGCTGCGGCGCGGCGTGCCGGTGGACATCGTCACCGACCAGACCTCCGCGCACGACCCGCTGTCCTACCTGCCGCTGGGCGTCGACCTGGACGACTGGGACGACTACGCGGCGAAGAAACCCGACGAGTTCACCGAGCGGGCCCGCGATTCGATGGCCAAGCACGTCGAGGCCATGGTCGGATTCCTCGACGGCGGCGCGGAAGTCTTCGACTACGGCAACTCGCTGCGCGGCGAAGCCCAACTCGGGGGCTACGACCGGGCGTTCGCCTACCCGGGTTTCGTGCCCGCCTACATCCGGCCGCTGTTCTGCGAAGGCAAGGGCCCGTTCCGGTGGGCGGCGCTGTCCGGGGATCCGGCCGACATCGCAAAAACCGACCAGGCGATGCTCGACCTGTTCGGCGAGGACGAGCACCTGGCGCGGTGGATTCGGCTGGCTGGGGAGAAGGTGTCGTTCCAGGGGCTGCCCGCGCGGATCTGCTGGCTGGGCTACGGCGAGCGGGCCGAGGCGGGCCTGCGGTTCAACGAGATGGTGGCCGCCGGGGAGCTGGGGGCGCCGCTGGTGCTGGGCCGGGACCACCTGGACTGCGGATCGGTGGCCTCGCCGTACCGGGAAACCGAGGCGATGGCCGACACCTCCGACGCGGTCGCGGACTGGCCGCTGCTCAACGCCCTGGTCAACACCGCCTCCGGCGCGACATGGGTGTCGCTGCACCACGGTGGTGGCGTCGGCATGGGCCGGTCGCTGCACGCGGGCCAGGTCACGGTCGCCGACGGCACCCGGCTGGCGGCCCAGAAGCTGGCGCGGGTGCTGACCAACGATCCAGGCATGGGCGTGATCCGGCACGTCGACGCGGGCTACGAACGCGCGGAGCAGGTCGCCGCCGAGCGCGGCATCCGCACCCCGCTGGTCAGCTGAGCACCGGTAGGTGGGCGGTTTCACCGGGAACCGCCCACCCCGGACCGGACTAGTTTTGCCCCAAACCGGTGCAGTCAACGGGAAGGACCAGGTGTGGCGGGACCGAACGAGTTGTTGGCGGCCATTGGCTCGGTGGGCGCGGATCGGCACCGGGGCGGCTACTCCCGACACGTCTTCGACGATGCCGAACGGGAGCTGCGCGAATGGTACGTCGAGCAGGCCGAGGCGCGTGACCTGCGGGTCAGCACTGACCGCAACACCAACATCTGGGCGTGGTGGGGCGACCCGGGCGATGACGCGGTGGTGACCGGCAGCCACCTCGACTCGGTGCCCGGCGGCGGCGCGTTCGACGGCCCGCTGGGCGTGGTCAGTTCGCTGAGCGCCGTGGACATCCTGCGGGACGCGGGCTTTCGGCCCCGCCGACCGCTCGCGGTGCTGGTCTTCGCCGAAGAGGAAGGCGGCCGGTTCGGTGTGCCGTGCCTGGGCTCCCGGCTGCTGGCCGGGACCATCGACCCGGACCGGGCCGGTGCGCTCCGCGACCCCAGCGGGTTGACATTCGCCGAGGCCACGCGTTCATTCGGTGCCGATCCCGCCCGGCTGGGACGCGACGAGGAGGCGCTGCGGCGCATCGGGCAGTTCGTCGAGCTGCACGTGGAGCAGGGGCGCGGCCTGATCGACCTGGATCGTCCGGTCGCGGTCGCATCATCGATCCTGGCGCACGGCAGGTGGCGGTTCCGGTTCCGCGGCCAGGGCAATCACGCCGGTGCCACGCTGATCGCCGACCGCCACGACCCGATGCTGCCCGCATCACGGCTGGTCCTCGAAGCACGCAAGGCAGCGGTGGGCGTCGACGGTGGACGGGCCACGGTGGGCAGGCTGATCCCGAACCCGGGCGGAACGAACGTCATCGCCTCCACTGTGGACGTTTGGTTGGATGCGCGATCGCCCGACGACCGGTCCACGAAGTCGATGGTCGAAGACCTCTCCGGCCGCGCCGCGGAATTCGCTGCCGAGGAAGGCTGCCAGGTCGACGTGACCGAAGAGTCCTACGGCGCCACCGTGCACTTCGACACCGCGTTCCGCGACCAGCTCAGCAGCCTGCTCGACGACGCACCCGCCTTGCCGACGGGTGCTGGCCACGATGCGGGAATCCTCGCCGCCGAGGTCCCGACAGCGATGCTGTTCGTGCGCAACCCGACCGGCATCAGCCACGCCCCGGAGGAGCACGCCGAACCCGACGACTGCGCCGCGGGCGCGCACGCGCTCGCCCGAGTGCTGGCACACCTGGCGGGGTGAACCCGGTGACGACCTACTGGTGCGAATGGGCTTGGCTGCCGACGGGGCCGAGGCAGGGCGTGCTCTTCGACGTCGAAGGCGGCCGCATCACGGCGGTGGACGCCGCGCGAACCCCGCCGGAGCACGCCGGGCGACTGCCCGGAATGACCTTGCCCGGCATCGCGAACGCGCACTCCCACGCGTTCCACCGGGCGCTGCGCGGCTGGCACACCGGCGCCCGCGGCACCTTCTGGACCTGGCGGGAGCAGATGTACCAGGTCGCCGCGGCGCTGGACCCGGACAGCTACTACCAGCTCGCTCGCGGCGTTTACGCCGAAATGGCGCTGGCCGGAATCACCTGCGTCGGCGAGTTCCACTACCTGCACCACGCACCGGGCGGCGTCCGCTACGACGACCCGAACGCGATGAGCCGCGCCATCGCGCAGGCCGCCCACGACGTCGGGATCAGGCTCACCCTGCTGGACACCTGCTACCTGGCAGGCGGTTTCGACCGGCAACTGGACGGTGTGCAGCTGCGGTTCTCCGACGGCACGGCAGCGAACTGGGCCGACCGGATCGACGAGTTCACCGCGGGCAGCGATCGGGTGCGAATCGGTGCCGCGCTGCATTCGGTCCGCGCGGTGCCCGCCGAGGAGATCCCGGAAGTGACCGGCTGGGCGCGCAACAGCGAAGCCCCGCTGCACCTGCACCTCTCCGAACAGCGCGCCGAGAACGAGGCGTGCCTGGCGGCACACGGCTGCACCCCAACCCAACTGCTGGAGTCGCACGGCGCGCTGGGCGCCGACGTGACAGCGGTGCACGCCACGCACCTGGTCGCATCCGATGTGGCGCTGCTGGGCGGCAGCGGGACCGGGGTGTGCCTGTGCCCGACGACGGAAGCCGAGCTGGCCGACGGCATCGGCCCGGCAGCCGCGCTGCGCGCTGCCGGGAGCCCGCTTTCGCTCGGCAGCGACGGGCATTCGGTGATCGACCCGTTCGCGGAGGCGCAGGCCGTCGAGTCGTACCAGCGGCTGGACACCGAGACCCGAGGCCACTTCGCAGCCGACGAGCTGCTGGCGATCGCGACCGCCGCCGGGCACCGGGCACTCGGCTGGCCCGAGGCGGGCTGGCTCGGCGTCGGTGCGCGCGCCGACTTCGTGGCGATCGATCTCGATTCGACACGCCTGGCCGGTGTCGCGCCGGGGGCGGTCCCAGCTCTCGCCCGTGCCGACGACGTGCGGGTGGTCATCGCCGACGGTCGGCGCATCGTGCAGGACGGCACGCACCAGGCGATCGATGCCGCACGAGAACTCCGAGACGCGATCACCGCGCTGCGCTCGTGAGCGCTCGCACCGGTTCTTACCGCAATATCCACCCACGAGCGGGGGTCACTCAACGATGACAAGCACTGTTATTACCGGCATCGGCGAGCTGACGACGAACGACGACGAACTCGGCACGCTCACCGACGCCGCGCTGGTCATCGACGGCGACCGGATCGCCTGGGCCGGTCCCGCGGCCAGCGCCCCGGACGCCGACGAGCGCTTCGACGTCGACGGCCGCGCGGTCCTGCCCGGCTGGGTCGACAGCCACACCCACCTGGTCTTCGCCGGGGACCGCACCGCCGAGTTCGCCGCGCGGATGGCCGGAAAGCCCTACCAAGCCGGTGGAATCGCGGTGACGGTCCAGGCGACCCGCGCCGCGACGGACCAGGAACTGGCCACCAACCTGCGCAAACACATCGCGGAAGCCGCAGCGCAAGGCACGACGTGCGTGGAGACCAAAACCGGCTACGGCCTGACGGTCGCCGACGAACTGCGCGCGGCGAAGATCGCCGCCCAAGCCGACGAGGTGACCTTCCTCGGCGCGCACCTCGTGCCGCCCGGCGAGGACGCGGACACCTACCTGGATCTGGTGTGCGGGGAAATGCTCGACGCCGTGGCCCCGCACGTCCGCTGGTGCGACGTGTTCTGCGAGAAAGGTGCCTTCGACGCCGACCAGTCCAGACGCGTGCTGGAAGCGGCGAAGCGACGCGGGCTGGGCCTGCGGGTGCACGGCAACCAACTCGCGCCCGGCCCCGGCGTGCGGCTCGCTGTCGAACTCGGTGCCGCGAGCGTGGACCACTGCACCTATCTCACGGAGTCCGATGTGGATGCGTTGGCCAGCTCCGACACGGTGGCAACGCTGTTGCCCGCCTGCGACCTGTCCACCCGCCAACCGCTACCGGATGCACGTGCCCTGATCGACGCCGGTGCGACAGTCGCGCTCGCCTCCAACTGCAATCCGGGTTCCTCCTACACCTCGTCGATGGCGTTCTGCGTGGCGACGGCCGTGCTGCAAATGCGGATGAGCATCGACGAGGCGGTGCGCGCGGCGACCTGGGGCGGCGCTCGGGCGTTGCGCCGCGAATCGGGCGACGGCGCGGTCGGCGCGCTCCGCGCCGGTGCGCGAGCCGACATCCACGTCCTCAACGCCCCGAGCACGACCTGGCTCGCCTACCGCCCCGGCGCCCCCCTAACCCACGCCGTCTGGCGAGCGGGCGCACGGCTCGCGGCGCAGACCCCGTAGCGGCCGGACCGCTGCCGCGCAGTACCGATGACCAAGATCGCCGGATTCGTGGTCCCCGGAGCATTCGCGCCTTGAAACCCGAAGACACCTCGCCAACCCATCGAGGCGCCGCACACCGATCACGTGCCCCGCGCATACGTTGGGCTCCGCCAGGGGTGGAGTGACAGGAAGGTTCCCTTCCTCACGTCAGGCCGGGCAGCCGCGCAGTCGGATCTGCCGCCTGGCCCGGCCCGGTGGTGTGCACGAAGCCGTGCGGGAGCGCCGATGTGCGCGCATCGAAGCCCATGCCCGGTGCTCCGCTCATCCCTCAGAAAACCCGCCGATGGCTCAGACGACCTGGCGCACCGGGCCCGTCGTCATGGACGGAGACGTTCTTCGGAAGCGGTCGAACCGGAAGAAGCGAGACGCGGCCTCAACTGCCTTCGTCGAGCACCGGCAATGGCGCGTGTGATGACAGGAAGGTTCCCTTGCTCTCGTCCCGCGTCACCGGTGGCGCATCTTGCGGGGCGGCAGGCGCTACCTCATGAACGGGAGAGCGACTCGCGTTCTTTGTTCGCCAGTAGGGCGTCCAACACGACGCGGACCAGTGGGTGGTCTTCGCGGCCGCACTGGACGGCCGCGAAGACCCGGCGCGTTGGTGGCTTGCCCGCGACCGGTCGTGCGACCGCCCCCTGATCCGCGGCGATGGCCGTGCGAGGCACCAGCGCGACACCCGCACCAGCCGCGACCAGCGCCACCACGGCATGGAAATCATCGGACGTGTGCGTGATGTTCGGCACGAATCCCGCGTTCTCGCAGCACACCTGAGCCACCGCGCGGCACGGGTTGCCCGGCAGCGGCGCGATCCAATCGGCATCGCGGAGCTCATCGAGCGCGACTTCCGCAGCAGCACCGAGCGGATGCCGCGGTGGCAACACCACGTCGAACGGCTCGGCATACAGCGGAAACCGGCTCACCCGGCGCGCATCTGCCTGCAAGGTGGAGGTGTACTCCATCGAGATCGCGATATCGATCTCCCCGGCCAGCAACATCATCAGACTGTTGTGCGCCTCGGCATCGCGCACCAGCACCCGAACCTCCGGTGCCTTCCGGCGCAGCTCCACGATCGACGGCGCCACCACCTGAGTGATCGCCGAAGCGAAGGACGCCACCTCGACGGTGCCGACCGTGCCCACCGCGCACGCGGCCAAACTCGCCTCCGCGCGCTCCAACTCGGCAAGCACCGCCTTGGCGTGCTCGACGAGCAGCTCACCCGCCGCCGTCAGCCGCACCCGGCGCCCCTGCCGAACCAGCAGCGGCTGCCCGACCTCGTGCTCCAACGCGGTGAGCTGCTGCGACACCGCCGACGGCGTCAAGTACAGCTTCTCCGCCGCCGCGCGCACCGTGCCGTGGTCGGCGAGCGCGCGGAGGATCACCAGCCGCCGCGGGTCGATCACCGGGCGACGGTACCCATCCTGTCGCGGGCCGCGACGAACGCCGAAACCGCCCGCTCCACATCCTCAGCGCGATGCGCGGCCGACATCTGGGTGCGGATGCGGGCCTTGCCCTTGGGCACCACCGGATAGGAGAAACCGATCACGTAGACGCCCTCGGCGAGCAGCAGGTCCGCCATCCGGGCAGCCTCGGCGGCGTCGCCGATCATCACCGGGATGATCGGATGCTCGCCGGGCAGCAGATCGAAACCCTCCGCAGTCATCCGACGGCGGAAAAGCGCACTGTTGTCCCGCAGCCGCTCCCGCAATTCGGGTTGCGAAGCCACCAGATCCAACGCGGCCAGCGAAGCGGCCACGATCGACGGCGCGAGCGAGTTCGAGAACAGGTAGGGCCGGGAGCGTTGCCGCAGCAGCTCGACGATCTCGGCGCGCGCGGACACGTAGCCACCACTGGCGCCGCCGAGGGCCTTGCCGAGCGTCCCGGTGACGACGTCGACCTTGTCGGTGACGCCGAAGAGCTCGGGCGTGCCCGCACCCGTCGGCCCGGTGAATCCGACCGCATGCGAGTCGTCGACCATCACCAGCGCCGCGTGCTTCTCGGCGAGCGCGCAGATCTCATCCAACGGCGCCAGGTAGCCGTCCATCGAGAACACCCCATCGGTGACGACGAGTTTGCGCCGCGCACCAGCGTTCTCCCGCAGCAGCCGCTCCAGATCGGCCATGTCCCGATTCTGGTACCGGGCGCGACGCGCCTTGGACAGCCGGATGCCGTCGATGATGCTCGCGTGGTTGAGCTCATCGGAGATGACGACGTCCCGATCGTCGAGCACGGTCTCGAAAAGCCCACCGTTGGCGTCGAAGCACGAGCTGAACAGGATCGTGTCATCGGTGCCCAGGAACTCCGACAGGCGCCGCTCCAACTCCTTGTGCGGAGCCTGCGTACCGCAGATGAACCGCACCGACGCCATCCCGAAACCCCACTTCGCCAGCGCCCCTTCGGCAGCGGCGAGCAGCGCCGGGTGATCGGCCAGTCCCAGGTAGTTGTTGGCGCAGAAGTTCAACACCTCGGCATCCGCCACGCCAACCCGTGCGTTCTGGGGCGAGTTCAACACCCGCTCTTCCTTGTACAGGCCCGCAGCGCGGATCTCGGCCAGCTCGGCGCGCACGTCGTCGGCGATCGTGTACATCAGACGCAACCTTTCGCTGTCCAGTCGAGGATGACCTTGCCGCAGCGACCACTGCGGGCCGTCTCGAACGCCTCGGCATGCTGGGTGTACGGAAACCGGTGCGTGATCACCGGCCCCAGGTCCAGCCCGGATTCCAACAGCACCGACATCGCATACCAGGTCTCGAACATCTCGCGCCCGTAGATGCCCTTGACGGTGAGCATCTTGAACACTACCGAACCCCAGTCGAGGGCGAAGCTCTCGGCGGGCAGCCCCAACATCGCGATCCGGCCACCATGCGACATGTTCTCGACGATCTCCCGCAACGCCGACGGCTGCCCGGAGACCTCCATCGCAACGTCGAAACCTTCGCTCATGCCCAACTGCTGCTGCGCATCCGCGATACGGGTCTGCGAGACGTCCACGGCCAAATCCACCCCGACCCGACGGGCCAACTCCAGCCGGTGCTCGCTGACATCGGTGATCACCACGTGACGAGCGCCCGCGTGCTTGGCCACCGACGCCGCCATTAACCCAATCGGTCCGGCGCCGGTGATCAGCACGTCCTCGCCGACGACCGGGAAGCTGAGCGCGGTGTGCACCGCATTCCCGAACGGGTCGAAGATCGCCGCGATGTCCAGATCGACCGCGCCGCGATGCACCCAGACGTTCTGCTCCGGCAGCACCGCGAACTCCGCGAACGCACCATTCTGGTGCACTCCGAGCCCCTTCGTGTGCGCGCACAGGTGGCGGCGGCCCGCGAGGCAATTGCGGCACCTGCCGCACACCAAATGGCCTTCACCGCTGACGAAATCACCGATCTCGGCCTGGGTCACAGCGCTGCCGATCGCCACCACCTCACCGGCGAATTCGTGGCCGACCACCAGCGGGGTCGGCACGGTGCGCGCCGCCCAGTCGTCCCACGACGCGATGTGCAGGTCCGTGCCGCAGATCCCGGTGCGCATCACCCGCACCACGACATCGCCAGGACCAGGCGTCGGATCGGGGAGTTCGGCCAACTCCAAGCCAGGCGCGGGTGCGGCCTTCACCAGTGCGCGCAACGTGCCTCCGCTCTAGATGCTGCTTCGTCGCAACGGAGTTTGGCCCGCTGCGGGAGGGCCGGTCCATCTCGACTTTCTGCACTGACTGGTTAGCCCCGCTGCACAACGCACCGCGCCCCACCGCCTTCGACGAGTGGGGCGCGGCACGGTCAGGGGGCTCAGCGGATCCCGGCCATCCCGCCGGTCGGGTCGGCGCCCTGCTGGCTCGGCAGACCCAGCAGATCACCCTGGCCCAACTGGTCGTCTTGGCCCAGCTGGTCTTCCTGGCCCAGCTGGTCTTCCTGGGTGGACTCGTCCTGCTGACCTTCTTGCTCCGGCTGACCTTCTTGCTCCGGCTGGCCCAGCTGGCTTTCTTGGTCCTGCTGGCCCAGCAGGTCGTCCTGGCCGAACTGGTCCTGGTCGGATGACTGCTGGAAGCCCGCGATCGCTTCGGCGATCGCAGCCATAACCTGGTCTGGTTCCGGCGGCTGGGGTTCATCGGCCGCTGCGGCCGTTCCGGCCGCCCCAAACACGGCAAGGCCGGTGAGCAGGGTGCTGGCAAGCAGACGTCGCATGAAACTCCTCCGTAGTCGTGGTTGGCATTGCCACCGCAGAGGCGACCACACATCCGTCCCACTCGCCGGGTAAGTCACCCCGTAGTGGATCAATTCCCCAATTCCGGAACCCGCCCAGGGGAGCACCCCGGCCACGTCCGGAACACCGCAGATCCGCCCACGCGCCGACGCCGCAGCCAACCCCACGGCCCGGTCGCCAACAACCCCACCCGCCGACGCGGGCACGAGAACTCGAAGCAAGGGAACCTTCCTGTCACCAACAGCCGTGCGCGAGAGGTGAGAAAGGGAACCTTTCTGTCATCCACCGCCCAGCGCCGCCGGGTTCGAGACGCAGCAAGGGAACCTTCCTGTCACCGGACCGCCGCAGTGTGGGTGGCTGGTGCGAGGAAGGGAACCTTTCTGTCACGAAGCCGCGAAGGGGCGACGCGGAATGAGCCTTTCCGGTCGGCGACCGGGCTGGTGAATGAGTGGGAGATCCCGCAACCGGCCGGTCGGGGCTTCCTACCGGGGTGACAGCGGTTGGAAGGATGGGAACTTTCCTGTCATCGGGCTGGCCGGACGCTGGGCGGGCGAAGCTGCGATCAGGGCCGTTATTCGTCGTCGGCGTCGTCGCGGGCGAGGAAGGTGGCCAGCCGCTCGGTGGCGTCCTCGAACTCGGGATTGAGGTCAACAAAGGCCCGCATCCGGTCGGCGACCCAGGCCAGGGTGACCGCGTCGTCACCGCGACGGTCTTCGAGTTCCTCAATGCCGCGGTCGGTGAAATACACCGTGTCCTCCTAGTTTGTCCGTACTTGCCCAATGTGCTCAGGGTGGGCAGAACAGCAGACTACGAAACGCCATTTCGGTTGCGGCAAGGGAACCGGCTTGATGACAGAAAGGTTCCCATGCTCCACGGACGCACCCGGGTCGGCTGGCGGAGATCGGAGCCGGATTCCATGCCGAAACACCAGCTTCCGCCCAGGTCAGCCAGGCGGCCGGACCAGCGTCGTACGCCGGGGCAGGTCGGCTGACCGCGCGTGGGCCGAGATCGAGTCGTCGCTGCCGCCGGTATCGGACCGTGGCCGCTGGTGGCGTCCGCCGGTAGGTGATCAACGTCCTACGGAAGCCACGCATCGGCGCCCCCGGCAGTAGGACCTGTCGAACGCTACGGACCTGAAAAACCCCGTATGAACCGCCGCACCAGCCCGATGCCCAAGCGTCGCGTTTCGGTCGGGTTCGCCGCTACGCCATCCTGTGCTTCCAGCAGCCGGACGTGAGGATGGGAACCTTCCTGTCACCGAACCACCCGGCGGCGCCCCTTGCCGGGCCGCGGCACGAAAAAGCGGGCCGCCAGTTCCTGGTGGGAACCGGCGGCCCGCGTCAGCCGCAAATCAGGCGAAGGCCTCGTGCACGACCTCGGCCTGCTCGACCTCGTGAACCTTGGCCATACCAGTGGCCGGTGCGGCCATCGGACGGCGCGAAACCCGCTCAAGCTTGCCGACCAGCTCCGGGAACTGTTCCGGCAGGGCCAAGCCCAGGAACGGCCACGGACCCTGGTTGGCTGGCTCCTCCTGCGTCCACCGGATCGAGGTGGCGTTGGGGTACCGCTCGAACAGCGCACCCAACTTCCGGTGCGGCAGCGGGTATAGCTGCTCCAGCCGGACGATCGCGGTGTCGGTGATGCCCTGCTTGTCCCGGTACGCGGCCAACTCGTAGTAGAGCTTTCCGGCGCACAGCACCACATTGCGCACCGCCGCGGGGTCGGGCTGCGCCGGGTCGTCGATCACCGAGACGAACTTGCCTTCGGTGAAGTCCTCGACCGGGCTGCTCGCGGCCTTCAACCGCAGCATCGACTTCGGCGTGAACACCACCAGCGGACGGTGGATGCCATCCAGCGCGTGCCGCCGCAGCAGGTGGAAGTAGTTCGCCGGAGTCGACGGCAACGCAACCGTCATCGACCCCTCGGCGCACAGCTGCAACCAACGCTCGATGCGCCCGGAGGTGTGGTCCGGGCCCTGGCCCTCGTGCCCGTGCGGCAGCAGCATGACCACGTCGGACCGCTGACCCCACTTGGCCTCACCCGACGAGATGAACTCGTCGATGATCGACTGCGCGCCGTTGAAGAAGTCACCGAACTGCGCTTCCCACAGCACCAGCGCTTCCGGGTTGCCCACCGAGTAGCCGTACTCGAAGCCCAGCGCCGCGAACTCCGACAGCGCCGAGTCGTAGACCAGGAACTTCGCCTGATCGTCCGACAGGTTCTGCAGCGGGGTGTATTCGGCGTTGTCCTTGCGGTCGATGAGCACCGAGTGCCGCTGACCGAAGGTCCCGCGACGGCTGTCCTGACCGGTCAGGCGGACCTGGCGGCCCTCCATGACCAGCGAACCGAACGCGAGCAGCTCGCCGAACGCCCAGTCGATGCCGCCTTCGCGGCCCATCTTGGCGCGCCGCTCCAGCACCGGCTTGACGCGCGGGTGCGGGCTGAAGCCCTCCGGCAGGTTGATCTGCGACTCGGAGATGCGCTCCACGGTCTCCCGCGAGATCGCGGTGGCCAGCCCACGCGGCACCAGCTGCTCGGACTCCACCGACGGGCTCGGCGACGGCGGGTGCTTCTCCAGCTCCCGCACCTCGTTGAACACGTGCTCCAGCTGAGACGCGTAGTCCTTCAGCGCCTTCTCGGCTTCTTCGACGGTGATGTCGCCGCGGCCGATCAGCGCCTCGGTGTAGACCTTGCGGACGCTGCGCATCTTGTCGATCGCGTCGTACATCTTCGGCTGCGTCATCGACGGGTCATCGCCCTCGTTGTGCCCGCGGCGGCGGTAGCAGACCATGTCGATCACGACGTCCTTGCCGAACGCTTGGCGGTACGCCACGGCCAGCTTGGCGACCCACACGCAGGCCTCGGGGTCGTCGCCGTTGACGTGGAACACCGGGGCACCGATCATCTTCGCCACATCGGTGCAGTACTTGCTGGACCGCGAGTGCTCCGGAGCCGTGGTGTAGCCGACCTGGTTGTTTACGATCACGTGGACCGTGCCGCCGGTGCGGTAGCCGCGCAGCAGCGAAAGGTTCAGCGTCTCGGCGACCACACCCTGACCGGCGAAAGCGGCGTCGCCGTGCAGCAGCACCGGCAGGACCGTGAAGCCCTCCTGACCCTTGTCCAGGATGTCCTGCTTGGCGCGGACGATGCCCTCCAGCACCGGGTCGACGGCTTCCAGGTGCGACGGGTTGGACGTCAGCGAAACCTTGGTCTCGCCGTCACCGAACATCCGGAAGTACTTGCCCTCGGCGCCGAGGTGGTACTTGACGTCGCCGGAGCCGTGCGCCTGGCCCGGGTCCAGGTTGCCCTCGAACTCGCGGAAGATCTGCGAGATCGGCTTGCCGACGATGTTGGCCAGCACGTTGAGCCGACCGCGGTGCGGCATGCCGATGACGACCTCGTCGAGCTCGTGCGCCGCCGAGGTGTCCAGCACCGCATCCAGCAGCGGCACCACGGTTTCGGCGCCTTCCAGCGAGAACCGCTTCTGCCCGACGTACTTGGTCTGCAGGAACGTCTCGAACGCCTCGGCCGCGTTGAGCTTCGACAGGATGTACTTCTGCTCGGACGGCTCGGGCTTGGTGTGCGGCTTCTCGACCCGCTGCTGCAGCCACTCGCGCTCGTCGGGTTCGAGGATGTGCATGTACTCGACGCCGACCGTGCGGCAGTAGGAGTCGCGCAGCACGCCCAGCACGTCGCGGAGCTTCATGCGCTCCTTGCCCGCGAAACCACCGACGGCGAACTCCCGGTCCAGGTCCCACAGCGTGAGGCTGTGCGACAGCACGTCGAGGTCCTCGTGGCGCCGCTGCCGGTAGTTCAGCGGGTCGATGTCGGCCATCAGGTGGCCGCGGGTGCGGTAGGCGTCGATCAGTTCGAGCACGCGGGCGGTCTTGTCCACCGCGCCCTCGGGGATGTCCTGCGTCCAGCGCACCGGCTCGTACGGGATGCGCAGCGAAGCGAAGATGTCGTCGAAGAACCCGTCGCCGCCCAGCAGCAGTTGGTGGACCTTGCGCAGGAAGTCACCGGACTCCGCGCCCTGGATGACGCGGTGGTCGTAGGTGGACGTCAGCGTCACGATCTTGCTGATGCCCATGTCGACCAGCGTCTTCTCACTGGCGCCCTGGAACTCGGCGGGGTAGTCCATCGCGCCGACACCGATGATCGCGCTCTGCCCCTTGGTCAACCGCGGCACCGAGTGGTTGGTGCCGGACGGGCCCGGGTTGGTCAGCGAAATCGTGGTGCCAGCGAAGTCTTCGGTGGTGAGCGCGTTGCTGCGAGCCTTGCGGATGATGTCTTCGTAGGCCTGCCAGAACTGGTAGAAGGTCATGTCCTCGCAGGCCTTGATGGAAGCGACCACGAGGTTGCGCGACCCGTCCCTGCCCGGCAGGTCGATGGCCAGACCGAGGTTGATGTGCTCCGGTGTGACGGCCGCGGGCTTGCCCTTGGCGTCCTCGCCGTAGTGGCGGTTCATGTTCGGGAAGTCCCGCACCGCCCGGACTAGCGCATAGCCGATCAGGTGCGTGAAGGAGACCTTGCCGCCTTTGTTCCGCTTCAAGTGGTTGTTGATGACGATGCGGTTGTCGAACACCAGCTTGGCCGGGACCGCGCGCACGCTGGTGGCGGTCGGCACGGTCAGCGACTGGTCCATGTTCTTGGCGATAGCGGCAGCGGCACCGCGCAGCGTCTTGACGTCTCCACCAGCCGACGGCTCCTTCACCGGAGCAGCCTTGGCGGCCTGCTGCGGGGACGGCTTCGGTGCAGCGGCGGGCTTGCTCGCCGGGGGCGCGGTCGCAGCGGCGGCGGGCGGGACCTGACCATTGGCCTCACTGGTGCGCGTCGCGGTGGCCGTGGTCGTCGGGGCCGCTGCAGCGCCAGCCGCAGCAGCGGTGTTCTCGGTGGCTGCCTGGCCCGGCTTGTAGTCGGCGAAGAATTCGTGCCACGCCGAGTCTACTGAAGCGGGATCTTGGAGGAACCGCTCGTACATCTCCTCGATCAACCACTCGTTGGGGCCGAACTGTGACGCAGGGCTGCTGGACACGGCTGGCGTTCGCCTCGATCCATATGCTCGTGATGTACAGACACACTCGGGTACCAGGCTAGCGGTCCGATTCGCGAGGTTGACACACAGTACGGCCGTTCGGTCGACGAGGTCGGTCACAAAATCGATCAGGAAAGCCCAGCTTGCGGGTAAGACTCCCCGTTCGGCTCACGCAAACGATCATCGACCGCACCTAGCATGCCTCGCTTGAGGTTGGCGTCGCTTGGTACTACTCCGTCTGGGTTGTCGCCCACCTCTAGTATGACGTTTCACGGACACGCTGTGTTCCTGCCCCGTGACCGACCTTTCCCACGTCACGAACGCCAACGGCACTCCTGTACCACACGCCCCAGCGCAGTGTGAGCAGCGCCAATCCCCGGTCGCGAAGAGTGACGAGAAGGTTTCCGTCCGTGCATCCCACACCCGCCCCGCAGCCGTCTGGTGACAGGAAGGTTCCCTTGCTCACGTCACCGGGGGTCTCGCGGGCGTCGCGGTGACAGGAAGGTTCCCTTCCCCACGCCTCGCACGGGCCAACGGCGCCGGATGTGACAGGAAGGTTCCCTTGCTCCCCTCTGGTCAGGCGATGTTGCTCGCGTCGACCTCTGGTGGCTCCTCGCCGGGTGTTGCGTCCGCTGCTCGCCACAGACGGGCGTAGTGGCCGTTGTCCGCGAGCAGTTCGGTGTGGCTGCCCTGTTCGACGATCCGGCCGCCGTTGATGACGATGATGCGGTCGGCGCGGGCCGCCGTGGCCAGCCGGTGCGCCACGATGAACGTGGTGCGCTGCGCGGCCACCCGGTCGCTGGCCGCGACGACCATCGATTCGGTCGCCGGATCAAGCGCGGCGGTCGCCTCGTCGAGCAGCAGGATGTCGGGGTCGACCAGCTCGGCACGCGCCAGCGCGACGAGCTGCCGCTGGCCCGCCGACAAGCCGCGTCCGCGCTCGCCGACCTGCTGGCGAAACCCGTGCGGCAGCATGGCGATGCCCGGCAGCGCACCTACCGCCCGCGCAGCGGCCTCGACCTCGGTCGGGTCGGCTTCCGGCCGCGCGTAGGCGATGTTGGTGGCGATGTCGCCGGTGAACAAGTGACCTTCCTGCGGCACCACGGCGAGCCGACCGTGGAACGCCGCCAGGTCGTAGCGCCGGATGTCCACCCCGTCGACCAGGACCGCGCCATCGGTCGCGTCGTAGAACCGGGCGATCAACTTGATCAGCGTCGACTTGCCGGCACCGGTCGCGCCCACCAGCGCCACCGTCTCGCCAGGCCGCACCCGCAGCGCGATGTCGCGCAGCGCGAACTGCTCGGTGCCGGGGTAGCGGAACGACACGGACCGCAACTCCACCCCGCCCTCGAACCGCTCCGGCACCGCGGTGGGATCGGTGGGGGCGGGCACCGAAGTCGAGGTGCGCAGCAAGTCGCCGATCCGCTGCAACCCCACCCTGGCCTGCTGGTAGCCGTCGAAAACCCCGGACAACTGCTGCACAGGGGAGAAGAACAAACCGAGGTAGAGCATGAACGCCACCAGCACCCCGGCCGTCAGGTCATCCGACGCGACGCGCGCCGCACCAACACCCAGCACTGCCGCCTGCGCGATCTCCGACAGCAGAGCGACGAACGGGAAGTACGTGGCGATGTAGCGCTGGGCGCGCAGCCGAGACCGCCGGTAGGCGTCGCTGCGCTGCGCGAACACCTTCGCAGCGTGCCCTTCGCGACGGTGCGCCTGCGCGACCCGCATCCCGGAGACGTTCTCCTGCAGATCGGCGTTGACCGTGCTCACCCGCTCGCGCGCCTCGGCGTAGGCGGTCGCCGACACCCTGCGGAAGATCATCGTCGCGACCAGCAGGATCGGCAGCACCGCCATCGCCACCACGGCCAGTGAAACATCGGTGATCAGCAGTGCACCCGCGATGCCGACCAGGGTCAACACGCTGACCACGAAGGTCGCCAGCCCGGTCTGCAGGAACGTCGACAACGCGTCGACGTCCGTGGTCATCCGGGTCATGATCCGCCCCGCGAGCTCACGCTCGTAGTAGTCCAGCCCGAGCCGCTGCAGATGCGCGAAACTGCGCAACCGCAACAGGTAGAGCAGGGTCTCACCGGTCCTCGCGGTGATGACGGTCTGCAGCTTGACCACCAGCCACGCGGCAGCGACCACCACGACGCCCAGCCCCGTCACCACCCACAGCACGTCCAGGTTCTCAGCCCCTACCCCGCCGTCGATGCCCTGGCGGACCAACGACGGCAGCGCGATCGACGTCAGGGCGTCCCCGGCCACCAGCGCAACGGTCAGCAGCAGTCCCCAGCGGATCGGCCGCACCAGCCGGGACAGCTTGAAATCGGGGTCGGCCGCGGTGGGATCTTCGCCGCGCAGATCCGGCTGGTCGGTCGCCACCGGCAGCTTTCGGATGCCGTCGATCAGTTCCTGCGTCGGGGGTATCGACATGCCGCCCATGCCGTGCGAACCGGCCATCGGCGCGGCGCGGTTGGCGTCCGCCAGTTCGTCGTCGTCCGGCGTCGGCCACAGTTCCGGTGTGGTGCCTTCCGCGCTCGGCACGACCTGGCCGTCGCTGCGGTTGTCGATCGATTCCCCAGGACCGGCCAGCAGCGACTGGAACAGTTCGCATCGCTGGAACAGTTCCTCCTCGGTGCCGATGTCGACGACCCGCCCTTCGTCGAGCACCGCGATCCGGTCGGCCAGCGCCAGCGTTGACCGCCGGTGCGCGATGAGCAGAGTGGTGCGCTGCGCAGTCACCGATCGGAGGGTGTCGTGGATCGCGGCCTCGGTCGCCGGGTCGACAGCCGAAGTGGCGTCGTCGAGCACCAGGATGCGCGGATTCGAAAGCAACGCCCGCGCCAATGCCACCCGTTGACGTTGCCCACCGGACAGCGTCAGGCCGCGTTCCCCGACCGTCGTTCCATAACCGTCCGGGAGCGCGGTGATGAAATCGTGCGCTTCGGCCGCTCTCGCCGCCGCGATCACATCCGCCTCCGAAGCATCCGGACGCCCGTAGGCGATGTTGCCGCGAATGGTGTCGGAGAACAGGAAGGCCTCCTCGAACACCACCCCGACAGCCGTCCGAAGCGAGCTCAAGCGCAGGTCGCGGATGTCGAAGGCGCTCGCCAGGTCTTCGGCCGGGCCGATCGTGATGCTTCCCGAATGCACGTCGTAGAAGCGCGGCAACAGCAGCGACACCGTCGATTTGCCAGACCCCGCCGGGCCGACCAGAGCCACCGTCTCGCCGGGGCGGACGCGAAGCGAGGTGTTGCGGAGCACCGGTTGATCACGGGTGTAGCCGAAGCTCACGTCGTCGAGCCGAACCTCCAGCGGGCCTTCCGGCAGCGCCGCGGCCTCGGTTTTCTCCTGCACTTCCGGCTGCGAATCGATCAGCTCGTGAATGCGTTCCACCCCGGCGCGGGCGAGCTGCGCCTGGATCATGACGCTCGACAACATCCGCGCCGGACCGGCCAGCATCGCCACATAACCGGCGAACGCGACGAAGGTGCCCAGGCTGACCTGCCCCTGCAGCGCCATCCAGCCGCCAAGACCCAGCACACCGACCTGCCCAGCGGCAGGCAGCGCGGCCAGGCTCGCCGCCGGTGTCGACGTCATCCGCGCGGCGCGCAGCCGCTCAGCGAAAAGCCGCCGCGCACGGGTCTGCAGCCGCCCAACCTCCCGCTCCTCCTGGCCGAAGCCCTTCACGACCCGTACACCGGTGACGGTTTCCTCGACGTGCTGCGCGATGTCGGCGGCCCGCTGCTGAGCCGACCAGGTAGCCGGGAACAGGGTTTTCTTGCTGCGCGCCGAAACCACCGCGATCAGCGGCGCGACGATCAACGACACCACTGTGAGCAGCGGCGACAACCACAGCATTGCCGCAATCGCGAACAGCGCGAGCACCACGGTCCCGGCTGCCAACGGCAGCATCGACAGCAGCGAGTTCACCATTTGCAGATCGCTGATGGATCGGGACACCACCTGGCCGGTGCGCAGCGCGTCCTGCTTTCCGCCGTCCAGCCGTTGCATCGCGGCGAACACCGCCCGACGCAGGTCGTGCTGCACGTCGAGGGCCAGCCGCCCGGCGCTGTAGCGGCGGACGAACGCCGCGGCGAAGCGGAACACACCCAGCGCGACCAGCGCGAACACGATCCACCACAAGCGGTTGGTGGTGCCTGCGACGGAATCGTCGACCGCCAGCTTGGTCAGCAGCGGAACCAGCGCCTCCAGCCCGACCGCCGTTACGGAGGCACCCATCGCCAAGGTCAAGGCGATCGGATGCCGTCGGCAGGCGGTGAAGAGGCGACGGATCCAACCGCGGACTGGAGGGCGGGGATTACCGGAGTCGCTCACCCCGCCAGGTTATGACGACTCACCGACCACGCAGACCATCCCGACCATCGTTGTGACCCCCACCAACCCCCCGGGGTGGCGAGAGCAAGGGAACCTTCCTGTCACCCCCGAGGCGACGACCAGCGCGTGAAGTGACAGGAAGGTTCCCTTCCTCGCATCGATGGGCGCGCTGGGGCAGGTGACAGGAAGGTTCCCTTGCACCGCTCCCACGGCGGGTGGCGACGGCATGGCCCCACGGAGGGAGCCAGTGTTGGAACGGATTCAGGGTGCGCGTCAGGTGATGTCGCGGCGTCGGCTGATGAGCCATCCACCGGTGATGAACACGGCGGTGTAGCCGACGAAGGTCAGCAGACTCGCCCACCAGGGGTGGCCGTAACTGCCGCCGAAGAACAGGTGCAAGAACTCGAACGCCGCACGCGGGGTGTTCGGCTCGTCAGGCCCGGCCACGGCCGCGACGAACAGCGGCACCGCCAGGTTCGCGACGATCCCGTTGCCAGCAGCACCCGGTAGGTAGGGACCGATACCGGCAGCAGCGGAATCGATCAGGCTCAACGACAGGATGAACTCGACCACGAACTTGTAGACCAGCGCAACGATGATCGCGAGCACGGCGTTCGCGACCAGCGCGCCGAAACCAACCCCGAGCAGCGTCCACAGCACCATCGCGAGCACACCGACCCCACCGACGCTGAGCCAGTCGGTCAGGCCGCCGAAATTGCCGAAATCCTGACCGGCACCGAGCAGGCCCCCGAGGCTTGCGAACAGGACGTTCGCGAGACCGTAGAGCAGACCGACAGCCGCGTAGGCGGCGAGCTTCGCCACCAGCACGGCACCACGCGGATTACCGGTGAGGTACGTCGTGGTGATGCTCTTGTTCCGGTGCTCACCGGCGAACGCCATGGCGCCGAAGAGCATCGCGAAGACGGTGCTGAAGTTCGTCGACATGGACACCGAGAGCAGCCCGAGAGGCACCGACCGGTCAAACTCCTCGACCGTGTTGATGATCCCGACGATCGCAGTGCCCAACCAGCCCGCGCCGAAGCCGAGCAACGCCACCGGGATGAGCAGCGCCCACCACAGGCTCGTCGTGAAGATCTTGCGGAACTCCGCTTTGACCAGCCCGCCCATCAGGCATTCCCCCCGAACCCGTGGCCTCCGCCGGAGGGTTCACGACCGCTCGGTGCGGACCACTGCTCGGCTCCAGGCTGCAGAACACCGGTGTACTGACCGCTGGTGAGCTGGAAGAACAACTGCTCCAGGCCGATTCGTTCATCCTGCATCCCGTACAGCGCTACCCCGGCGTCCAACGCCAGGTCCGCGACGGCACGGGAGTCGGCACCGGTCACCGCCAGCCTGCCGTCCGTGAGGTATTCGATGCCGAAACCGGCCTCCTGCAACTTGTCGACGAGCTTGTCGGGATCGGCGGCCTGCACCAGCGCGCGGGAACGCTGTGCGGCGCGAAGCTGATCGAGATGGCCGTCGTAGACGCAGCGTCCGTGGCTGATGATGACCAACTGGTCCACGGTGTGCTCGATCTCCCTGAGGAAGTGACTGGACATCAGCACGGTTCGGCCGCTCGCGGCGAAGGCCTTCAGGAAGTTCCGCAGCCAGGCGATGCCCTCCGGATCCAGCCCGTTGGCGGGTTCGTCGAGCACCAGCAACTGCGGGTCGCCGAGCAATGCGGTGGCCAGCGCCAGGCGCTGACGCATCCCCAGCGAGAACGAGCCGGTCTTTCGTCGCCCGGCAGCGGCCAAACCGACGAGCTCAAGAGCACGATCGACCTGCGCATCTGGGACGTTCATCGCGGCGGCATAGCACCGCAGGTGATGGCGGGCAGTGCGGCCGGGGTGGAAGCTCTGCGCGTCCAGCACGGCGCCGATCACCGTCGCCGGATTTTGCAGTTGGCGAAACGGCAAACCGTTGATCGTTGCCGTGCCCGAGGTCGGGGTGACCAGGCCGAGCAGCATCCGCAGCGTTGTCGTCTTGCCCGACCCGTTGGGGCCGAGGAACCCGGTCACCGTCCCCGGCCGAACCGTGAAACTGAGGTCCTGCACTGCGTTGACCGGCCCGAAGCTCTTGCTGAGACCCTGCACAATGATCCGGCCACTGCCGTCGTGCACACGCCCTCCATCGTCACCTGTTCACTCGTCGGTGCCCATCCTGCCGGACAACTACCCGTGTTCAGGTGCGGAGTCGTGGTTTTCCAAGCGGGTTCTCAGCGGCGCCGGGCTACGGCCAGCGAACGGACCGGTCGATCACCGACGCTCGATAGATCTTGCTGTGGTCGGTTTCGAGGTGACCACCCATGGGCGGCGGGGTGGGGGGAACAGTCAGATCGGGACGGGTGAACTCGTTGGTGTCCCAGTCGCTCGGTCCGCGGCCGACGGAGGAGACGATCGGCCGCGGGATGACCGCAACGGCCGACGTTGCCTCCGCAGACCTCGGTCGTAACCTCCGGTGCAGTGACTCCAGGAGGGTGCCGCGGTTGGGCACGGGTCGTCCGGAATGGTCGCTGATGAGCTGCCGGTGCGCGGTCAGCCACACCGTGCACGGCCAGGGGCGGGCCCGCAGTGTGCCCTGGCAGGACGGGCATCGGCCGTCCTCGCCGGGATTGTGCTCGTCGAGCAGGGCGCGCAGGCCCTCGGTGAGTCGGTAGAGCTCGGACCGGGCAACTGGCAGGAGCACCTCGGGTGCGTTGTCCGCGGTGACCTGATCCAACCTGTCGAGTCGGTCGAGGACGGCCTTTCGCAGCGCCACGTGCATCATGTCGTCTCCCACCGTCGTCGAGTGTTTCGAGTGCGTCGGTGTTGCGCGCAGAGATCGTGTGACGAACCACCCCGGCGCTGACTCCATCGGGTGACATCGGCAGTGGGGAGGCACGCCTGCACCGGCACCCCGCAATGCTCACCCCATCGAGTGGTTATCGATTCGGCTTGAAAATCCCCGCTGTGCTGCGGCTCACGTCGTCGGCAAACGGGCGATCGTGTCCTACACTTGAAAGTGGCGGCCTGCTCCCGGTGACCCCCAGGCTGGTTGAGCGGGCCGCCCCGTCCGGCTGTTTGAGCCCGTTTTGTCCGGCTGCATTCTGTTTTTTGATCATTCCGCAGGCCGCGCGCACGAAGTTTTCGCCCGAGTGGAAACCTTTTCCAGCCTGACTGCAAACCCGCTCGGCGCGGCTTTTCTTCTCCCTGAACCGCTGGCCAAGACCCGGCTGAACCGGTTGGTGGCAGCTTGATGCGGCCCGTTGACGAGCAGAAGGGAACCTTCCTGCCACTCGCGGACCTGGTTCTCCCACAACGTCCAGCATCCCGTCACGCGGATGCGAGGAAGGGAACCTTCCTGGCAGATCTGACAGGAAGGTTCCCTTCCTCGCGATTCGGTGGACTGATCAGGACAGGATGCTGCTCACCGGGGTGTTGGCGCGGCCGTGCGCCTCGGCGACCGGTTCGTTGACCAGCTTGCCGTCGTGGGTGTTGAGACCCGCTGCGAGCGCGGCGTCCGCTCGGCAAGCCTGCAGCCAACCCTGGTCAGCGATGCGCACCACGTACGGCAACGTGACGTTGGTGAGCGCGTGCGTCGACGTGTTCGGAACCGCACCCGGCATGTTCGCCACGCAGTAGAAGACCGAGTTGTGCACCCGGTAGGTCGGCTCGTCGTGCGTGGTCGGACGGGAGTCTGCGAAGCAGCCGCCCTGGTCGATCGCGATGTCCACCAGCACGCTGCCCGGCTTCATCTCGGACACCAGGTGGTTGGACACCAGCGTCGGCGCTTTAGCGCCCGGGATCAGCACGGCACCGATGACGAGGTCGGCGGCCCGCACCGCCTGCTCGACCGTGTACCGGTTGGAAGTGACCGTGCGGATCTGGCCGTGGAAGTCGCGGTCGATTTCGCGGAGCTTGTCGACATTGGTGTCGAGAAGCTCGACGTCGGCACCCATGCCCAACGCGACGCGGGCCGCGTTGAGGCCCGCGACACCGCCACCGATCACAACGACGCGCGCCGGGTGCACACCGGGAACACCGCCCGGCAGCACACCGCGCCCACCGCAGGGACGCATCAGGGAGTAGGCCCCCACCTGCGGGGCGAGGCGCCCGGCGACCTCGCTCATCGGTGCCAACAGCGGCAGCCTGCCGTCGCCGGTCTGCACGGTTTCGTAGGCGATCCCGGTGACCCCGGACGCCAGCATCGCGTCGGTCAGCTCGGCGGAAGCAGCCAGATGCAGGTAGGTGAACAACACCTGGTCCCGGCGCATGCGCGGGTACTCCTCGGCGATCGGTTCCTTCACCTTGAGGACCAGCTGTCCCTCGGCCCACACCTCATCGGCACTGGGCAACACCTTCGCACCCGCCGCCAGGTAGTCCTCGTCGGGAATCGATGATCCCGCGCCCGCGCTCGTCTCGACGAAAACGTCGTGGCCACGGGAGGTGAGTTCGTGCACACCCGCAGGTGTGATCGCGACCCGATACTCGTTGTTCTTGATCTCGCGCGGCACTGAGATCTTCACGGCGGCTTCCTTTCGTCGCTGTTGGGCCCAACGATCCGCCGCCGTTGCCAGGGGCGCATCATTCCCGCCGGATGAGATTGACCCGACCGCTTTGTGCTCGCAGCACAACGCGCCCGGCGCACCGCAGCGCTACACCAATGGGTTCGGATTTCCTGCCCGAAACCCGAAGCTGCCGGGTCCGCGACAGCAAGGTTCCCTTCCTCACAAAGGCACCGACCAGGCCCGCAGCAGCACTTTCCGGCCACGGATGACAGAAAGGTTCCCTTGCTGCACGTCACGCGGGTTGCCGCGGGCCCACTGATGACAGGAAGGTTCCCTTCCTCGCACAGCACCGTCGCCCGCGGTCGAGTGGCGGGTGACAGGAAGGTTCCCTTGCTCCCATCTGGCGCCGGGCGGTTCGGTGTGGTGGGAGTGGCAGGAAGGTTCCCTTGCTTTCAGCCGTGCTGCGCCCAGTGCTCGGCGAGTAGTTGCACGAGCAGCGCGGATCGGACGTCGGGGTCTTCGAGGTCGACGTTCACGAGTTGGGTGAGTCGCTTCATCCGATAGCGGAAGGTGTTGGGGTGCACGCGCAGCTCGCGGCTCGCCTGCCGGGGATCGCCGGGGTGCCGCAGCGCCGCGTGCAGGGTGGCCAGGTAGTCGGTGCCCTGCGTGCGGTCGTGGTCGCGCAGCACCGGTATCGGCCCGAGCGCGCCGATTCCGGCATCCGTCGCCGCGCCCGCCATGCGGCTGAGCACCAGCAGATGCCAGTTGTCCTCGTACACCGCCACCCGCTGCGTCAACAGGCCGGTCCGCAGCAGGCCGATCAGCTCCTCGGCTTGCGTCCGCGACTGGGCCAGCTCGGCAACAGCCACCGCGGTGCCCACCGCGATGAGCGGACGGGGCGACACGTCGTGGGATGCGAGGGCTTCCCGCAAGTCCGGCCAGCCGCCGGGGCGGGCGCGGTCGGGAACCAGCGCATACAGCAGGGTGCCGATCTCGGTGACCAGCGGGCGCCGCCCGATCCCGCGCGTGATCCACTCCCACATCGCCAACCGATGCCCCTCCGCGGGGCCGGCCGACGATGGCACTTCGATGGCGACGACTCGATGCGGCTCGTTGGGCACCGCCAGGTCGTTGGCGGCGGCCCGCCAGCCTTCACCGCCTTCCAACAGCAGCCGCACCTGTTCGGCGGATCGGCGCCGCTCCGAATCCGCCACCGCGCGCCACCGCAGCAGTTGCAGCGCGACCAGCGGTGCGGTGTCCGCGAAGGCGGTAGAACGCTCCTCGGACACCTCGCCGGGAACCACCGCCCACATCGACCCCAGCAGCTCACCGCCCATCCGGATCGGCACGACCAACCGGGGCAGGGTTCCGTCCTGCTGGGCGGGCACGAAGATCGCCGAACTGCCCTTGCTGAGCTGCCGGAACGTGCCGCGAGCCCGGAACTTGGCGAGCACGTCGTCGGGCTGCTTGCGCCCCATGATCGTCGACACCCGCGCGGGATCGGTGAGATCCTGCCGCGCGGAATACGCCAGCACCTGGGAGTGCGCGTCCTCAATCGTGACGGGCGCGTCCACCACGTCGGCCACCGCATCGGCGAGCCGGAACAGATCACCCACACCGGCGCCGCGCGCATCGGCCTCCTCGATGCCGGTTCCGGCCAACGCGGCACGGATCAGCCAGACCAGCTGCGCCCAGGCGGTACCAGGCCGAACCTCGACCAGCGCCACCCCGCTCTGCTCGGCAGCCGCGACGACGGCGTCATCAGCGGAAATCGGCGGCTTGAGCAGCACTGCCGCGGCATCCTGTGCGCCGCACACCCGCGTCAGCGCCACCGCATGTTCGCGGTCCGTGACGGCCACCCCCAGAACGAGGTCACCGCCGGCCGCGGTCGGTGGTTGATCAAGCTCGGCGATGACGACGTCCCCGACGCAGACGGTCGGCTCCGGGATGACCACGGCGCGCAGCAGCGTCGGTCCGACTCTCTCGACCAGTGCCCGGATGTCCAGCATCACCGGCCTCCTGAGAACCTCGGGCCGCCTCCGGTGGGCGGGGAGGGCGTTGACACCAGGGCTGGCCCGTTTATCGTTGCTGAGCACCTCGACAATCGCATACCGGCCCTAGACCCCGTGCGGGAGAGACCCTGCGAGCTCACGTCGAGCCGCCAGGGCGCCGAAGGAGCAAGACTCCCCACAAACTCTCAGGCACCCATGACCGTTCGGGCGAGGCAACTCTGGAAAGCGTGCGTCATCGATGACGCTCCACCCACGGTGCAAGCCGCGACTGCCGCGGTGAAGCTCTCAGGTTCCGCAACAGAGGGGGAGGCCCAGCAACCCCGGGCATGCGTGCCCCCCGACAGCTATGGAGCCTCCCCGCATGTCCATGCCCGAGAACCTGCGCTACACCGAAGAACACGAGTGGCTTGCCGACCGCGGCGAACTGGTCCGGATCGGCATCACCCAACATGCCGCCGACGCCCTCGGCGACATCGTCTACGTCCAGTTGCCCGCGGTCGGAGACCAGATCGAGGCCGGTCAGTCCTGCGGTGAACTGGAGTCCACCAAGTCCGTCAGCGACCTGTTCGCGCCGGTGAGCGGCGAGGTCGTGGCGATCAACGAGTCCGTTGTGGACGATCCCGCGCTGGTCAACACCGAGCCCTTCGGTGGGGGTTGGCTGCTTGAGGTGCGCGCCACCGACACCGGTGCGGTGCTCACCGCCGAGCAGTACGCGGAACTGATCGCGCAGTAGCCGGGTCGGGCGACGGAGGAGAGCGCCAATGGCGATCAGCGTCTTCGACCTGTTCTCGGTGGGCATCGGGCCGTCCAGCTCGCACACCGTTGGCCCGATGCGCGCTGCGAAGCGGTTCGCGCAGCGGCTGCGCGACGCGGGCCGGTTGCCGCAGGTGAAGCGGATCAAGGCGGAACTGTTCGGTTCGCTGGGAGCGACCGGGCACGGGCACGGCAGCCCGAAGGCGGTGCTGCTCGGTCTGGAGGGCCACAGCCCGGAAAGCGTCGACCCGGCCGCGGTTGAGGGCCGGGTGGCGGAAATCCGGGAGACCGGGCGGTTGCTGGTCGACGAAGTGCAGGAGATCAGGTTCGTGGTGGACCGGGATCTGGTGATGCACCGCCGCAGGTCACTGCCCTTGCACCCCAACGGGATGCGGTTCACCGCGTTCGGCGCCGACGACGCCGAGTTGGACACCGCGGTGTTCTATTCGGTGGGCGGTGGTTTCGTCGTCGACGAGGACGCCACTGGTGCCGATCGGATCAAACCCGACGAGACGGTGTTGAAGTTCCCGTTCCGCACCGGTGCGGAACTGCTCGCCCGAACCGCCGAGTCCGGGCTGTCGATCAGCGACATCATGCTGGCCAACGAGTTGTCCTGGCGCGACGAGGACACCGTGCGCCGGGAACTGCTGGACATCTGGCAAGTCATGCGCGAATGCGTGGACAACGGGTGCCGCAACACCGGAGAACTGCCCGGCGGCCTCAAAGTCCGGCGTCGGGCGGCGGAATTGGCCGCTTCGCTGACCGAGCGGGACGATCCGCTGGAGTGGGTCACCCTCTTCGCGCTCGCGGTGAACGAGGAGAACGCGGCCGGCGGTCGCGTGGTGACCGCGCCGACCAACGGAGCGGCTGGCATCGTGCCCGCGGTGCTGCACTACTACGTGCGTTTCGTGCCTGGTGCCGACGACAACGGGGTGGTTCGGTTCCTGCTCGCGGCCGCTGCGGTCGGTGTGCTGTTCAAGGAGAACGCGTCGATCTCCGGGGCCGAGGTCGGCTGTCAGGGCGAGGTCGGCTCCGCGTGTTCGATGGCCGCCGCCGGGCTCGCCGAGGTCCTCGGCGGAACCCCGAACCAGGTGGAGAACGCCGCCGAGATCGCGATGGAGCACAACCTCGGGCTCACCTGCGATCCGATCGGCGGCCTGGTGCAGATCCCGTGCATCGAGCGCAACGCGGTCGCTTCGGTGAAGGCCATCACGGCCGCGCGGATGGCGATGCGCGGCGACGGCAGCCATTTCGTCTCGCTTGACAAGGTGATCAAGACCATGCGGGAAACCGGCCGGGACATGAAGGTCAAGTACAAGGAGACCGCCCGCGGCGGACTGGCCGTCAACGTCATCGAGTGCTGAGAAAACCGCCCCTGAGCCGCGAGAATCTGCGCCCCGGGGCGTTCGCGTCGTGGTCGAGAATGGGGGTTTGCTCTCAACTTGAGTTGAGGTTTTAGGTGGTTTCATCAGCGGGATCTCGGAGGAAGGGGCCGGAGATGGAATTCACCGACGCGACCCATCCGATGGGGTACTGGACCGGGGCGGCCAACCAAGCCGTCGTTGGGCACATCAACGACTCACTGGTGGAACTGGGCATTGCGCAGCGCCACTTGTGGTCCTACCTGCGAACACGGGTTCCTGAATCGGACCGGGGAGCCGTCATCAGTGCCGACCCTGCCGCGCTGTGCGTGGCTCAGGGTGTGGCGGATTCCCCGGGCTGGAGCAGTACGAGCCGGTCGGCGAGCCCGGCCCGCTCGAACGCCTCGCGCAGTGCGTCGCCGCCTTCGGTGAAGTGCTGCCAGCTGTTGAAGTGGACCGGCACGATGCGCCTCGCCCGCAGGAGCTTCGCGGCCTCGACCGCCCCCGCACTGTCCAATGTGAGCAGTGCGCCATCGAAGAACCTGGTTCGGGCGGCACCGGCGAACAGCACCGCCGTGTCCACCGGGGCGAACCGGTCGGCGATGTGCCGGACCACGTCGAGCGAAGCGTTGTCGCCGCTGACGTAAACAGTGGGTAGGTCGGCCGCCGTCAGCATGAAACCGGCAACCTCGCCGGTCACGGCCTCGCAGCCTTCCGGGCCATGCTGGGCTGGCAAGGCGGTGATGCGCAGGTTCCCTCCGCTGGGGCGGGGGAGGTCGAGATATGCCCAGGGCGCCAGGGAGTGGGCGGCACCGGAGAGTCGGGCCGCGCCGCTGGGAGTGGTCACCGTGAGCGGCACGCGTTGCAGGAACGCCCTTCCGGAGTTGTCGAGGTTGTCCTGGTGCTGGTCGTGCGACAGGAGCACGGCGTCCACCTGGCCGAGGTCGGCAGGGGCCAGCGCTGCCGGAGCCGTTTTGGTGAGCAGCGCACCTGACGGGCTCCGGTATTCGCCCGGCTCGTCGAACGTCGGATCGGTGACCATGCGCAGGCCGCCGAGTTCCAGGACAGCGGTCGGGCCGCCCACGGCGCGGATGGTCAGCGCGCTGGTGGATGAGGCGTGCGGGCTGCCGACCATGCCGAACCTCTCACGGAAATCAGAACTCCTTCGTTGGGCGACGGTAGCTCTTCCTAATGGAATATCGCAATGTTTAACATGAGAGTTGTGGGTGGCCGTGATCTAGTGATCCCGGGGGAAGAGCGCTTCTGCGCGCTTGCTCTGGTCAACACCCGCATCAACCGATCAAACGGTCCGTTCGACGAGCTGGCCGACACCCCCGCCGCGCGGGCGTGGCTGGTCGAGCACGGGCTGCTGGCCAGCGGTGCCTCCTTCGACGCTCGCCGAGCGGAGCTGCTGAGAACGTTCCGCGAGTCCGTCCGCGCACTCCTCGATGCGCGAGCGTCGGATTCCACACCATCTCGGGAAGATCTCGCGGCGGTGAACGAATGCCTGCACGCACCCGTACTGGTGTGGGACGTCGACGGGCCGCGCCGCGCGCAGCGGTCGACCGATGATCCGCTGGACGCCGCGCTGGCCGCGCTCGCGGCGAACGCGGTGGACCTACTGACCGGCCCCTACGCGCGATCGCTGACGGCCTGCGGGGCGCACGGCTGCATCCGGCTTTTCGTGCGCACCCACGCCGCCCGGCGGTGGTGTTCGACCGGATGCGGCGACCGGGTTCGGGCCGCCCGCCACTACGCGCGACGCCGTACGAACGCCGATTCCTGAGCCCCCAGCAACGCCACCGACTACCGATCCGGCCAAGCGGCCGGTAGCAAGGGAACCTTTCTGTCACCCGCCGCACCGAGCGCGGCGCGGTGACGTGAGCAAGGGAACCTTCCTGTCACGCGGCAGGCGGGGCGGGGCCCGTGGCGGTGGCCAGATGTCGGCGATCTTGGATCCGGCGATCCCGATCAAGGTCTGGGGCTTGGATGACAGGAAGGTTCCCTTGCTCGCAGGAAGCCATCGGGTTGGGCCAAATTAGATTGCGCACAACTTAGTTTTGCGCTACCTTGGTTCTCGTGACTGATTCGCGGTTGACCTTGGATCGGCAGGTGTGCTTCGCGCTCTACAGCGCCTCGCGGGCGTTCACCAGCCTGTACCGGCCACTCCTGGACGAGCTCGGGCTGACCTATCCGCAGTACCTGGTGCTGTTGGTGCTGTGGGAGCGCGAGTCGGTCACGGTGAAAGAACTGGGCGCCGCGCTCCGGTTGGACTCGGGCACCTTGTCGCCGCTGTTGAAGCGGCTGGAGGCGCACGGTCTGATCACGCGGCACCGAAGTGCGGCCGACGAGCGGTCCGTCGCTGTCGCATTGACAGTTGAGGGGCGGGACCTGCGGGCACGAGCCGGGGGCATTCCCGACCGGATAGTGGCCGCAACCGGACTGGAGATCGACGAACTGGTCGAGCTGCGGTCCACATTGGATCGGCTGACGGCCGCGCTGGATGCGGCCGCGCAGCAGCAGATGAACGAGAAGCAGGAGGCAGGACGATGACGGTGCTGTACACGGCAGAAGCGACCGCGACCGGTGCGGGTCGGGACGGGCAGACGCGGTCCTCGGACGGAGTCCTCGCCCTCGACCTCGCGGTGCCGAAGGAGATGGGCGGCCCCGGCGGCGCGGCCACCAACCCGGAGCAGCTGTTCGCGGCCGGGTACGCGGCGTGCTTCCACAGCGCATTGCAGCTGGTGGCGCGCCGCGCCAAGGCGACCATCTCCGACTCCTCGGTGACCGCGCAGGTCGGTATCGGCCGCAACGACGAGGGCGGATTCGGCCTAGACGTCACCCTCGTCGTCGACCTGCCCCGCGTGCCGCGAGAGCAGGCGCAGGAACTCACCGCTTCGGCGGACAAGGTGTGCCCGTACTCGAATGCGATCCGCGGCAACGTCAACATCGAGCTGAAGGTGGCCTGACCTGGAAGGCGCGCAGATTGAGGCTCGGCAGTACGTGCTCGGGAGTGAAAATCCCGGTTCTTACCGGAACAACCACTCACGAGTCCCAGGCGCCACGCACGCAATCTGCGCGCCCTCTCAGGCGAACAGCACGTAGATCAGGCCCGAACAACCAGCGAGCACCGACAGAGCGGCCACCGCCGCTGGCAGTGCACCACCGGGCAACGGCTGCCGCGTGCGCAGCTTGCGCTCGCTGTGCAGGTGGCGTCGCCACACCAGCCAACTGACAGTGATCCCGAGCGGCAACGTGAGCACCGCGCAAATCGCCGCTGCGACGGTGCTCACGTGGCCGATGAGCCGCAGTAGCACCAACATGCCCACGACGAAGGCGAGTGTGGTTCGAAGCCACGCCAAGGTGGTTCGTTCGATCTGCAGCCCCGGATCCCAGGGGCTGCTGGGCCGCTCCGTCACGTCACAACCCGGTGACGAACAGCAGGACGCACGTGGCGATACCGATCGCGCCCAGCCCGTAGCCGAGTACCGGTGCCAGCCGCGGTGCGGGTAGCGGTCGACCGCATCGCAGGGCACGTTCGGTAATCATCCATCGAGTGAAAGCCGTTGCGCTGCAAAGCACTCCGGAGAGCAGCAGTAGGACCGCCAACGCGGTCCGGAGTGGATTCGGCTGAACAGAGACCGCGTTCAGGGCCTCAACGCCCACCCCGGCAGCCATCAGGGCCAACGCGGTGCGGATCCAGGCCAGGAAGGTGCGTTCGTTGGCGAGGGTGAACCTGGGGTCGGGTTCGGTGCCATCCCGGTACAGCCGCTGCGGCCAGCGTGAATCGCAGTCTTCTCGCTCGGGTGCCATGAGTTCACCGTAACTCCCCCGAATCATCGACCAACGACCCGTGCTCGCTGGTCGCAGCAGTGTCGGGCCCCGCGCACCGCGGGGCCCGACAGCGCATCAGAACGCGAACACCTTGCCGGTCGCGGCCTCGGCCACACAATCGTTCGAGAACGTCTTCTCGAAGGTGACTGGTCGACCGTGCCAGTTGCCCTTCGCAGTGAGCTTCACCGGCTTGTAGACCAGCGGACACATGGAGTGACCGCCGCTGAGCAGGTTGAAATCTCCGTTGACGGCATCCAGGGTCTGGCATGCGGCGCTCGCGTGCGGGTGTGAACCACCTGCTGGTTCGCAGGTCAGCAGTGCGGCGCGGAACGCGTCACCGCGCGTCTCACCGCGAGCCGTGAGATTCATCATGCTGCCGGTCCCTGCGGTTTCCGCGTTGGCCAGTGCCGGGACGAGCGCCATGCCTGCCAGCATTGCCGAAGCGAGGAAAGTGCGGGAGATCAGCCGTGTTGCAGCCATCTTGTCGATCCTCCTGAATGGGTTGAGCGGACCGTTCGCCTCCCTTTATCGCCGGGGCTGCTCCACCTGCGGCACTTAGCGCCCGCAGATCACTGAAACGTGGTTCGCTCGAACCGGTTTCCTGCACGAATCGTCACGGAATCAGGTTGGGTGACGGCGTTGGAAGTCGCCCATAAGCGGGGTGTTGCGCAATAAGGTGGTGGACCTTTCGCGGATCGCTGGTCATTGTTGTGCGGGACCACGCGACACCGGGCGGCGTGCTTGAGGTTCCCCCGATCCGGTGCTGAGGCTCCGCAAGACCACTCGGGCGCGGTGCGCCCGCAAGCGACAGGAGGCCGGATGGCGACGGAACCCACGGCGCCGGAAGGCGCCACGGTGCGCAAGGCGGCGTTCGCCAGCGCAGTGGGCAACACCATCGAGCTCTACGACTTCCTGATCTACGGCACCGCCGCGGCCGTGGTGTTCAACAAGCTGTTCTTCCCCGCCGGTGATCCGTGGGTGGGGGCGCTGCTCGCGTTCGCCACGTTCGGCGCCGGGTTCCTGGCGCGGCCACTGGGGGCCGGGGTCATCGGGCACTTCGGTGACGTGATCGGCCGCAAGCTGATGCTGGTCATCACCCTTAGCGTGACCGGTGTGTGCACCGCGGCGATCGGGCTGCTGCCGACCTACCAGCAGGTCGGGGTGTGGGCGCCGATCATGCTCGTCGCGCTGCGGCTGGTGCAGGGCTTCTTCCTCGGCGGGGAACAAGGCGGCGCAGTGCTGATGGCCGTCGAACACGCGCCCCCGCACCGGCACGGCTGGTACGGCGGGTGGACCTTCCTTGGCTCGCCCAGCGGCATGTTCCTGGCCACCGGCGCGTTCGCCAGCGCCACCGCGATCTCCGGAGACGCCTTCCTCACCTGGGGTTGGCGGGTGCCGTTCCTGGTGAGCTTGGCACTGGTGGGAGTGGGCCTGTACGTGCGCCTGCGACTGGCTGAAAGCCCCGAGTTCGCGAAGATCCGGCAGCGCGGCGAGCGAGCCCGGCTACCGGTGGCGGAGGCGTTTTCCCGTTCGTGGCGACAGATTCTCCTGTCGGCGGGTGTGAACCTGGGCTTCAGCACCTTCATTTTCATCCTGACCACGTTCCTGCTGACCTACGGCACCGAGCAGCTCGACGTGAGCCGCGATGTCATGCTGCTCGGCAGCCTGTGCGGGTCGGCGGCGCAGATCGCCGGAATCCTGCTGTTCTCGCACCTCTCGGACCGGCTCGGCCGCACCCGGGTGATGCTGGGCGGCGGGATTTTCCTCGCGGTGTACGCGTTTCCGATGTTCTGGCTGCTGGACACCGCGAGCCCGGCGCTGATCATCCTGGCGATGACGCTGGGGTACGCGGGCTCGGCGGCCGTTTTCGGGCCGATGGCGGCGTTCTGCGCCGAACTGTTCGCCACGAAGGTTCGCTACACCGGGGTATCGCTTGGCTACCAGAGCGGTTCGGTACTGGGCGGTGGGCTCTCGCCGGTCGTGGCGACCGCGCTACTCACCACCTCAGGCGGGCAGTCCTGGCCAATCGCGGCCTACCTGGTGATCGGTGCCCTGATCACGGTCACCTGCCTGGCCATCACCGGTGAACCGACCCGCTGGGCACGCGCGGATGAAGTCGAGCCCGCGACGGCGTGAGCGACGGAACACCGCTTACCGCCTGGCCTCTGCCTGCCATGAAACCGGCCACGCGATCGGTCCCAGCCGCTCACAGAGCTGGAGGAAGGGAACCTTCCTGTCATTTGGCAGAAAGGTTCCCTTCCTCGCACCGACGCCGTGCTGATGACAGAAAGGTTCCCTTCCTCGCCCAACCCGCCGCGCTGATGACAGCAAGGTTCCCTTGCTCGTATCAGGCACTCGGTTGGCAGGAAGGTTCCCTTGCTGCGGTCTTGCGGGCGGTGGCAGGAAGGTTCCGCTGATGCGGCGTCCGGGCGATTTGAGCCGCGCAGACTTCGTTTTTCCTGGTGAAGGGGCATGTGTTGCCCGCTGTGGCGTGGTCTTGTTCAGCGGCTGCACCTACCAGCCCAGGTGGTCAGCTGCCAACGTTGGAATCGAGTAAGCGGATCATCGCACGGCCACAGGTGTTGAACGGCTTTCCCGATTCCGTCGTTTCGCGGCCGAATTGCAGTTGGTCATTCCGGGGCCTAACACCCTTGTGCTTCTCGACGGAACGTGGTGCAGACCATCGACGTCCTGCTTCGCCGCAGAGAATCCCAGCGCTCAACGCATTCGCCGTGTGGAGGTGCGGGTAATACGAAGGACCGGCGACCATGCACCAGGCGCCTTATCCGTACCTTGTGGCCCTACCTGCCGGGCGCGCAGCAGCGTCTGCGACACGGGCCGTGCCACTCTATCGCCCGATCGACAATTCATGATCATCGCGGAAGCGTTCACCTGGAAATTGCGGCGATCCGGCCTTGTTTCCACCCATCAGCGAGGAGCAAAACATGGATTCGTCTGCTGGACCAGAGCGCTACGGTGATCGCCTTTTCCACGCTGGGCAAGACCATGAGCTGGACCGTCTGCTCGCCCTGGCCGGGGCACTCGACCCCGCCAGCCGGAGGCACCTGTCTGCCCTCGGCGTCGAGCCCGGTTGGCGATGCCTCGATGTCGGGGCCGGGCCAGGAACCGTGTCAGGTTGGCTCGCCGAGAAGGGCTGCGATGTTGTCGCAGCCGACCGCAACACTCGGTTTCTCGACCGGGTCGGTGCTCCCGGCGTGCGGGCGGTGGAAGCTGATCTGCTTGACGAGAACTTCGATCCCGGCCTGTTCGACCTCGTCCACTCCCGATTCACCCTCATGCACCTGCGCGAGCGGGACCGGTTGCTGCACCGCCTGGTCGCGTGGGTCCGGCCCGGCGGTTGGCTGGTCCTCAGCGACGGCATCGAATTGGGCATCGCGTCATCGCCGAACGAGACGTTCCGGCGGGTGATCACTGCGCTGTGGCACGCACTGGCCATCAACATCGGCACTGACATCGAGTTCGGTCGCCGCTATCCCATGGCCCTGGACGACTGCGGGCTGGTCGACACGGATGCAGTCGTACATCTGCCCGCAATGGCCGCCGGGTCCCCGATGGCCGAATTCATGCGACTGACCCTCGATCAATGCCGACCAGAGATCATCGCAACCGGCGAAGTGGACGATGCGGCCATCGACCAAACGCTGGGCTACCTCACCACACCAGGTACGTGGGACCTGTCCCTGGGCATGATCACCGGCTGGGGCCGAAAACCCTGACCGGCCGGTACCGCCTGCATCCTCGGATGCGAAAAGCTCTCTGGTTCCGTCGTACCGAAATCTGCTCGTACCCGAGAAGGCGCGCGGTTGAGGCTCGGCAGTATCAAGACGATCACTCACAAGCATCGGACCCATCAGCCCTGACACGAAGCGCAGTGTGGCAGCGCCATACCGCGACGGACTTCACCGCGACGGGCTCTGGAGACATTGAACCGGCCGAACCCCGGCAGAAAGGTTCCCTTGCTCGCCCAACCCGAAGCGCGGTTGGTGACAGGAAGGTTCCCATGCTGTGGTCTTGCCGGGGCTGCGGTGACATGAAGGTTCCCTTGCTCGCGGTGTTCGCCTCAGGGGCTGTAGAGCTGGTCGATGATGTCGGCGTACTTCTCGTGGATCACGCGGCGCTTGAGTTTCAGCGTCGGGGTCAGTTCGCCTCCCTCGACACCCCACGACTGGCTGAGGATCCGGTAGCGCTTGACCTGCTCGGGCCGGTTCAGCCGTTCGTTCGCGGCTTGCACCGCGGCCTCCACTTCGGACCGCACGGCGGGATGCCCGGCCAGCTCGGTGAGGTCTTGGAACGCGATGCCTCGGTCGCGAGCCCATTTCGGCGCGGTGTCCTCGTCGAGCACCAACAGCGCCACCAGATACGGACGCCGGTCACCGAACGCCAGCGCATGCCCGATCAGCGGGTGCCTCTTGAGCGCGTTCTCCACCGCGGTGGGTGCGATGTTCTTGCCGCCAGCCGAGATGATCAATTCCTTCTTGCGGTCGGTGATGGTCAGGAAGCCGTCCGCGTCCAGCACCCCGATGTCGCCGGTGCGCAGCCAACCGTCCGCATCGGCGGCTGGCTGGATCGCACCGTCGGCCTCCAGGTAGCCCGCGCACACCAGCGGCCCGCGCACCAGAATTTCCCCATCCGGCGCGATGCGCACCTCCACACCGGGCACGGCGCGGCCGACGGTGCCGGGGCGGTGGGCGTCGGCGTGGTTGGTGGTGACGCAGCCGGTCGTCTCGGTCATGCCCCAGAGTTCGAAGATGTCCACTCCGACGCTGCTGAAGAACTCCAAGATGCCGGCGTCGATCGGGGCGGCACCGCTGGAGGGCCACACCGCGCGGTCCAGCCCGATCCGGGTTCGCAGTTGGCGCAGTGCGTGCGGGGTGGCGTTCTCGGTCACGGCGGCCCGGAGCGCGGCGGCGAGTTTCTCCCAAACCCTGGGCACGGCGAAGAACAGCGTTGGTCGGGCACGGGTCAGCGCGGCGAGGATCTGGCCTTGATCGGCGCAGAAATGCACGTGGGCGACGTCGTGGATGGCGGCGTACAGCCCGACCATGCGCTCCGCGATGTGCGCCAGCGGCAGGTAGCACAGCCGGGGCACGTGCGGCTCGGGTCGCGTGACCTGGTGCAGGGTGGCGGCCGCGAAGCAGATGTTGCGGTGGGTGAGCACCACGCCTTTCTGCTCGCCGGTGGTGCCGGAGGTGTAGAGGATCGCGGCCGGGTGGTTCGGCGTGATCGCGGTCCAGGCCCGCCGCACCAGCTCGGGATCGTCCCGCAAGCGCTGTTCGCCGAGCAGCCGCAGGCGCTCCCAGGTGCGGAAACGGTGATCGGCAGCAACCATCGCCGCATCGTCGAGCACGATGATGTGCTCGACGGTGGAAATGTTGCGAAGGACCTTGGACCAGCGGCGCAGCTGGTCGGCGCCGTCGAGCACGACGATCCTGGCTCGGCTGTGCTGGGCGATGTAGTGCACCTGGTCTTGGCTGAGCGTGGGATACAGGGTGCTGGACACCGCGCCGAGATGGGTGGCCGCGACATCGATCAGCCAGTGTTCGGCACGGTTGGCCATCATGATCAGCATTGTTTGACCGGGCTGCAGGCCCAGTGCCGCGAGCCCGGCGGCCAGCGTGTGCACCTCGCGGTGCGCCTCGGCCCAGGTCCAGGTGCGCGGTTCGCGGCTGTTGTCGGTCAGCGCCGGATGCCGCGGGAAGTCCGCGGCATTGCGCGAGAACAGTTGCGGGATGGTCGTTTCCAGCGCGGCGGTGGCCCACGGTTCTGCAGCGCTCATCGCAGCCGGTCTCCCCTCATCGCGTGATTGGGAGTGACACGCATCACGACGCGATGAAACCTCATCCGAGGCATCGTTTGCCAGCGCCGAAAGCTGGAATCGCAGGCGTTCGCGGACCGGATCCGGGCGAATCAGACGTGGTCGCGGATCACGTCGTTGACGGCGCGCTGGAAGCCGTTGACCAACACCTGGATGGTCAACGGTCGAAGCTGGTCGGTTGCGGCTCGAACCCGCTCGCGTTCGTCGTCCGGTCGACCGCGCTCGACATACGGGCGCAGCACGTTCGCGGCGAACAGTTCGCGCAGCTCGGCAGCGATCTGCGCGGTGTGCTGTTCGACGATTTCCTTGGCCTGCACCAGCATTTCCAGCGGCAGGTCGAGTTCGAGGATCTGCAGCCCGACGCCGAGCATCGCGGGGCTGGGCAGTCGCAGCCGTGGCGAGTCCGCGATCCGTTGCAGGATCCCGAGTTCGATGAGCTGACCGACCAGCCGGTCGTCGAGGTGCCGACCGGCACGGCGGTCGAGCTCGTGGCGGTCCAGGTCTTCGGAGCGGTCGTCGGTCCAGGGTGCGATCAGCGCGCGCTGCAACGCGAGTTCGTCCGGGGAAGCGTCCGCGGGGATTCGCTCCAGGTGGCGTTCGATCGCGGACAGGGTGAAGCCGAGCGCCTGCAGTTCGCGGATCAGATCGAGCCGTGCCAGGTGATCGCCACCGTAGAGGCCGAGTCGGCCGCGCAGTCGAGGTGGCGGGAGCAGGCCGCGCGAGGAGTAGAACCGGACGGTGCGCACGGTGACTCCGGCGCGGGCGGCCAGTTCGTCGATGGTGAGCTCTTCGTCCGCAGTTCGGAGCATGCCGCAACGTTACTCCCCAACCGCTGTAACACCAACAGTGTCACATTGGAACCAGCTTCGACCTGCCGTCGTGGCCGCCGATCAGGCGCGTGTGATCTCGGCAGTGGCCGGGGGAGTCTCGCGGCTGATCCCGGTGTCCGAGGTGATGTGTGACGCGCTGATGCAGCGGAAGTTGCATATTGATCCGAAACTAGTCGGTTGAGCATTGCGCGTGGTTGGTGCCGACAGCGTCAGGGGCGCCAGATGACGACCTCGATCGCTTTGGTGCGTTCGGCGAAGCGGCCGTTTGGGGCCGCTTCCTGCAAGAGGTGGCGCAGATCGGATTCGAAAGCACCGAGTTGATCGCCGAACAAGTGTGGTGCAGAGCTGGACAGGGAGAACACGGCCGAGATGATCTCATCGATACCGCGGTCTGCGATGCGTCCCTCGTCGAGGGTGATCCGGGTAGGGCCGTTGAATCCGGCTTGCTGCATGGTTGTCTCTTCGCCTGCGCGGGTACCGTGTGGCAGCTGGCCTTGTCCGGCCCGGCGGACCGGTCCGAGATATCGAGAGACCAGGTCCTCGATCCGTTCCCACGGCGGGGTCGGGTGCGGCAGCGGGTGCTCAGCGGCCACGCCCCGGTGCGTGGTGGCGCTGACGTGGATCCAGGCCCCGTCTGGGCTGAGCATGTCGCGTCCGCGGCGGGCGATCAGGGGCTGGTCCATCCAGTGAAACGACTGGGCGAACGTTGCGATCTGGAAGGTGCCCAGGTCGGCTGGCAGGTCTTCGGCACGCAGGTGCCGCCATTCGATGTTGACGGCCCCCGCCTCGCTGGCCCGGTGCTGTGCTTCGGCGATCATGTCGGGGTCGGCGTCGACACCTGTTGCGGAGGCGAACAGGGGTGCCAGCAGCACGGTCAGCGACCCGGGCCCGCAGCCGACGTCCAGCAGCCGCCCGGTGCCGTCGAGGTCGAGTTCATCGCGAATGGCGTCGGCGAGGCTGGACGGGTAGGGCATGCGGCCGATGCCGTAGTGGGCGGCGCTCCCGGAGAACAGCGTCTCGTCCCACTCCCATTCCTTGGCGTCCATGACCGGATGGTAACGGCGAGACGATCAACGCCCGGTTGGTGATCCGAAGCTACGAAGCCCGGCACAACCGGTTCCCGGTCCACTCGACCACCGGTGTCTGGCGCGGGTTCGGCGACAGCCGGAGACTAGTGTCGTTGGCTGTGACCGAAACAGCCTCTTATCTAAGCGCGACAGCGGAAGCCTATGACGTCGTAGCCGTCCAATACCAGGAGTTGGCCCGAGACAGTCTCGACAACCTGCCGCTGGATCGCGCGGTGCTCGCCGCATTCGCTGACTTCGTGCGGACCTCTACCGGCGGGCCGGTCGCCGAGCTCGGCTGCGGCCCTGGCTACCTCACGGCGCACCTGCGGGACCTGGGACTGGCCACCTTCGGAATCGACCTCTCGCCGGTGATGATCGATCTTGCCCGCGAGGCTTACCCGGATCTGCGCTTCGAGGTCGGTTCGATGGACGCGCTGGAGCTGGCTGACGGCGAGCTGAGCGGCATTGTGTCCTGGTACTCCGTCATCCACACGCCGCCACAGGAATTGCCTGCGTACTTCAGGGAGTTCCGCCGGGTGCTGGCGCCAGGCGGTCACCTCGCGCTCGCGTTCTTCGAGTCCGAGGGCGGCACGGTGGCGCCTTTCGACCACAAGGTCGCGACGGCTTTCCGGTGGCCGATCGACGACCTGGCTGCGCTGGCGGGCGAGGCCGAGTTCGTCGAGCTCGGCCGGATGTTGCGCGAGCCCGGTGTCGACGAGCGATTCCGCCGAGGTCATTTGCTGCTGCGCAGGTCGTAGTTCGCGCCGGTGCGTCGCTGACCGGGGCTCACCCGGTCAGCGACACGGCTGGAAGGGGCAGCATGGCGGCTCATCGCTGGCGAGCCCTGCCTCGCGGCGGACAACGGTGTCATCCGCTGTGCCAGGCCGGTCGCGTGCCGACGGCTGCCATTGGCCTGTCGGGGGCAGTTCGTCGAGCGCGAGCGTCTTGAGGTCGCGTCGAAAGAGGATCAGTTTGTTGCCGGACCGGACACCGCCGAGAAGCCGGGTCGCCATCGGAAAACGCTGGTCCTTCAACGGACTCGCCGCATATTCTCCGATGGATGGACGGTCTTCATCTGAAAGACGCTGTTCGTCGCGGCTACGACGCCGTCTCCTACCACTACCGCCGGGATGACGCGGATGAAGACCAGTACGCTCCCTGGATCTCCCGACTCAGCGGCCGCGTCCCCGCTCGCGCCGAGATCCTCGACCTCGGCTGCGGATGCGGCGTCCCCGTCGCCCGTTCCTTGGCCAGCGCGGGACACGCGGTCACCGGTGTGGATTTCAGCGCGGTGCAGATCCAGCGAGCCCGGCGCCTCGTCCCGGGAGCGAAGTTCATCCAGGCAGACGCGACAGCAGCGGCGTTCCCCGCAGCGTCCTTCGATGCGGTCGTCTGCCTCTACATGTTCATTCACTTGCCACTCGACGAGCAGCCGCCGCTTTTCGCGCGGATCGCCGAGTGGCTGAGGCCGGGAGGGTGGCTGCTCACCACGACCGGTCACGGAGCCTGGCGGGGATCCGAGGCCGACTGGCTCGGGAGCGGCGCCACCATGTGGTGGAGCCACGCCGATACCGCCACCTATCGTTCTTGGATTTCGACGGCTGGCTTTGACATCGTCTCCAGCGAATTCATTCCCGAAGGAACGAGCGGACACACGCTGTTCTGGGCCCGGCGCCAATAACCATCGAGAACTGAATTCGTCCGCAACAACAGTTGTCCACAACGCGGAACTGGTCGTGAGATCACCTCATGCCGGACTGGTCAACTTCGGCGCTCCGGTGGCCGACGGCTTCAGGCTTGCCGCTGAGGAACTGCTGCGGTTGCACCGCATGACCAGTCCGGGGCCCGAAACCGGCCTCGGAGTGCGGGCCCAGCCTGGCTCAGGCCGGGGCGCGGGCGGTGATCAGGGCGAACGTCAGGTGTTCTCCCCGGTCCGCGTCAAGCATGCGCAGGTCTCTCACCGATCCGCGGCGAACAGTTTCGTCGGACGAGTGCTCGGCGCAGACTTCGCACCACAACTTCCAATCGGCCCAACCCTCGTGTTGCATGCGGGCCGCGGTTACTTCGACCAGGTGGGTTTGTTCCCAGTGGAACCGCCACCAGTTCGGCGTGTGGAACGACAGCACCTCCCATCCGATACCGGTGCGGAGATGATCCGGGATGCCACCAACATCGCGTAGTTCTCGCCGCACGGATGGCACCGCGACGGCCAATTGACCGCCAGGTGCCAGGAACTTGGTGATGTAGCCGATGTAGAGGTCATCTGTGCCGAAGTAGTGGTAGCTGCCCACACCGACGATCGCGTCGAACTTTCCTTCGTCGAAGGGAAGTTCGCGAGCATCCGCTGCGACGGGGTGGGCCCGGTCGGCGACTCCGGCAGTTCTGAACCGGGTCCTGTTGTCCTCGGGCGCGATCCAGAGATCTGCCGCCCATACCTCGACGTCGTATTCACGCGCCAGGAAAATCGACGTCATCCCGAGCCCGCAACCAAGATCCAGGACTTTCATTCCGGGCCGGAGAACGCAATCCCTACCAAGGTCCTCCAGCAGCCACAGCGGGTTCGGCCCCATGCAGTTGTCCACGACCCACTGCGGGTCATAAGCCGCCGAACGCGGGTAGCGGTCCGGGCGGCGAAGTGCGTTGAGTGACGTCATAGGCGCCTAGGAAACTCGTTGCCCGCCATCGCGGCAATCGATTTTAAGACGCTGTCTTCGCCCGGCGGCCGCAATTCCAAGGTCGGCGTGATAGGCCAGTGCGGATGATCGTGCGTCCACCGGATGTCCCAGTGATGCGCAACTGCACCGAACGTGCGGGCCAACGCCCGGCCAGGACCTTGACCGCTATGACAACAGCGGTGTCTCATCAACGCAGTGACCTGCGGTTTTTCGGGAGTCGCGCTGATTGGCGTCGCCTCCACGGCAGAAGCGTCGTTTCGGCTGTCGTGTTCTTGCCCGATCGCCAACACTGCGGCCGCCATGACCGTTGCGGCGCCGCAAGCGAAGCACTTCCACCTCTCCGTCATGCCGGAACTCTGCCGTTACTAGGGTCGGGCTCAAGCAACCGCCCCCGCTCCCGTCCGGTTCATCGGACCGGAGCGGGGGTGTTTTGGTTGTTCCCGCGGCACTTTCTCTATCTCGGCAACCGTTTGCGCCCTATCGGGATGTGGGCTGCGCACGGCGCTTCACTGTGGCAGCCACTCTGGAGGAATCCCTCTAACGTCGGTAACTCCGGGGAAGATTCGGGCCACTTGCTCACGCGTAAGCCCTGTCACCACGGCGAGGTTGGCGCCGCCGAGGTAGGCGTCGCTGAGCTTGGCGCCGCTGAGGTTGGCGTTGCTGAGGTCGGCGTCGCTGAGGTGGGCGTCGCTGAGGTCGGCGTTGATGAGCCTGGTGCCGCTGAGCTTGGCGCCGATGAGGTTGGCGCTGCTGAGGTTGGCGCTGCTGAGGTTGGTGCCGCTGAGCCTGGCGCCGCTGAGGTCGGCGCCGATGAGGTTGGCGCTGCTGAGGTTGGTGTCGCTGAGGTCGGCGCTGCCGAGGTCGGCGTCGCTGAGGTCGGCGCCTCTGAGGTCGGCGCGGGGCGCCACAAAATGAGGAAGCTTGGCGTCCTGCAAGCAGGCATTAGTGAAGTCGACACGGCTTTCCGGGGTGTCCCAGGCGGAGTTGCGGCGGGCCAGGACGGTCAGTGCGGTCTGCACATCAGCGGACACTGCCTGATCCGGGCAGTTGCCTTGTGCATCACGGAGTGCTTTGGTGTTTTCGCGTACGAACGTGGTCAGCACGTTGACCACGGTGGGGTGGTCGGGCTGGGAGTCGCGGGCGATGCGTTCCAGGGCGTAGATACCGCCAATGCGGACTTCGAGGTTGTCGGGAGTGCCCAACTGCTCAACGGCTCTGCCGAACCGCTCGGTGATCTGCTGCTGCTGGGTGTTCAAACTTTGGCTGCGAGTCGATTCCAGCGTGGCCTGTGAGGCGACGAACTGCGGAACGGCCAACGCCAACGTGGCCAGCACTGCCCCCAGCGTCAGGATCTGGGTCAGGTCGAGACGGCGCCATGTCCGGGCTTCACCGGCCGAGGACGAGCGTGGCCTACGGCGATTCTTGGTGCCCGCAGGATGGTGTAACCCCAACGGACGCGCCGATTTGACCGCACGCTGACGCGACACACCCCGAGGACGACGACGATCGATCATGACCCTACGGTGCCAGCACAACCTCAGCCGGTGAGGGCGTTTCGCGACGATCAACCCATTGCTCCGAAAGCAGACACAGCCAATCGAGCAGCAAGCGCCCCGCGCCGTGGACCTCTTCGGGTCGCGGCGCGGGGCGCTTATGGCCGTTCCGGGCACTTCCTTACCTTGATCGCGGGTCGAACAGGGGCCGGTCGTAGGGTCCCGTCAACCCCAGGGACGCCGGGTATGGCTTGGGCACTTCTGCCTGCGCGCCGCGCTGACGTGGCTGCGGACCGCACTCGGACGATCAACCGGCTGCGCGCCCAGTTGCTGCAGTACTTCCCCGCGTTGGAGCGCGTGTTCGACTTCAGTAAATCCAAAGGGGCCCTGACATTGCTCACGGGTTTTCGAACGCCTGCGGCGTTGCGCGAGATCGGTATGAGTTGCCTTGTGTCGTGGCTGGAAGTTCACGACGTCCGCAGCGCGCGACGTATCGCCACGAAAGCAGTCGAGGCAGCCGAGTCCCAGCACACCACCGTCTCCGGTGAAAAGGTGGCGGCCGATATGGTTCTGCGGATTGTCAGGGCGTTGAAGACCCTCAACAGCGAGCTCGCCGAGCTCGATTCGCTCATTGAAGGCCGCTTTCGGGCACACCATCAAGCCGCAGTGATCACGAGCCTGCCTGGATTTGGCTCGCTACTGGGCGCCGAATTCATCGCCGCGACGGCGGCGATGTGATCTCCTTCGGCACTGCAGACCGTCTCGCTGGTGTTTCTGGGCTTGTTCCTGCACCGCGCGATTCAGGCCGCATCACCGGAAACCTGCACCGTCCACAACGCTACAGTCGTCGTCTCCTGCGGATCTTCCACCTCTCCGCACAGCTCAGCATCCAGCACTGCGCTGCCTCGAAAACGTATTACGACCGTAAACGCGCCGAGGGGAAACGTCACACCCAAGCCGTGCTGGCGCTTGCCCGACGGCGCCTCAACGTCCTGTGGGCCCTCGTGCGAGACAACCGCCTGTATCAAGTACCAGCGTAAGAGATGCGTTCTTGCAATTGAGCGACCCGACCACGGGCGTAGCGGCCTCAGTTCCTCCCGTTTGGGTGACGATGCGGGGCAACGAAGGCTCCTCGGCTCACTGCGTAACGTCCCGCGTCTGGTCCCCCGTGCGCACGCAGACAACGCGCCGGCGAGGCCGTTAGGCTTTCTTGGCAACGTCTCGGGGCGCGCGGGAAGGCAGGTTCGTGTGATGATCGATCGGTGCCTATGAGTGCCGCCGAGTGGGCGCGGGCTCCGTTCTCGCGGTATTGGCTGTCGGCCTTTCTCGCCGATTTCGGTGATGGCGTTCGGCTTGCGGCATTTCCGTTGCTGGCGCTTCAGGTGACGAACTCGCCGGCCGCTGTGGCCGCCGTTACGGCGGTTCAGGGCCTGCCCTGGATACTGATCGGTTTGGGTGCTGGCGCCATAGTGGACCGCCGTGACCTGCGGGCGACCATGGTGGTGGTCGACGTGACCCGCGCGATAGTAATCGCCGCGCTGGCACTCGCGGTGGCCATGGGCGCCCTGAGCCTGCCCTTGATCTACCTGACCGCTTTTGTCACCGGAGTGGGTGCTTTGGTGCGCGACACCGCGGCGGCGACCGCTGTGCCCAGGCTGGTCACCAAAGCGGAGCTTGAACGCGCCAATGGCCGCCTAGTGGCCGGTAGGTTGGTCGGGGACGAACTCGCCGGCCCAGCGGTTGGTGGCTGGCTTTTCGGTGTCGCTGCTGCAGTACCGTTCGCGTTCAACGCGAGCGGTCTCGGTCTCTCAATTCTGCTCCTGCTGACTCTGCCAAGCGTCTTCGCCGCTCCTCGGCGACCGCCGGAGTCCACAGGTCCGCTGCGGTCAGCCGTGCGTGATCTGCGTGAGGGACTGGCTTGGCTACGCCGTGACCGCCCCATACGAAACCTGGTGATTGCGGTGGCCCTTGTCGCCGCAGCAGACGGGGCATATCTGGCCATCCTGGTGCTGTATGTGACGCAGGTCCTGGACCAAAGCGCTGCCGTCTACGGTCTTCTACTCGGTCTGGGTGCCGTCGGCGGCATCATTGCCGGCGCCAGCTGCGCCTGGCTGACCTCTCGAATAGGCACCACTCGCGTGTTGACCACGACGATGATCACCATGGCCGCCGCGCAGCTTGTGCTCGGGCTGACCAGCAGCGTGTTCGTCACCGGGGTCACGCTCGTCTGCATCAGTGGCGCATTCGCCGCCTTCAACGTCACCTCGATGAGCGTGCGCCAGCGCCGTTCCCCGGCCAGCATGCTGGGCCGCGTCAACAGCACCTACCTCACGGTCGGCCGCAGTGCCGCCGCCATCGGCGCGCTCACCGGGGGCGTCCTGGCCGCAACCGCAGGCATCCACGCACCAATACTCCTCGGCGTCCTCCCACTGCTCGGCGCAGCTGTACTCATCGCCAGAACCAGACCGACACGAGAAGTGCCCGCGTAGCACCTCCAACTGGGCGACCCGCTAACGGGACGCCCAATTGGAGATGAAAGAAACCAGATCAGATCCAGGCCGTCGAACACCGGGTAATTGACAACCGGATTGGGATTCCCCTACCCGGCCCAACCGGTTGCGTGCGTTCGGGGCACGCAACCCCCATACTTGAACTCGTGTTCGACAACATTCAGCCGGAGCCGCCCGCAAGGACCAGCCTTCACGCAAGCGCCCCATGCCGTGATCCGGCTCGCTGGTCGAGCGCGAGCGCGGTCAACACCGAACTGCGGATGTAGCGCGATCGGCACGGCGGGACGTTGTGCCCTGCTGCACTGCCAGCGGGGTGTCCACACGACGCGAAAGCACCCCGCATCCTTGACCGGCCTTGACCGGGTGCGGGGTGCCTTCGTCGTTCCCGTTATCACACGGGCGGGTGCAAGCCCGGCAGGTAGCCCTTTCCTTCGCACTGCGGGCACGTTCGCCATTCGGCCATGGTCATCCCGGTTTGCAAGTCCTCGGTGGCCTGCACGACGTAGAGCCGTGGTTCGCTGATCTTGCGAAGCCCGCCGCAGGTGAAGCACAGCGCGTTTGGGCCGTGCGCGTCGATACCGGTGTCGTTGCTGTCGTCGTGCTGGTCCGCCATGGTTTCGATCCTCACGCGGGAGGGCCGTAGCCCCGTTGTTGGCCGGGAGTCTCACGGCAGTGCGGGCAACGCGCTGCGGCCATCACAGTTGAAACCTCGCCCGTCTGCAAGGACATGAACTGGCGAGGCACACGCACCTTGCCAGTGCCCTTGCAGCCCCGGCAGACCGATCCCTCGCCGCTGGTATCGGACATCGCTACCTCCTGGGCTGGCGGCCCAGTGAGCTGCCCCGACCCGTCGCACGTGGGGCAGGTGTACAGCATCGTAGTGATCCTCTCCCTGTCGGTAATCATCCTTCGGTGTCCCAGTCCGCACAACCAGCCCGCGGCGACCGCCGCGCGCCAGACCGAGCTGACTGGAAGATGCCCACGGGTACTGGGCACCTTCCAGTCGATGAACCGGCGACAAGCTCCTGCCGCCGGTCCGGCTTGGATGCCCGACCGGTGACCGCGTCGGGGGCCACGGTCACCGGCCGGACGCGGCGCTGGTGCCGGTTCGGGGTTCACGACACCGGCGCCGGGCTCGGGCGGTGGCGCGTCGAGGGGCGACGCGCCACCGCGCAGGTGGCCGACGCGGTCCCGGCGGCTTTGGCAGGCAGTGGCGGGAGCTCTGCGTGCTGGTCGCGAGCAACGAGGACGCTCGCCGGGAACAGAACGAACGCTGCTATGAAGGAGAGGACCATGCAGGCAATCGGGTGCCTGCCTGATGTCTCGTGAAGCATGTCTGCCCCAAATCTGCCCCAAATGTGGGTGCTTTCGGGCAGGTCACGACCTTGACGTCTGTGACAACAGCGGTGTAACACTGACTGCGTCGAGATTCTTGGGGTGCGCGACACAGGCTGCGGAGAGGTGTGGCGTGACGGGAACAGGCGGACCGCTGGCCGGGGTCAGAGTCGTGGAACTGGCCGGTATCGGCCCGGCGCCCTTCTGCGCGATGCTGCTGGCCGACCTCGGCGCCGACGTGGTGCGGGTGGACCGGCCGACCGCACCGGACGGCGATCACGACCTGCTCAACCGGGGCAAGCGCTCGGTGCAGATCGATCTCAAGCACGAGCGCGGCGCGGCGGCGGTGCTCGCGCTCGTCGAACGCGCGGACGTGCTGCTGGAAGGGCTGCGCCCCGGGGTCACCGAGCGGCTGGGGGTGGGTCCGCAGCAGTGCTGGGCGGTCAACCCGAAGCTGGTCTACGGGCGGATGACCGGCTGGGGCCAGCAGGGGCCGCTGGCCACCACCGCCGGGCACGACATCGACTACATCGCGCTCACCGGCATGCTGCACGCCATCGGCCGCGCGGACGGCCCGCCGCAGGTCCCGGCGAACCTGCTCGGCGACTTCGGTGGCGGCGCGATGTACCTGGCGGTCGGTGTGCTCGCCGCATTGCTGGAGGCCCGCACCAGCGGTCGCGGCCAGGTCGTCGACGCGGCCATTGTGGACGGAGCTGCGCACCTGGGCGCCATGCTGTTCAGCATGCTGGCAACCGGTGGTTGGCGCACCGAGCGCGGCACGAACCTGCTCGACACCGGTGCGCCGTACTACGACGTCTACGAAACCGCCGACGGCGAATACGTCGCGGTCGGCGCGCTGGAGCCGCAGTTCTACACCGAGTTGCTGGACCGGCTGGGGCTGGTGGGCGAGGTGCCCGACCGCGACGATCCGGCGAACTGGCCGCACCTCCGGGAACGGTTCGCGACGACCTTCCGGCAACGCACCCGCCAGGAGTGGACCGAGGTGTTCGCCGACTCCGACGCGTGCGTCGCCCCGGTGCTATCCATGACCGAAGCCGAAACCCACCCGCACCTCGCGGCCCGCGAGACCCTGGTGCGCCGCGACGGAGCCCTGCAACCGGCGCCCGCGCCGCGGTTCAGCCGCACCTCCAACCCGCCGCCGGGACCGGTGGCCGAGCCCGGCGCCGACACCGACGCGGTGCTGCGGGACTGGGAGATCACGTCTGAGCTGCTCGATTCCGGCGCGTTCCACCCGAGGAAGCCATGACCGCCGATTCCGCCAGCGATCGCCGACCGGCGGTGCGGTGGCAGGAAGGTTCCCTTCCTCACACCCACCCGCTGCCGGTGCCGGGCTCGCCGACCATGGCTGCGCTTGGCCGGGATGTGACAGAAAGGTTCCCATGCTGCGGTCGTGCCGGTGCTGCGGTGACAGGAAGGTTCCCTTGCTCGCAGGACCAGCACGGACATCGAAAGGAAGCGTGAACCGATGCGCAGGGAGTTGTTCGAGCCCGAGCACGAGGCGTTCCGCGAGACGGTCCGCACCTTCATCAACAAGGAGCTCGTGCCGCACGTCGAGGAATGGGAGGCCGCTGGGATGGTCAGCCGCGAGGCCTGGCTGGCGGCCGGGGCGCAGGGGCTGCTCGGCTTCGCCGTCGACGAGCGCCACGGCGGCGGTGGCGTCGACGACTTCCGGTTCAACGCGGTGTTCGACGAGGAACTCGTCAACGCGGGCATTTCCGGTTTCGGCTCCCCGCTGCACAACGACATCATCGCGCCATACCTGATCAAGCTGGCCAACGACGAGCAGAAACAGCGCTGGCTGCCCGGATTCTGCCGGGGCGAGATCATCACCGCGATCGCCATGACCGAGCCGGGCGCGGGCAGCGACCTGCAGGGCATCCGCACGACCGCGGTGCGCGACGGCGACGACTTCGTCGTCAACGGGCAGAAGACGTTCATCAGCAACGGCATCCTCGCCGACCTGGTGATCGTGGTGGCCCGCACCGACCCGGACGCCGGGCACCAGGGCATCAGCCTGCTGGTCGTGGAGCGCGGCATGCCGGGTTTCGAACGCGGCCGCAACCTCGACAAGATCGGCCAGAAAGCCCAGGACACCGCAGAGCTGTTCTTCAACGACGTGCGGGTGCCAGCGCGCAACCTGCTCGGCGCGGAAGGCAAGGGCTTCATCCACCTGATGCAGAACCTGCCGCAGGAGCGGCTGTCGATCGCGGTGGCCTCGGCCGCCTCCGCCGGGAAGATCCTGGAGATCACCAAGGACTACTGCCGGGACCGCACCGCGTTCGGCCGTCCGATCGGCAAGTTCCAGCACATTCGCTTCGAGTTGGCCGAGATGGCCACCGAGGTCGAGATCGGCCGGGTGTTCGCCGATCGTTGCATCCAGGACCACGTTCGCGGTGAACTGGATGCCGAGCACGCCGCGATGGCCAAGTGGTGGCTCAGCGAACTGAACAAGCGGGTCGTGGACCGCTGCCTGCAACTGCACGGCGGCTACGGCTACATGGCGGAATACCCGGTCGCCAAGGCCTACCTGGATTCCCGGATCCAGACGATCTACGGCGGCACCACCGAAATCATGAAAGAGATCATCGGGCGTTCAATGGGATTCTGACCCTGGAGGGAGGCAGTGCGCCATGGACTGGATCGTCTCTCCCGATGATGACGGACGCGCGCTGTCCGATGTCCTGCCGTCGCTGCTCGGTGCGATGAGCGTGCCGGGATTCGCCGACACCATCGGATTCCCGACCTGCCGAAACGCCGCGGTGCTGCTGATCGACGGGCTCGGTCGAGACCTGCTGCGCGAGCACGCCGCGGATGCACCGTTCATGGCGAGTCTGCTGACGTCCCCGCCGTTGAAGGCGGGCTTCCCGACCACGACGGTCACCAGCATCACATCGCTGGGCACCGGTCGGTGCGCTGGCGAGCACGGGCTTGTCGGCTACACCTTCGCCGAGCCCTCCGGCGGCCTGCTGCATCCGCTGAGCTGGGGAACGCACGGCACGGTGCGAGATTCGGCCGGGAATCGTCGCAGCCTGCTGGACAGCTGGCCACCGGAGCAGGTCCAGCCAACACCGACGATGCTGGAACGAGCCGCCGCAGCAGGCGTCGACGTCCGGACCGCGGTGCCTGCCGAATTCAAAGGCACCGGCCTGACCAGGGCGGCGTTTCGAGGTGGCGAGTTCCACGGCCTGCACGCGCTCGGCGAACTGGCCGCCCAGTTGCTCGCCGCGCTCGGCGCCGATGCCCCGGTGTTGTGCTACGGCTACCACGGTCACCTCGATCTGCTCGGGCACGTGCACGGTCCCGGCTCGTTGCCGTGGCGTCTGCAACTGACCCAGCTCGACCGCCTCGTGATGACGTTGGCGGAGCGACTGCCTCCCGCTGCGACGCTGGCCGTCATAGCTGACCACGGCATGGTCTCGGTCGACCCGTCTGAGGCGCTCGATGCCGACACGGATCCGGCGTTGCAGGCGGGCGTCCGGCTGCTCGGCGGCGAACCCCGCGCCCGGCACATCTACGTCGAACCCGGTGCACTGGCCGACGTGCACGCCGCGTGGCGGGAGATCATCGGGGACCGCGGCGCGGTGCTCACCGGCGAGCAGGTGATCGGCGAGGGCTGGTTCGGGCCCGTGGTCGCCGATCCGGTGCGCGAACGCATCGGCGACGTGCTGGCGATCATGCGTGATTCCGGGGTGATCCGGTCGGTGGTCGAGCCGGGGGAGTCCGCGCTTCGCGGACACCACGGGTCGCTGACCTCTGCCGAGCAGCTGGTGCCGGTGTTGATGTTGGGTGGGTGAGTGGATGCGCGATGAAGGGTTGTTCGGACCGCAAACCGTGACTTGGCAGCTGCACGCCGATCCGACGATGTGGCTCGCCGGGGTGTGCAGCCTGTACTTGCAGGCGCTGCATCCTCGTGCGGTAGCAGCGGTCGTGCAGAACTCCCGGTTCCAGGACGATCCGCTGGGACGGCTGATGCGCACCGGGAACTTCGTCGCCACCACGACGTATGGCACGACGACCGAAGCCGAATCCGCTGCCGAACGGGTCCGCCGGGTGCACCGCGTGCTCCGGGCGGTCGACCGGCGAACCGGCACCGAGATCCGCCTAGACGAACCAGATCTGCTCACGTGGGTGCACTGCGCCGAGGTCGCATCGTTTGCCAGCGTGGTGCGGCGAGCCGGATTCCCGCTGACCGATGCACAACTGGACCGGTACTTCGACGAACAGCGCCGGGCCGCCGAACTGGTCGGCCTCGACCCGGCCGAGGTGCCCGGGTCGAGCCGCGAGATGGCGGAGTACTTCACGCGCGTGCAGCCTGAGCTGCGGCGAACAGCCGACTCCGATCTGGTCTACCGGTTCCTGCACCGGCCGTTCGCGCCGTGGTGGCTGCAGCCGGTGAACCTCGGCTACCTGCCGCTCGGCCACCTGGCGTATTCGGCGCTGCCGGGTTGGGCCCGCAGGCTGCACGGCCGCCCCGCATACCTGGCGCCGGTCGTCGCAGCCGGACTGCACGGCTTCCGCGCCTTCGGTTTGGCGGTCCCGGATCGGGTGCGTTACCGCTATCCGAGCGACCACGTCCTGCGCGCGGTGCAGCGCCTGGGCCACACGGCGCTGCCGTCGATCCAAACCCTCGCCCACCTTTGAGCGCTAGGGACGGACTGCGAGCATGGGAACCTTCCTGTCACGGCCCGTCGCGTTGGCGCTGCTCAAGGCCGGGGCCCGCTGTTGGGCGCTGTGGATCACGCCAGGGAGGCGCGGGTCGCGGCGGTGGCCCGAGCAGCGCCGACCGGGCCACACCACCGAGAGCGGACGTATGCGCTCACCGGGCCAGCTCGCATCACGGCCCGGGAGCAGGTCGGGCCATCGCGGCAGCCCTGGGTCAGGAAGTGTCCATCGACGAGATCAGCCGGGAAGAAGCCCACCGGTAAATGGCCGCTCTCCGGGGAGACCAGACCGCGGCCGCGGTGCTCGATCTGATGGGCGGCGACGTCAACGACGAGCTCCTCCGCGTGCGCGATGCGGTAGCGCGGGTCACCGACTTCGCGGGCCGGTCGTTCCAGCGATGGGCATCGGAGAACGCCGCAGCCTTCCGCTGAACGTCCCCGAACCGTTGCTTCGACGGCTCGCCGGGTTGGCTGGCGAGCCGTCTCGCGGTCGCCGACCTTCGCGTCGCCATCACTCGCCAGACCGACCTGGGTGACGTTCAAGGCGCAACCGGTGTCGGCTCGCCACGCGGTGCGCGTGGCGTTGCTGTTGACGGTGCGCTCGAACTGCTCACGGGCCGTCGCCCAGCCGACACCAGTCGTCGTAGGCGGTCCCGATCGTTTCCGGGTCCGGCGTCGGCTGCCCTGCCGAGCGTGGGTGGGTCCCGCCGGTCGGCGGCAGCGGCGGTTTTGCGGTGCGGTGACAGGAAGGTTCCCTTGCTCTGGTCAGGATCGGTGTGGCGGTCGATCCTGGGTGTGGGGCGGGGCACAATCGTCATAGTGGGGACATCTTGTCCACCTCTTGTATCTATGTTGTGAACAACCTATGGTTCTCGATGACCGGAACGGCTCTTCCGTTAATCGGAATTCCTCTCGGGAGGCTGAACATGCAGTCGACCAGCGTCGAGGCTGAACGAGTCGCGCTCGATCACTCCGCGCTCGATCAAGTCGTGCAACGGTTCGAGACGGCACTTCCACCGAACGCGGTGATCACCGATCCGCAGCGGCTGCGCACCTACGAGTGCGACGGGCTGGCGAGCTACCGGGTCGTGCCCGCCGTGGTGGTGCTGCCCGAGACCGCCGAACAGGTCCGCCAGATCGTCCGGATCTGCGCTGAGCACCAGGTCCCGTTCGTCGCCCGCGGCTCCGGCACCGGGCTTTCCGGCGGCGCGCTGCCGCACGCGTCCGGCGTGCTGGTGGTGACCTCGAAGATGCGGCGGATCGTGGAGATCGACCTCGCCAACGAGCGCGCCGTGGTGGAGCCGGGTGTGATCAACCTGGATGTCACCAAGGCCGTCGCCGGGCAGGGCTACTACTTCGCGCCAGACCCCTCCAGCCAGCAGGTGTGCTCGGTGGGGGGCAACGTCGCCGAGAACTCCGGTGGCGCGCACTGCTTGAAGTACGGATTCACCACCAACCACATCCTCGCCCTCGAAGTGGTCACCCCGGACGGCGACATCGTCGAACTCGGCGGCAGCGCGCGGGAAACCCCCGGCTACGACCTGCTCGGCGCGTTCATCGGCAGCGAGGGCACACTCGGCGTGGTCACCAAGATCACCGTGCGCCTGCTGCGCAAACCCGAGGCGGTTGAGACCCTGCTCGCCGGATTCCCGTCGACCGACGAGGCGGGCGCGGCGGTGTCGGAGATCATCGCCGACGGAGTCACACCGGCGGCGATCGAGATGATGGACGCGCTGGCCATCGAAGCCGCCGAGCAAGCCGTGCAGTGCGGCTATCCGGAAGGCGCGGGCGCGGTGCTGGTCGTCGAATTGGACGGTCCGGCAGCCGAGGTCGCGCACACCTTCGCCGAGGTGAAGCGGCACTGCGAGGCGCACGGCGCGTTCGAGATCCGGGTGGCCGCCGACGACCAAGAGCGGGCGATGATCTGGAAGGGCCGCAAATCCGCCTTCGCCGCGGTGGGCCGCATCAGCCCCGACTACATCGTGCAGGACGGGGTGATTCCGCGCACCGCGCTGCCCGAGGTGCTCGGCCGGATCGCCCGGCTGTCCGCCGAGTCCGGTGTGCGGGTCGCGAACGTCTTCCACGCCGGAGACGGCAACCTGCACCCGCTGGTGCTCTTCGACGACGCCGAGCCCGGCGCCAACGAACGCGCCGAGGCGGTCTCCGGCGCGATCCTCGACCTGTGCATCGAGCACGGTGGTTCGATCACCGGCGAGCACGGGGTCGGCGCCGACAAGGTCAAGTACATGGGCCGGATGTTCACCGCCGACGACCTGGACACCATGCAGCGCGTGCGCTGCGCCTTCGACCCGGTCGGAATCTGCAACCCGGGCAAGGTCTTCCCGACGCCGAGACTTTGCGGTGAGGTGCCCGGACCGAGGCGCGGCGTGCACCCACTCACCGAGGCGGGATTGGCGGAGCAGTTCTGATGCCCACGAAAACCAAGGATGCCGCACGCGATGCCCTGGCGGCCGCCCTCGGCGCCGAATGCGTGCGGGACGCGACACCGGCTGATGCCGTATCCGACGTCCGTCCACAGTGGGTGGCCACTGTGGACGGAACAGAACGCGCCTCGATCGCCATGAAGATCGCCGCCGAACACGACCTGCGGGTGGTGCCCAAGGGATCCGGCAGCAAACTCGACTGGGGCAACGCACCGGACGCGGTCGATCTGCTGCTCGACTTGTCGGCCGCCAACGGCGTCATCGAACACGCGGCGGGCGACTTGGTCGTGCACGCCCTGGCCGGAACACCGATCGCCGAGGTCAGCAGCGTGGTGCGCGGTGCGGGACAGCAGCTTGCGATCGACCAGCCGCTGCCGACCGCGACGATCGGCGGAATCATCGCCACCGGCACCTCGGGGCCGTGCCGCCACCTCTTCGGCGGGGTGCGCGACCTGCTCATCGGCATCACGGTCGTGCGGGCCGACGGCACCGTGACCACCGCGGGCGGCAAGGTCGTCAAGAACGTCGCGGGCTACGACCTGGGCAAGCTCTACACCGGCTCCTTCGGCACGCTCGGCGTGATCACCGAGGCGGTCTTCCGGCTGCACCCGGTCGCCGCTGAGCACCGCTGGATCACCCTCGAAGCCGAGGACCCAGCGACGGCCGCGGCTGCCGCCGACACCATCCGGCATTCCCAAGCGATGCCCACCGCCATCGAACTCGATCAAGCCGAGCCCAGCGGATCGATCACGATCTGCGCGCAACTGGAAGGCAGACCGACTGCCACGCACGCACGTGCGGTCGAGTTGACCGCTGCCGTCGGGCACGGCGCCGCAGTGCTGCAACAGGCTCCCCAGTGGTGGGGCCGCTACCCGTTCGATCCGGGCACCGGCATCGGCCTGCGCGTGGGCGTCGAGCCCGCCGCGCTGCCCCGCCTGCTGGCCGCCGTGCGAGAAGCCGCCTCGAACAGCGGTCTGCCGCTGGCACTGCGTGGCGCGGCCGGTCTCGGCGTGCTGCACGCCGGATTGCCCGGCGACGCCGATCCGGCCGCCGTCACCGAACTCGTCGCGGCACTGCGTGCCCGCAGCCACTACGCGGTGCTCGTCCGGGCGCCGCAGCGCGTCCGCGACGCGATCGATCCGTGGGGGCCGACCTCGCCAGGTTTGTTGACCCTGATGCGTCGGACCAAGGACCAGTTCGATCCGGACCACCGGCTCGCACCAGGTCGGTTCGTGGGAGGAATCTGATGACCGAGACACCGGCCCGTCCAGGCGCTTTCGACGCGCTGCACCCACCGCAGCGCGAACTCGTCGACGACTGCGTGCACTGTGGATTCTGCCTGCCCAGCTGCCCCACCTACGACCTGTGGGGCGAGGAAATGGACTCGCCGCGCGGCCGCATCTACCTGATGAAAGAAGGCCTCGAAGGCGAGCCCATGACCGACACCATGGTCGGGCACTTCGACGCCTGCCTCGGCTGCATGGCTTGCGTGACCGCCTGCCCGTCCGGTGTGCAGTACGGCACGCTGATCACCGAGACGCGTGCCCAGGTCGAACGGCGCCATGAGCGCGGACGCTGGGAACGCCTCCTGCGCGCCGCGATCTTCACGATGTTCCCGTATCCGCGACGGCTCAAGGCGATGCGCGGGCCGCTCGCGCTCTACCAGCGACTCGGCGTCGGCAAGCTGCTCAAGCGGACCGGGCTGCTCGCCAAGCTGCCGGACGGACTGCAGGTGATGGAGTCCCTGGCACCGCCGATCAACCGGGCACCGAAGCTGGGACACCGAGTACCCGCTAGTGGCAAGCGGCGCGCGGTCGTCGGAATGATCACCGGCTGCGTGCAGAGCGCCTTCTTCCCCGACGTCAACGCGGCAACGGCGCGCATCCTCGCCGCCGAAGGCTGCGACGTCGTGATCCCCCCGGCGCAAGGATGCTGTGGTGCGCTCAGCGAGCACTCCGGACGAGAAACCGAAGCGATCAAGTTCGCCCGCGACCTGCTGGACACCTTCGAACAGTCCGGTGTGGACTACGTCGTCATCAACTCGGCGGGCTGCGGATCCACGCTGAAGGAGTATCCGCGTCTGCTCCAGGACGATCCCGAATACGCCGAGCGCGCCGAACGGTTCTCGGCTCGCGTGCGCGACATCGCCGAACTGCTCGTCGAACTCGGACCTGTTGCGCAGCGCCACCCGCTGCCCGTGCAGATCGCCTACCACGACGCTTGCCACTTGGCGCACGGGCAGGGCATCCGGTCGCAGCCGCGAGAACTGCTGCGGGCGATCCCCGAACTTGAGATCAAGGAGATCAACCGCGGCGAGCTCTGCTGCGGTTCCGCCGGGGTCTACAACCTGCTCCAACCGGAGGCCGCGCGCGAACTCGGCGACCGCAAGGCCGAGAACGTCCTCGCCACCGGGGCGAAACTCCTGGTGACCGCCAACCCCGGATGCTCGATGCAGATCCGCACCGCGCTTCAGCGCCGCGGCGAGCGGCTCGCGATGGCGCACACCGTGCAGGTGCTCGACGCGTCCATCAGCGGCCAGCGAGTCGAAACCTTGTTGCGCGACTGATCGAGGTCTTCGACGATGCGGGGCTGACGAGTCGATCGTCAGCCCCGCATGTTTCCTAAGGAGTATTGGCCGCGGATTCTCCCCGCACCACAATCGGGTCTGGCAGCCAACGGCAGTCGCGGATCGCGCCCGTGCGCGACAACCAAGTCCACGGTGGACAACCGTGATGCTTCCGAGTGCCGAGCGCGTGATGGCCGCCGATGTGCACCCCGATCGCATTCTCGTGGACTGAGGAGAGTCTGAATGCTGTTTCGTCCGAGAAACGTCGCTGTGGGGCTGATGCTCGCACTCGGCGTGGCCGTAGTGCCCGGCGCGCAGGCAAGCCCCTCGGCGGCGCCGACCGTTGCCGCTCAAGACATCGTCGACGTGCCGGTCAGCTTCCAGGTCCGCAACATCAACCGGTCCGCGGTGGGATGCCCGACCGACGGCAAGACCTACACGATCCGCGGCCACCTGACCGCGCCGCGCCAGGCGCTGGCCGCCCGTGACCGTTCGATCACCCTCTACCAGCACGGCATCGCCTCCGGCGAGTGGTACTGGCGGCTGCCCGTCGACGGCTACAACCACGTGCAGGAGATGGCCGAACGCGGCCAAGCGTCGCTGACCATCAACCGCATCGGCTACGACAGCAGCGACAAGCCGGACGGCATCCTGACCTGCATCGGCGCCCAAGCCGACATGACGCACCAGATCATCCAGCAGTTGCGTTCCGGCAGGTACGCCGTGGAAAGCGACCAGCTGCGCCCGCCGACGTTCGACCGGATCGCGGTCGCCGGGCACTCCAACGGCGGGCAGGTCGCGCAGATCACCGCGTATTCCTTCCAGGACGTCGACGCCGTGATCATCATGGCGTGGACCGACCTGGGCCTCACCCCGCAGGCGTTCGAGAGGTTCTCGGCGGCCACCCAGAAGTGCCTGCCCGGCGGCGAACCATCCGAGGCGCCCGGCGATCCGAGTGGCTACATCTACTACGACAACGGCACCGAGGAGTTCCTGCCCGGCAACTTCAACGACGCCGAACAGGCCGTGCTCGACGCGGCGGCACCGCTGCAGAACCGGCACCCCTGCCAGGACATGCTGTCGCAGCTGGGTGGCGTGATGATCGACATCAAGCGGATCCCGGAGATCACGGTCCCGGTGTACTTCATGTACGGCGAGAACGACGCCCGCGTCGTCGGCGGCGAGGAACACCGCGCCCTGTTCACCGGTGCGGAGAGCACCGAGATGCTCGTCGTTCCGGGCGGCGGCCACTACTTCGACCTCGACCGCAACGGCCCGATGGCAGTCGAAGGCCTGTCGACCTGGCTGCGCAACCAGAACTTCGGCATCACCAACTGACCCCGTCCCAGGCCGCGCCGCTTCGCGTGGCCGGGCCGTGCGAGGAAGGGAACCTTCCTGTCACCTCGACGACAGGAAGGTTCCCTTCCTCCCTTTGGTCGGGCCTGAGCGTGACAGGAAGGTTCCCTTCCTCACGTCATCGGCAACGACAGCCCCACCGTCGGCGACGCCGGGAAGGCTGCTGTCGTCGTGCGAACCGCCGCAGTCGTGTCCGGCGTGGTACGCGAACCGTCCTCGCATCCGCTGCGTTGCCGGTGGGTGGCGATGACAGGAAGGTTCCCTTGCTCCCGCAGGCGTGGCGCGCTGGGCGACTGGTGCGGGTTTCTCGGCCGATCGGTCGATTTCAACTCCTCTTTACTTTTGTGAGTGTTTACTCGTACTCGGTTCCAATGTGAGTATCTGCTCGTATCTTCCGTCGGGTTGGCGACAGCAACGCCAACAGCCAAGAGAGGGACTCTTCGCGATGCATGATTCGGGCAACAGTCCGCCCCCAGAACCCGCGTTGGCGCGCCTCGGTCGGTTCACGATCCGGCGCCGATGGTGGACCCTCGCGGCCAGCCTGGTCCTGTTCGCAGTGACGTTGGTCGGTGCATCCGGCGCGCTGAGCTCGCTTTCGCTGTCCCGCTTCGAATCTCCGGGCAGCGAATCGCTGGAGGCCGCCGAGGTGCTCGACCGCGAGTTCGGCACCGGCGGACCGAACGTGTTGCTGCTGGTCACCGCGAAGAACGGAACCGTGGACGACCCGGCAGTGGTCGCGGCCGGGCGCGCCCTGACCGACGAGCTGAGCGGTCGTCCGGAAGTCGCCGAGGCCGGCTCCTACTGGTCACGCGGGGAAAACCCGGCGCTGCGCAGCACCGACGGCAGGCAAGCCCTGGTCCTCGCGCGCATTCCGGGAGATGCGACGCAGACCCGCGGCATCCTCCGCGACCTCTCCCCGCAGTTCACCAGGGACACCGGCGTGGTCACCGTCGAGGTCGGCGGCCGAGAGGAGGTCTTCCGCCAGGTCGGCGGGCAGGCCGGACAAGACTTCATCCGAGCCGAGATGCTGATCTTCCCGCTGGTGTTCGTGCTGCTGGTGCTCGTGTTCCGCGGATTCGTCGCCGCGCTGCTGACGCTGGGCATCGGGATATTCGCGATGGTCGGCACCATGGCGGCACTGCGGTTGACCACCGCGGTCACCGAGGTTTCCTCTTTCGCGCTCAACATCACCCTTGCGATGGGATTGGGGCTGGGCGTCGACTACTGCCTGTTCGTCATCAACAGATTCCGGGAGCGACTCCGCAACGGCGACACCCAAGAGGACGCGATCATCCACAGTGTTCAAACCGCCGGACGCACCGTGCTGTTCAGCGGTCTGACAGTGGCGATATCGCTGCTGGGGCTGTTGCTGTTCCCGTTCCCATTCCTCCGCTCGTTCGCCTATGCGGGTTTCTTCGTCGTGCTGTTCAGCGTCATCGGAGTGCTCTTCACCCTTCCAGCCGCGCTGGCCTTCCTCGGGCGCGCCGTCGGCGGCGGTCTGCTGCGCCGCCGCAATCTCAAACCGAACACAGATGGTGGGTTCTGGCACCGCACTGCGCTCACCGTGATGCGCCGACCAGCGACCTTCGGCGGCGCGGTGATCGCCATCCTGCTGGTGCTCGGATCACCGATCCTCAGTCTGCAGTTCGGGCTGCCCGACGACCGGATCCTGCCACCGAGCGCATCCAGTCGGCAGGTGTCCGAAGAAGTCAGAGCCAACTTCGGCGTCGAAGAATCCGACGCGGTACACCTCGTCGCCTCCGACGCCGGGGACCCGAACCAGCTGCGGTCCGGGGTCGAAGGCTATGCGGCCGCACTGTCCCAGGTGGAGGGTGTGGCGCAGGTCGACTCGATGGCCGGCAGGTTCGTCGACGGCCAACGGGCGGCCGGTGTCCCAGCCGAATTCGACCGGTTCACCAGCGACGCCGGGACGTGGCTGTCGGTCGTGCCCAGCACAGCGATCCTGGAGACCGACCCGTTGGGCTTCGTGCAGAACATCCGCGATGTGCCGCCGCCCTTCGCGGTGCAGGTGGGCGGCTATCCCGCTGAACTGTCGGATTTCCGGGCAGCGCTGCTCGACCGGCTGCCACTGGCGTTGCTGGTCATCTTCGGGATCACGTTCATCATTCTGTTCCTGATGACCGGCAGCCTGGTGTTGCCGTTGAAGGCGACCGTGCTGAACCTGCTGAGCCTGTCGGTCATGTTCGGCGCCCTGGTCTGGGTGTTCCAGCAGGGGAATTTGTCGGACGTCTTCGGGTTCACCGCCACCGGGACACTTGAGACCAGCATCCCGATCCTGATGTTCTGCATCGCTTACGGGCTGTCCATGGACTACGAGGTGTTCATGATGTCCCGAATCAAGGAGGAGTACGACCGGACCGGCGACAACGAAGCAGCGGTCGCGGTGGCCATCGAACGCAGCGCGCCGCTGATCACTGCCGCCGCCGCCATCCTCGCGGTGTCTTTCGCGACGTATGCGGCCTCGGGTGTGGTGTTCCTGAAGATGCTCGGCATCGGTCTGGCGTTGGCCGTGTTGGTTGACGCCACCTTGATCCGCGCCGTGCTGGTGCCCGCGTTCATGCGACTCGCGGGCAACGCCAACTGGTGGGCGCCCGCGCCGCTGAAGCGAATCCACGCGCGATTCGGAATCAGCGAAGCGAGCCCAGCGCACCACTCCACGGAGGTGGAAGTCCCGGCGGGAGTCCGCTAGTCCGCTGGCGTTTGGCCGCCGCACCGCCGGTGCGGCGGCCAAACGCATTTCTGCGTCGACCTTCGATTTGGGGAGCGGCCGTGACCAGAGCAAGGGAACCTTCCTGGCGCCGCCCCGCCAACGCCGACCATCAAAGTGGGCGGTGAGAGCTACCCGTCACCGACTCCGCAGCTGTGGCGGTGCGGGCGGTTGACGTGTGGAAGGGAACCTTCCTGTCACGCGCGAGCCTGGGTGGGTGAGCAAGGGAACCTTCCTGTCACCCGGAGGCCTTCGCAGGGGGCCTTGACGTGCGGAAGGGAACCTTCCTGTCAACGATCGGCAGGAAGGTTCCCTTCGGGTTGGTTCCGGTCAGTAGCCCATGGCGAAGCCGCCGCTGACGGGGACGGTCGCGCCGGTCACGTAGGACGCCGCGTCGCTGGCGAGGAACGCGACGACTGCGGCCACTTCGGTCGCAGTGCCAGCCCGCCGCATCGCGGTCATCCGCAGCAGGTCCTCGCGCCGGGCTTCGGGCAGCCGGGCCGACATATCGGTGTCGATCAGCCCGGGCGCAACCAGGTTCGCGGTGATGCCCCGGCCGCCGAACTCCCAGGCGAGGGAGCGGGTGAGCCCGAGCAGCCCGGATTTCGAGGCGCTGTAGTTGCTCTGCCCCGGCGCGCCGAGGAAGCCGATCATCGACGAGACGAAGACGATGCGTCCCCACTTGGCGGCGAGCATCCGCCGCGAGGCACGCCGCGCGACGCGGAACGCACCGGTCAGGTTGGTGTTCACGACGTCGTCGAAGTCCGCGTCGCTGAGCCTGGGCAGCACGTTGTCGCGGGTGATGCCAGCGTTGGACACCAGCACTTCCACCGGACCCTGCTCGGCTTCCACCCGCCGGAACAGCTCCTCCACGTCCTCGGGCACGGTGACATCGGCGCGCACCGCCAGGAAATCGTCCACTGGCTCCTCGGACCGGCAGGTGATCGCAACCCGGTCACCGGCCGCAGCGAAGGCCCGCGCGATCTCTCGCCCGATACCTCGATTTCCGCCGGTGATCAGGACTGATCGCGTCATGCGCACACTCCTTGCCGGTCGAGTTCCGCGGCCGCGGCAGCCGAGTCGGTGAAGTGGACGGCGTGCCAACCGGCCGCACGCGCTCCCGCGCAGTTCGTCGCGAGGTCGTCAACGAGCACGCAATCCGCTGCGGGAATGCCGCAGCGGTCGGCGGCCAGCGCGAAGATCTCGGCATCCGGCTTCCGGCAGCCGACTTGGAAGGACAGCACGACATCGTCGAACAGTTCCGCAGACACCATGCGCCGCCACTGCTCGTCCCAGCTCGGCGGCATGTTCGACAACAATCCGACGAAGGCACCGCGCTCCCGCAAGTCCCGCAACGCGCGAACCCACGAGCTGTTGGGCGGTCGGCCGGCGAACCAGCGTTCGCCGAACCGGGATAGATCGATGACGGCACCGGTGTCCTCGCGCACCGCGTCGGTTACTTGCCGGGCCCAGTCTTCTTCGGTGGTCAGCGGGGTGTCCAGCGGCGCCATCGAATCCGTGCCGTAGCGGTCACCGACCTTGCGCATGGCGGCCTGCAGCACCGCCGCTGGCACGCCGACGTTCGCGGCGAACGCCGCGAACCT
>NZ_JBQQBO010000028.1:0-103631 GCF_052246905.1 Saccharopolyspora antiqui
CGGCCCCCCCCGCCCACGTCTCGTTGACCGGTGGCGTCAGGACGCCGCCGAAGTCCGTCCACACCGCACGCGCGGTCACGCCGCCGCTCCTGGATGCCGCGAAATGCCGGACAGGTCGGCGAAACCGACCGCGATCGCGGCGATCACCGCACCGTCTTGGCTGAACTGCACGTCCAACGCGTCGTTCGCCGGTGCGGACACGTCCAAGGTGATCGGTGAATCGAGCTCGGCGAACCGCGTGAACTGGCCGCTGAACGCCGTGCAGCGCAGTCGGGTCGCGGCGCTGCCGGTGCCGTCGTCCAGTGCGAGCAGCGAGATCTGGCGCGCTGCTTCGAAAAGGCTCATGGCCGGGTAGTGGTCGTATTCGTGGTCGAACAGGCTCCTGTTGCGGGGTGTGACGCCGAGTTGCGCTGACGCGCGGTGGCCGTCCCGGCGGGCGTTGGTCAGCACCACGTTCTCCTGGAGCTTCCGTCCGAACAGGTGCGGGCTGACCGGAACTCCGGCTGGGGTTTCGGGAAGTGACGAGGACATCGGTGGTTCGCTGGCGCGTTGCCGCACGCGCAGCGCGCGGAAGGCGTTCTTCGAAACCGCGTTCGCGTCGAAGTGCGCGGTGCCGACGGTGTGCCCGGACAGCGTCAACTCCATGTCCAGGGAGAACGCGCGAACCTGCCCGCCGCGCGTCTGGACGTCGGTGAATACGACATGCGTGCGCAGCTCGCCGGGTCTGGTGCCGATGATGAGTGCGTCCAGGTCGGTGAGCTCGATCGACATCGACTTGACGACCAGTGTGGCGCCGAGCGGAACGTCGAGGACCGCGTGTGTGCCGTAGGTGCCTGCCTGGCGGCTGCATTCGAGCAGTAATAACGGATCGAAGAGTTCCGGGCGGGCTGCGTGATCCGTGTAATAGGCGTGGTAGAGCGGCAGTTGCGCGTCGGCTGTGAATTCGTACTGTCCAGTAGTCTGAATTCCGGTTACGAACACTTCGGAGAGCGCCCAGCGGTGCACCATCTCACGAGCGACGGTGTGGCTGTTGGTGGTTGCGGATGTTGCTAATCCGACAGTTTCGGTGCTCATCTTTCCCCTCCAGGGATCAAGCCGACAGCGGCGGCCGTTGATCGGAGTCGAAATAGTCGCACAAAGAACCAAGACAGGTAGATTTTACCGAGACTTTACTTTGATTTTCATTGCGGTCTGGTAGGTGGCAGCAGGTGGTCGTCGTCGCTTTGTTGACCGCATCAATTCTGGAATTGGCGCGGAGTTTTGCGAAAATATTTCGCATATGACGCTTGACTGTCCCCTCGGTGATGCGCAGCTTGCTGGCGATTTGCCGGTTGCTCATCGCCTGGGCGACCAGATCCACGATCTCGCGTTCTCGTGCGGAGAGTTTGTGGCGGCACTGCATGCTGGCGCGGATCGCCTGGACCTGGGCCGTGTCGAGTTGCCCCGGCGACGGGGCTCGTCGGGTTCGGCGCAGGCAGCCGAGCAACTCGTCCAGCGTGCTGTTGGAATCAGTCAGCTCGGCGACTCCGACGGCGCGCAAGCTGCTGGTCAATTCGCTGGTCACCTGTGGAACCAACGCCATGATCCGGGTGCGTGGCGATGCCAGCCGGATGCGGGCGATGTTCGCGAGCAGGTAGCGGGACGGCACCGTGCAGCCGACCAGTGCGATGTCCGGAAGATGGCACTCGGCAACGCCCAAGTCCGTCTCCGGATCCAGGTCTTCGACTATTTCCAGATTCTCGAAAGGTAGCAGTGCACGTGCCACCGTTTGGTGCAGTAGGATGTTCTCAATGCGCAGCAATAATCGGGTCGAATCGTCGAATCCCGCTTCTCTCACAGCGTCCCCCAGGATTGCCACGTCGGGTAGGAACGAAAGCCGCCCGCTGCCGGAATCGCCCGGTAGCTAATGGCGGGTAAAGTTACGGTTTGCTGGTCGGATCGCGAGCCGACATTAGCTCAATGTGAGCAATCACTTGCAACTTGTTGTGATCCACATCACTCAAATATCAGGCTTAGCTGCGCCGAAACTTTCGGCTGTACAATTGTGCAGGTAAGAGTGATGTCACCTAAGTAGTATTCCGGCCCGGAATCCGGGTCGTGAGAATGGTGGCGCACGCGAATCACCGTCTCGCGGTGCGTCAATGTCGCCGTCCTGCGCGATCGGATCCTCATTCCGTGCGACAAATGGAGTATTAGACGAGTTCTGCAGGAGGCTGCGCGTGAACATCGAATCTGGCGGCACGCTGGTCGTCGGCGCCGGGCCAACCGGGCTCACCGTGGCCACCGAGCTCATCGGCCGAGGACATCCGGTGCGCGTGATCGACCGCGGCGAGCGCCCCCATCCGCATTCGCGGGCGATCGTGCTCTGGCCGCGAGCTCTGGAAGCCCTGCGGCGCTGCGGTGCCGCCGACGAGATCGTCGATCGCGCCCTTGCGCTCAAAGCGGCCAACTACTACACCGGCGGGCGCCGCGTCGCCCGGTTGCGATTGGACCGACTCACCGGTACCCGCTACCGAACTCCGTTGTCATTTCCGCAAAAAGACACCGAAGCAGTGCTGCGACGCTGCTTCGAACAGCGTGGCGGCAAGATCGAATACGGCGTTCGGATGAACGAGGTGCGCCCGGAACCCGACAGCGTGCACACCGGACTGGTAGACGCCTCCGGAGACTCCGACGCGGAATTCGCCTGGGTGGTGGGCTGCGACGGCGCGCGCAGCCACACGCGGGAACAACTCGGCATCGAATTCGAAGGCCAGTCCTACCAGGAGACCTTCGCGCTTTCCGACGGTGAGTGCGATACCCCCCTGGCGCACGATGAAGCGCATTACTTCATGACACCCCACGGCGTGCTGGTCGTGGTCGGGCTGCCCGGCGGGCTATATCGGGTGTTCGTGAGCATGCCGCCGGGAGCCGATCTGTCCAACCTGGACGCCGTGGTGCAGGAGGCCGCAACGCAGCGCTGCCCGGTTCCGGTGCGAATGCTCGGCGACCAGCAGACCGGGAGCTTCCAGGTGAACCGCCGCGTCGCGCAGCGGTTCCAAGTCGGCCGGGTGCTGCTGGCGGGCGATGCCGCGCACGTGCACAGCCCAGCAGGTGGCCAGGGGATGAACACCGGCATCGAGGACGCCCAGTCGCTGGGCTGGCGGCTCGCGTCGGCCGAACCGGGCTCAGCCGGTATCGCGGGCGTGCAGGCGTGGGCAGCTGAACGTCGCTACGTGGCCCAGCGGGTCGTCGCCGATACCGACCGGCAGACGAAGATGTGGATGATGACCGGTTGGCGGCGCCGGGTCCGCGACGGTGCGCTCGCGGTCGCCTCCCGAACAGGCCTGCTCGACCGGGCCATGCCGCAACGCATGGCGCAACTGGAACTCGCCTACCCGGGCGACGAGACCGGAATCGGCGTGCTCAAACCAGGAACCCGACTGCCGGACGTGCCGCTGGGCGACGGCAAATGGCTGCACGACGCGCTCACCGGCTCCGCTGTCGTCCTGGGCTGCGCCGCCGACCGGCGATCCTCGGACATGCTGCCCGCGGTGCGGGAGGGCGCCACCAAACTCGCGGCGGAATGGGCCGCGAAACTGGGCACGGATGTGGACGTCGCGATCCTGCGCGTCTCGCCGCCCGAATCAGCGGCGGAACTGTTCGACGCGGACGCGGCGGCACATCGAATGCTCGGCATCACCGAACCCGCACTGGCCGTAATACGCCCCGATGGAGTCGTCGCGCACGCAGGCCCGGCGACCAACCACATCGGACGGTGAAGCAGCACGACGAACCGCAGGGGACCGAAGTGCGCAGCAGCGAGAACGTTCTGGACGAACTCAAGAAAATGGTCGTCGAACTCACCGACCTACCGACCCAGGCACTCGCCACCAACGCGTGCCTGACCACGGATCTCGGCCTGGACGAGCTTTCCCTCGCGCAGATCCTCGCCGAGGCCGAACACCGATTCGGTGTCCGGATCCCGGACCGAGTCCTGCGCCCCGGGCTGCAGGAACTGGCCGACTACATCCTTTCCGAGGCGCGGAGGAAAACCACATGAGACTGGGCTTGCAGCTGACCAGCTTCAGCTATCCCGGCACCTCGCCCGCGAAGCTCTTCGATCGAATCGCGGCGACCGCTCGCACCGCGGAAGAAGCAGGCTTCGACCTGTTCGCGGTGATGGACCACCTCATGCAACTGCCCCTACAAGGCGCACCCGACGAACCGATGCTTGAGCCGTACACGCTGCTCGGGGCCATCGCGGCGAGCACGGAGCGCATCCGGCTCGGCACCCTCGTCACCGGCGTGACCTACCACAACCCGGCGAGGCTGGCGAAAACCGTGACCGCACTGGACGTCATATCCGGTGGTCGTGCGGTGTTGGGTATCGGCGCCGCCTGGTTCGAAGAGGAACACCGCAGGTACGGGTACACCTTCCCGAGCGTGCGGGAGCGCTTCGACTGGCTCGACGAGGCGCTGCAGATCTGCCGATCGATGTTCGCTGGCGGATCGACGACCTTCCGCGGCGAGCACTACGCCGTGAACGACGCGGTCAACGAGCCGCAGCCGGTGCACGTGCCGCCGATCCTCATCGGCGGTGCCGGTGAACGCCGAACGATCCCACTGGCGGCCAAATACGCCGACATCTTCAACCTCAACTGCGGCTTCCCCGACATTCCCCGGAAACTGGCGGTGTTGCGCGAGAAGTGCGCCGCAGCGGGACGGGATTACGCCACGATCAACAAGAACGTGCTCGCGCTGGTGTTCCTCGGCGCGACGATGGAGGAGGCAACGGCCAAGCGGGACGCCCTGCTGGCCCGGCAGCGGCTCGGCGCGACCTCCGGACGAGGGCTGCCCGCGGCGCTGACCAGCCGGATGATCGTCGGCGACGCCGATTCGGTGGGCGAACAGATCCAGGGACTGATCGAGCTGGGACTAGACGGTGTGATCGTCAACCTGGCAGGCGACAGCCACGAACCCGACCGGCTGGCCCACGCCGGAAAGATCCTGCGCGCCGCGCTCACCGAGGCGTCGCCCGTGGCTGGCCGTTAGCCGAAGCTCGCCGGGGCTGCGAACCGGCGAGCTCCGGAGGGTTCAGCCGACCCGGCGCGCCATGTAGTCGTGGAAGATCTGCTTGAGCTCGTCGAGGACAGCGGATCGCTGCTCACCCACCGACACGATGATCAACGGCAGCACACCGCGGAAGACCCCGACCAGCACGCGCGCGGTGCGCACCCGCTGGTCCTCCGACAGCTCCGGGGCGCGCGCCGCGAAGATCGCGCTCATCCGGTCGATCACCGCTTCGCGGATGTGCAGCGGTTTTGTCGCCACCTCGTCCGGGGTGTTGAACAGCGCATGAAAGCCCGGGTTCGACAGGTTGAAGTCGATCATCGGGTCGATCATCGCGTCGATCAGCTCGGGCAGCGGGAGGTTGGCGTTCTGCGCCGCGAAGGCGGCGCGGTGCGCGTCCTGCAGTTGTCGCAGGTACCGCTCGGCGAGCGCGTGGGCGACCTCTTCCTTGTTCGGGAAGAACTGGTAGAGCGAACCGGGGGAGGACTCGGCGCGAGCCGCGATCGCGTTCGTGGTCGCGGCGGCGTAGCCGACCTCGCCGAACACCTCGGCGGCGGCATCCAGCAACAGCTCGATGCGCCGTTCCCCCCGAGCCTGCCTGCGACGCTGCGGTGCCCGATTCGCCATCTCCGTCACCTCCTGCGCACGACCATCACCAACGGTGAAGATGCGACCATTCGCTCACATTCTCCGCCGACATTAGCCGCCAGCGGGGCCGTGTGGGGGCTTCGGGATCGAGCAAGGGAACCTTTCTGTCGCCCCGACGCCGGAAAAGTTCCCTTTGGGGCACTACTCGATCGACCGACTGTGGAGGAATTTCCCGATAGTCCCTTTTGGTAATTTCTTTCAGCTGGCTTGGCGATCCGCCGCACATGCAGAGGAAGGGAACCTTCCTGTCACTCCAGAGTCGGTGCGAGCCGATGTTTCTTCTCTTGTGCGTGGCCAGCAGCCGCGGTGGTGAAGGCGGGAGGCGTCGCTTCGTGACAGGAAGGTTCCCTTGCTCACGTCAGCAGTCCGACGGGGCGCTGGATCGGGTGGTTCGCCGGGACCGATCGTTGGGCGGGCGCAGCGCGCATTGACTGTGACAATCTTGATGTCACACTCTGGGTGGAGCACCCGCCGCAACGAGGAGGCACGCCGCACATGTCCGAGGCGTTCGTCTACGACGCGATCCGCACGCCACGCGGTCGCGGCAAGAAAACCGGGTCGCTGCACGGGGTCAAACCGATCAGCCTGGTCGTGGGCCTCATCCGGGAACTGCAGCGGCGCCATCCACAACTGGACCCGGCGCTGATCGACGACGTCGTGCTGGGCGTGGTATCGCCGATCGCCGACCAGGGCAGCGACATCGCCAAGACCGCCGCGCTGGCGGCGGGCCTGCCTGAGACCGTCAGCGGCGTGCAGCTCAACCGCTTCTGCGCCTCAGGGCTGGAAGCGGTCAACATCGCCGCCCAGAAGGTGCGCTCCGGTTGGGAGGACGCGGTGCTCGCCGGGGGCGTCGAGTCCATGTCCCGGGTTCCGATGGGCTCCGACGGCGGCGCCTGGGCGATGGACCCCGAGACCAACTACACCACCTCCTTCGTGCCGCAGGGCATCGGCGCCGACCTCATCGCCACGATCGAGGGCTTCGACCGGGAGATGGTGGACGCCTTCGCTGCCGAGTCCCAGACCCGCGCCGCCAAAGCATGGGCGGACGGCCGATTCGCCCGCTCGGTCGTGCCGGTGGCCGACCGCAACGGGATCACCATCCTCGACCGTGACGAGCACATCCGGGCAAACACCACAGTGGACAGTCTCGGCGGGCTGAAGGCGTCGTTCGCCGACATCGGCGAACTCGGCGGATTCGACGCCGTCGCACTGCAGAAATACCACTGGGTGGAGCGCATCGACCACGTGCACACCGCCGGGAACTCCTCCGGCATCGTCGACGGCGCCGCACTCGCGTTGATCGGCAGTGAAGCCCTCGGCGAGCGCACCGGGCTGCGCCCCCGAGCCCGCATCGTCGCCGCCGCGCTCAGCGGTGCCGACCCGACGATCATGCTGACCGGCCCAGGCCCGGCAGTGCGCAAAGCACTGGGCAAGGCCGACCTGAGCATCGACCAGATCGACCTGATCGAGATCAACGAGGCCTTCGCGGCGGTGCCGCTGAAGTTCATGAAGGAATTCGGCGTCGGGCACGACAAGATCAACGTCAACGGCGGGGCCATCGCGATGGGCCACCCGCTGGGCGCCACCGGGGCGATGATCCTGGGCACCCTCATCGACGAGCTGGAACGCCGCAACCTGCGCTACGGCCTGGCCACGCTGTGCATCGGCGGCGGCATGGGGATCGCGACTGTTGTCGAACGGATCGGCTGAAGGACACATCACAAATGAGCGAGCAGAGCACCATCCGCTGGGAGTCCGACGCCGACGGCATCGTCGTGCTGACCCTCGACGACCCGCAGCAGCAGGCCAACACCATGAACGAGCGCTACCAGCGCAGCATGGCGGAAACGCTGCAACGCCTGGAAGCCGAGCGTGACAACATCACCGGTGTCGTCCTCACCTCCGCGAAGAACACCTTCTTCGCCGGTGGTGACCTGCGGGATCTCATCCGCGCCCGACCCGACGACGCCCAGCGGGTCACCGAGACCAGCACCGCCATCAAGCAGCAGCTGCGCCGCCTCGAAACCCTCGGCGTGCCGGTGGTCGCCGCGCTGGGCGGCACCGCGCTCGGCGGTGGCCTGGAGATCGCGCTGGCCTGCCACCACCGCGTCGCGTTGAACAACTCCAGCGCCCGCTTCGGATTCCCCGAGGTCACGCTCGGTCTGCTGCCCGGCGCTGGCGGGGTGGTCCGCACGGTCCGGCTGCTGGGCATCGCCGACGCGCTGCTGGGCGTCCTGCTGCAAGGCCAGCGGCTGCGTCCGGCGAAGGCAGCGGAGATCGGCATCATCGACGAACTCGTCGACTCGCCCGAGCAGCTGATGGCCTGCGCCAAGGAGTGGATCAAGGCCAACCCCGAGGCGACGCAGCCCTGGGACCGCCCCGGCCACAAGATTCCCGGTGGCACGCCGTCGAATCCGAAGTTCGCCGCCAACCTCCCGGCCTTCCCGGCAAACCTGCGCAAACAACTCAAAGGCGCCCCGCTGCCCGCGCCGCGCAACATCCTGGCCGCCGCGGTGGAAGGCGCGCAGGTCGACTTCGACACCGCACTCACCATCGAAGGCCGCTACTTCGTGGAACTCGTCTGCGGCCAGACCGCCAAGAACATGAGCAAGGCGTTCTTCTTCGACCTGCAGCACATCAACACCGGAGGCAGCCGACCAGGTGGGGAGCCCGGGTGGCAGGCGAAAAAGGTCGCGGTGCTCGGCGGCGGCATGATGGGTGCGGGCATCGCCTACGTGTGCGCCAAAGCGGGGATGCGGGTCGTGCTCAAGGACATTTCCCTCGCGGCGGCCGAGAAGGGCAAGGCCTATTCGGCGAAACTGCTGGAGAAGGCCGTCGCCAAGGGCCGCTCGACGCAGGCCGAGGCCGACGAGTTGCTCGGCCGGATCACGCCCACCGACCAGCTCACGGCACTCGCCGACTGCGACCTGGTCATCGAGGCCGTCTTCGAAGACCCGAAGATCAAGAAGCAGGTTTACGCCGAAGTGCAGGACGTCGTCGACGGTGACGCGCTGATCGCATCCAACACCTCCACGCTGCCGATCACCGGTCTCGCAGACGGTGTGCGCCGCCGCGAGGACTTCATCGGCCTGCACTTCTTCTCCCCGGTCGACAAGATGCCGCTGGTGGAGATCATCTGCGGTGAGCACACCAGCGACCGGGCGTTGGCGCGCGCGTTCGACGTGGTGCGGCAGATCAACAAGACACCCATCGTGGTCAACGACAGCCGCGGCTTCTTCACCAGCCGGGTCATCGGCACCTTCGTCAACGAGGGCGTGTCGATGCTCGCCGAAGGCGTCCACCCGGCATCAATCGAGCAGGCCTCCGCGCAGGCCGGGTTCCCGGCGCCCGTCCTACAACTGTTCGACGAGCTGACCCTGACCCTGCCGCGCAAGATCCGCGACGAGACCAAGCGCGCCGTCGAAGCCGCCGGGGGCACGTGGACCCCGCACCCCGCCGAGCAGGTGCTCGACCGCATGGTCGACGAGTTCGACCGAAAGGGTCGCTCCAGCGGCGCGGGCTTCTACGACTACGTCGACGGCAAACGGGCTGGTCTGTGGCCGGGATTGGCCGAGCACTTCGGTGCAGCCGACCGCGATCCGGCCGAGGTGGACCTGACCGACCTCAAGGAACGCCTGCTGTTCGTCGAGGCCTTGGAAACCGTCAAATGCCTGGACGAAGGCGTGCTGCGTTCGGTGCCCGACGCCAACATCGGCTCGATCCTCGGCATCGGATTCCCCGCCTGGACCGGCGGTGTCGTGCAGTACATGAACGGCTACCCGGGCGGGCTGGCCGGATTCGTGGCACGCGCACGGGAATTGGCCCAGCGTTACGGATCGCGGTTCGAGCCACCGGCTTCGCTGGTTCGCCGCGCCGCTGCTGGCGAGCCGTTCGACCTCGGCGAGCCCGATGCGGAGATCGTCGCCACCACGGCGGCGTGACGCGGGGTAGACGCGGAACGCCAGCGGTGCCGCCGGGTCGCCGATGAGACCGGTGCCGCGGCAAGCCGCTGGGGGCGGGCACGAGATGTCGGGGCGGTGTGATCGGTGTGCCGACGGGAACTCGGCTGGCTGCTCTGGGCAGCCAGCCGGGAACCGCCTCGCGTCGAACCGGACGCGGAGCCGCTGGTGCGGGCTTTCCAGGCCCGATAGCGTTCGCCGCGAGCCCACTGGGCAGTCCTGATCGGGCCGCCAACAACGGCGACCAGCACTCGCGGCGCATGGAGATCGACGCCAAGAACCCGGACGAGAACGGAGATCGACCGTGGTTGCCCACTCCGCGACACTCGCCATAAACGAGCGGCTGCAGGCCAAGCAGGCTGCGGGACAGCGGGTCGTGCACCTGGGGTTCGGTGAAGCGGGGCTACCGGTTCCGCCGGATTTGGCGGCGGTGCTGGCCGCCGCCAGCCCGCTGAACGCGTACGGACCGGTGGCGGGAACACCGAAGGTCCGCCGAGCCGCCGCCGGGTACTTCACGCGCCGGGGCCTGCCGACCGGGCCGGAGGAGATCATCGTCGCGCCCGGCAGCAAAGCCTTGCTGTACGCGCTGATCAACGCGCTGCCCGGTGACGTCGTGCTGCCGCAGCCGTCGTGGGTCACCTATGCCGCGCAAGCGGCGCTGGCCAGGAAGCACGTCATCGGCGTGCCGGTGCCACCGGAGGCGGGCGGTGTGCCGGACCCGGACGAACTCGACCGCGAACTCCGCGAAGCCCGCGCCGCCGGACACCGGCCAGGCGTGCTCGTGGTCACGTTGCCGGACAATCCGACCGGCACCCTCGCGGGCCCGGACCTGGTGAGGCGGGTCTGCGCGGTCGCCTCGGAGCACGACCTCGCGATCATCTCGGATGAGATCTACCGAGATCTCGCCTACGCATCGCGGGTGTGCAGCCCGGCGGCCGTGCTGCCGGACCGGTGCTTCGCCACCGCCGGGCTGTCGAAGAGCATGGCGCTGGGTGGCTGGCGAATCGGATTCGCCCGCTTCCCGGACAGCGAACTGGGCAGGCTGGTGCAACGCGACGTCGTCGGCGTCGCCAGCGAAATCTGGTCCAGCCTCGCCGCACCGATGCAGGACGTCGCCGCACACGTCCTGGACGAACCCGCGGAAACCACCGCACACATCGCCGCTGGTCGCACGCTGCACGAACGCGTCGCCAAGGCGGTGCACGAGCGGTTCACGGCGGCCGGGGCCCGGTGCCGGAAACCGCGGGCGGCGTTCTACCTCTACCCGGACTTCGAGCCGCTGCGGCCGGTGCTGGCCGGACACGGCGTTCGCGATGCCGACAGCCTCGCCGAACACCTCCTCGACCGGCACGGGATCGGGGTGCTCTCCGGCACCGCCTTCGGCGACGACCCAGCAGGATTGCGGTTTCGGGCCGCCACCAGCCTGCTCTACGGCACCACCGACGAGCAGCGCTGGCGGGCCCTGCGCAGCGACGATCCGACCGCGCTGCCCTGGATCGCCGATGCGCTCGCGCAGCTGGACACCGCGTTGCAGGCGATCCGCTGACCCGGCAATGGAAAGACGCTGGCCCGGTGCCTTTTCCGACTCGTCGTGCTCAGCCAGCGCTCGGGTGGTCGACGATCGGCGCGTTCACGCACTTATCGGCCTGCGGCGACAGGATCGGGAGCACGATGGCGAGGACGGCGACGTTGTTGCCGCACGCCTGCACCGGGATGACGCTCAGGTTGTTGTCCTCCAAGGCGTTGATGCCGTCGTTGTCCGCGCTGTCGGCGAAGGCCGGAGACGCGACGGCCAGCATGGCGGCGGCAACTGCGGCAACACTCGCAATACGTGCACCGGTACGCACTGTGGCTTCTCCTCAAGGTGACTGATTCGCAGGTTCATCCCTTGCGGCGCCGAGGAATCGACGGAACACGCCCCGCGCATCGGCCCGCGCGGCAGAGTGTGCGCCACGCCCCGGCGAGCAAGGCGAATTCTGCCCGGCAGTTCCGATCAAATTCGCACCAAGGGATTATGAGTCTACTGTGTACTGTTGTGGAATAGTTGTACGGCAAAGAAAAGTGGTCCCGGAGCTGGTTCCGGGACCACTTGATCCGATCGTTCAGCGCAGCGGCAGAACTCCCGTGACGCTGTCGACCACCGGCAGCTGCCCGGTGATCTGGTGCGTCGAAGCCCGCCCCAGCAGGCCGGTGAGCTGCTTGGTGACGTCCCGCGTCGCCGCGCCCGCCCCCTTGTCCAACTGGGACACGACCGGGAGCTTGTCGGCAAGCGGGAGGACCTTCTCCGGCTGGGGCAAGGTCACCGGCTCGCCGGAGGTCTCCAGCGGGTTGTTCTGCAGCACCGGGGTGACCATGCCGACGGGATTGGTCAGCGGCTCCGCCTCGTAGCCCTGCGCGGCCGTCAGATCGACCGCGGTGTCCAGCGCCGACGTGCCCTGGTGGCCGGGCTTGAGCGGCCCGACCTCGGTGTCGAGCAGCGCGGCGCTCGGCATGCGTTCGGTGAGCACGCCGAGGTGGTCGGGAGTCACCGAGCCGCCGACGGTCGGGCGGGTCTTGGTCATCTTCGCGACGCGGGTGGTCTGGGCGAAGACGTGGTCGAGCACTTGGTTCGGCTTGCCGGGGGCGAGCAGCGGACGGCCGTCCCGCAGCTCACCGGCCACCCCGTGGCCGGTAGTGGTGATGTCGGCGCCCACCTTCTTGATCAGGTTAGGGGTGTTCGCGTGCAGTTGGGTGTCCGCGCACGGAGCCTTGGTCGAGCCGTAACCGGGTCCGTCCTGCATCTGGCAGGCGTTCATCGGGGCGAAAATCTCGATGTTGTCCGGCACGGACGACAGGTCCGGCTTCGGGATGTCGGTGTTGTCCGCAGCAGCGGCGGCACCGGTCCCGACTGCGGCGAACCCCGCGGCCACAACGGCTGCCTGTACTGTGCGCGTGGTCCAGGGGCGCAAGATTTGTTCTCCTTGGGTCTGGCGTGTTGGCACGGCTGCCTCGGTATCGGAGGACGTGCCAACGATCTTGACCCCGAAGATCCGGGTACCACCTGAACGAGTGAATCAAGCTCGGTTCGCCGACATCGAGCTGCGGCGATTTCGTTGAAAACGCTAGAGATCCCGCGCGAGGCTGGGACCGAACAGGGCCATCAGGTGTCCGGTGGCCATTTCCGGGGTGACCTCCGGGCGGCGCTCCCGCCACACCGCGAGCCGCTCGCACGCGCCGATGATCGCCTCCGCGAACGCCTCCAACCGCGCCGGATCGAGTTCGGGACGCGCGGTCTTCAACAGCCCGGCGGTGAACTCCATCTGCTGCATGCGGATCGCCTCCAGCTCGGAGTTCACCGAAGCGCTCGGCACGGCGGCCTCGTTGCGCAGCAGCGCCCACGCCTGGGCGTGCTCGTCCCCGAACTTGAAGAACGCCAGCAGGCAATCGTGCAGCAGCTGCTCAGGAGTGCTGGCACCGGCGGCGGCCACCGTGGTGGCCGCCAGCAGTTCGCGTTTGGAGCGCTGCAGGCAGGCGAGCAGCAGTCCTTCCTTCGAACCGAAGTACTCGTAAAGCATCGGTTTGGACAGGCCGACTCGCGCCGCGATGTCGTCCATCGAGGCCACCTGGTAGCCGTCGGCGGCGAACACCCGCTCGGCGACGGCCAGGATCTGCTGTTCCCGCTCGACTCGGGACATCCGCTTGCGTCCGCTGGTCGGCGCCTGCCCCATCTGCATGCCGGATACCCTACCGCAAGTAACCTACCGATAGTAGGCTACCGTCGGGTAGTTAGTCGTGCCGGTGTCCGAGGAGGGCCTGATGGTGCAGCGGCAAAGTTCGGACCAGCGCAGATACCAGACATCAGTGGTCATCGTCGGGACCGGGTTCGCCGGGCTCGGGATGGCGATCCGGCTCAAACAGGCCGGAATCGACGACTTCATCCTGCTGGAGAAGTCCGCGGACCTCGGCGGAACATGGCGGGACAACACCTATCCGGGCTGCGCCTGCGACGTGCCGTCGCTGATGTACTCCTTCTCGTTCGAGCAGAACCCCTCCTGGTCCCGGATGTTCGCCGAGCAGGGCGAGATCGCCGACTACCTGCGGCACTGCGCGGACAAGTACCGGGTGCGCGAGCACATCCACCACGGCGTGGAGTTCACCGGCGCCGAGTACGACGAGCACGCCAGCACCTGGCGGGTGTCCACAACGGACGGAACCGAATACGTGGGGCGCGCGCTGGTCTCCGGTGTCGGCGCCCTGCACCTCCCGAGCTACCCGGAACTGCCCGGCGTGGAAAACTTCGAAGGCGAGGTGTTCCACTCCGCGGACTGGAACCACGACTTCGACCTGGCCGACAAGCGGGTCGCGGTGATCGGCACCGGAGCCAGCGCCATCCAGTTCGTGCCGCGCATCGCCGAGCAGGTCGCCCAGTTGCACCTGTTCCAGCGCACCCCGCCGTGGATCCAGCCGAAACCGGATCAGCCCATCCCGCACTCCGTGCAACGCTGGTTCCGCAGGCTGCCGATGCTGCAACGAGCCGCGCGCGCGGCCGTGTACTGGCTCCTGGAGGCGCGCTACTTCGCGGTGTTCAACCGCCGCCTCGGCAAGTTCGCCGAGCGGATGTCCAAGCGCCACATCCGCGAGAGCATCGGGGATCCGAAGCTGCGCGCGGCGGTGACACCCGATTACGCCATGGGTTGCAAGCGGATCCTGCTCTCCAGCGACTACTACCCGGCGCTGACCAAGCCCAATGTGGACCTCGTGACCAGCGGGGTGGCCGAGGTCCGGCGCCGATCGGTGGTCACCGGCGACGGCCAGGAACGCCCGGTGGACGCCATCATCTACGGCACCGGCTTCCACGTCACCGATGCGTTCGACCACCTGAACATCATCGGCCGCGACGGCCGCAAGCTGCAGGACGCCTGGCGCAACGGGATGGAGGCGTACCTCGGCATCACCGTGGCCGGTTTCCCGAACCTGTTCTTCCTGCTGGGACCCAACACCGGACTCGGCCACAACTCCGTGGTGTTCATGATCGAATCGCAGATCAACTACGTGCTCAGCTGCCTGCGGCCGATCTGCCGCGACGACGTGGGTCAACTCGACGTGCGGCAATCGGTGCAGGACTCCTTCAACGCCGAGATCCAGTCGGAACTCACCGGCGCGGTCTGGTCGGCCGGTGGCTGCCGAAGCTGGTACCTCGACGAGAACGGCATCAACCGCACCATCTGGCCCGGCTTCACCTGGAAGTACTGGCTGCGCACCAGAAAAGCGGACCCAGCCGACTACGAGATCACCGCTGGGCAATCCCGTTGAAGCTTCGCACGGGCGTTCGATATAGTGTGGTGGTCACTGTCTAACAGCCCCACCGGGGCTCACCCTTGAGCAAGGGGTGGCGATGTCACCGCTGTCGTCCGACGAACTGCGCGAAATCCGCGAGGAACTGACCGCCGGAACCACGCCGACCGTGTGGTTCACCGGCTCCGCCGTGGGCGTCCAGGAAGGCCGCTCCGGCAAGGTCGTCGCGCTCGGCGAACCGGCCGAAGGCGACTTCATCCAGGTCCGTCCGGCCGGTTCCAAGGACGTGCTGTCCTTCTCCGCCGCAGAAGTCACCCGGGTCAAACCGCCCCGAAAGCGCGCAGTACCCGACCAACCACCGGCCAAGGCTGCGGCCCCGCCCCCAGCCGCCCCTGCTCCGGCGAAACCAGCAGCCCCGGCGAAGCCGCGGGCCGCTGCGGCCGCGACCCCGGCTCCAGCCGCGTCGGCCTCGGCGAAGTCGGCCGAGAGCGCGGCGGCGCGGCGCAAACCGCGCCAGCCGAAACCGGTCGGCGGAGCGACGGTGACGCTGACGGCGGATCAGGACGGCCAGTGGAGCGTCGAGGTCAGCACCGGCAAGAAGCGGGTGGTGCGCCCGACGCCGGTACCGGCGAACGCGGTCGCGCAGGCGGCGAAAGCGCTGCACGACGAAGTCGCGGCGGCGGTGGAGCCACTGATCGATGCCGCCCGCGAGCAGCAGCAAGCCCGCGTCGAACAGCTCCGCGCGGAGCTCGCGGCCGCCCAAGCGGCACTCGACGAACTCGCGAACTGACCCGCAATACGCGCCGCTCGACGTCCGGGCGTCCTTGATTCGCCACGGGACGTTCCGATGCGGCGGCGCGACGGTCGCTACGACGGCCGCCTTTTGTCGCGTGCCGATCATTCACTTTCGGGCAACGTGATCCTCAGCCACGCGAACATCACCGTCGTCGCGACGCAGCCGCGTCGGTCTAGCCCCAGCCCGCAATCGGTTCAGCGCAGGAGCGGATCGCCCGCCAGATGCGCGGTGGTGACCACTGCCGGACGAGATGCGATGCCCGGCGACCCGCCCACGTTCGCCCCGGTGCCAGCACCTGCCCAAACGAAGCCGGTGCCCCAAGCCCCACCACCCAGAGCACTGGCGCACGCCCGAAGCAAGGGAACCTTCCTGTCACCCCACCACCACCGTCGACGCCACGGTTCGGGAGCAAGGGAACCTTTCTGTCACTCGTGCCCGAACCGGGGCGCCCCGTTCCCGCAGCATGGGAACCTTCCTGTCATCCGTCGAGAAGCGCGGGCCTCGTGCCGGGCTTGGGCTGCTGGTGGCTGACCGGGGTCGATCAGGATTCGATGTCGGTGATCGTGTTCATGGTCTGCGCGCCGCGCTCGGTCAGTGGAATCCGGTCGTAGGCGGCAGGGTCGAGCTGGTTGACCTGGCCACTGGCGACCGACGAGAGAATCCCATCAAGTCCGATGTAGACCGTTCGCGTCAGCATCTCCCGATACTGCTCACCAAGGGTTTGCGTCTGGCCGCGGACCTCGAACAACACCGCCCCGCTGCCGTTGAGCTGGAACGAACCGAGGCCGGTGCCCGGCAGGTTGATGTCCTGCGGGTAAAGCGTGATGTTGCCGAAGTCCGGGTTCTGGTTGGCTGCGGCCTGCAACGCGTTGTACGCGGCCACGTTCAACTGCTTGGAGTACTCCGGTCGGAAGGTGTCGGCGAACCCGCCGTAGGCGGCGCCAGCCGGAGAAGCAGGGTCGGCGACGAACTTGCCGGACAGGCTCATGGTCACGTACCGGTCGGTGCCCGGAACCGTGTAGCAGGCGCCCTGGTGGTGCAGATCGATGTAGGTGTCGACCGCGCCGAATTCCGCCTGCAACGAGCGGTACACGTCGCGCACCGTCTGGGTCTCCGGGCTGATGAACCAACCCGGCTGGTCACTGGTGCCGGGAAAGTCCTGCGGCTGCGGCTGGTAGTCGAGATTCGGGTTGTAGTCGCGGTTGACGTCGAAACCAGGCCGCTGGGAGTAATCGTCGCCCTGCCGCTGGTCGGTGTAGTAGTTCCACGCCGGTTGCGCGGTCGCCAACTGCGGAAAGCGAGCCTGCACCTCCTGCCACGTCATATCGTTGCCGCGTCGGTCCAGCGCCGCACCATCTGGGTTGATCTTCGGCATCGCCACCACGGTAAGCTGCTCGCGGATCTGCACGGCCCGACCGGAATCCGAGGTGCCCAGGTAGTCGAGCAGGTCCAGCACCGCATCCGGGCCGGTCTTCTCATTGCCGTGGATCTCGCCGGTGATGAGCACCACCTTCGGACCGGTGCCGACGCGCGCGAGCAGCATGTCACGGCCCTGGTTGGACTCGCCGACGGTTTCCACCGCGACCCGGCCCGCGCTCACCCGCTCGATCCGATCGAGCTCGACCAGGATTTCGTCGTAGCTGGTGAACTCCGTGATCGGATTCTCGCGCGGCTCCTCGCTGCACGGCGGCGGGGCGGCCAATATCGACGGTGCGGTGGCCGCTGCGGGAACGAACGCCGATCCCACGACCACAGTCGCCAGTGCCAGTGCTCGCATCCGGTGCATGCAGACCTCCTTGCCGTTGCGGTGACGGCCTAAGCCAAGCCGATCTTGACTAAAGCCACAATCGGCCAGGAGTGGACATCTCGGTCTTTCAAAGCCGGATGGACAGATGGCAGGCGGAGGCCTATCAAGAACTGGTGCGCGTCCCGGTCGAACCGTCTGCCAAGGACAGGACGCCCTTGCGGCTCCTGTCTTTTCGGTTGTTGCTGGTGGCGACCGTCGGTGGTTTCGCCAGTTACGGACTGCTGCTGCCGGTCGTCCCCTTGTGGGCGGTCACGGGAGGCGCGGGTGAGGTCGCGGCTGGTGCGACGAACTCGGTCTTCATGCTCATCACAGTGCTCACCCAACTGGGCATGCCGTGGCTGCTCAAGCGGATCGACCACCGCCTCGCCTTCGGGCTGGGCACGGTCCTGATCGGCTTGCCGACGCCGTTGTTCGTGCTGTCCAGCGACCTGTGGCTGCTGGTCGGTGTGTCCGGCCTGCGTGGCGTCGGCTTCGGCCTGCTCACCGTGGCTGGCAGTGCTTTGGTCGCTGAGCTGGTGCCCGCCGGGCAGCGCGGGCGGGCGGCTGGCCTTTACGGGCTGTCGGTCGGCCTGCCGAACGTCCTGTTCCTACCAGCCGGGGTGTGGTTGACCCAGCGGATCGGGTTCGCCCCGCTGTTCTGGATCGCCGGCGCATTGCCAGTGGTCGCGGCCGCAGCAGTGCTGGGCATGGCGCAGGTGCGGGCTCGGGCCACCGAGCGGTCCGGCACGCCAGCGTTCCCCGTCGCCCTGCTACCGCCCTGGACGGTCATGACCGCCGCGGCTGTCGCGGCGGGTGGTCTCGTCGCGTTCCTGCCGTTGGCCGTCGCTGGCTCAGTGGCCCCGGCGGCGCTGATGGCTTACGGCGCATCCACCGTGCTCGGCCGCTGGAGCGCCGGACAGCTGGGGGATCGCTTCGATCAACGCTGGGTGCTCGTTCCCTCCGTGGTGCTGACCGGGCTGGGCGTGGGGCTGTTGGCGGGTGCGGCCTGGGGAGTGGACCCGCTGGCTCTGCTGGGTGCGATTGTTTTCGGGGTCGGGTTCGGTGCCGTGCAGAACATCACCCTGGTCGTGATGTTCGAACGCACCGAATCTGGCCCGGCCAGCACAGCCTGGAACGTCGCTTACGACGCGGGCAACGGCCTCGGCTCAATCGGCTTCGGCGTCCTGATCACGCTGTCGGGCTACCCGACGACCTTCGCTGTCGCGGCCGTCCTCATGACCCTCTGCATTCCACTCGCCGCAGCCCGCGGCCCCCATCACAACTGAGAGCAAGGGAACCTTCCTGTCACCCCACCCGACACCAAGCGCACTCGCCGGATGACCGCAGCATGGGAACCTTCCTGTCACTCGCCGCTCGAACTGGCGGGGGTGTCACTCGGGGCAGGGCTTCTGGGGCGGGCGCGATACCTGGGTTTCTTCTCGCCAGAGCGTCAGCTGAGATTTTTGGTGTGTGTTTGAACACAAGTGGCAGTTGATGTTCGAAAGGAGCGAATGACGAGGCGAGTGCGGGGGTGAGCGGTCCGTGACGAAGGTGGGCCGATCCGTCGGCTCGCGACCACCTAGAATCCGGGGTGTGTTCCGCAGCCTGTTGACCCCGCGTTGGCTGCTTCTGCATGTGCTGTTCGTCGTGGCCACGGTCGCCACCGGCTTTCTGGCCGTGTGGCAGTGGGACCGCGCGCATGAAGCTGGGGGAAGCTTCCAGAACCTCGGCTACGCCCTGCAGTGGCCGCTGTTCGGCGTGTTCACGATTTTCCTGTGGATCCGGCTGATGCGCATGGACGTGCACCGGCACGAGGACGAGACCGAACCCGAGACCACCGCCGGGACCGTCTCCGGGGACGCGGTTGCGGCGCAGGTCAGCGACGAGCCCACGACCCCCGCACGTCGGACGCGGCCGCTGGTGCCACCACCAGCACCACCGGTCGACGCCGAAGACGATCCCGAGCTCGCCGCCTACAACCAGTACCTGGCCGAGCTCAACGCGAAGGATCAGCGCGCTAGCTGAACGTGATGTCGCCCTTGATCTCGCGCGCCTGAATCAGGTTGTTGACCTGGCCGTGGTTGACATTCACCACGCTGTCATCGGCCGCCGAGATCGCTTTGTACACCTCCGCGCCCTCGATGCGCAGCTGCTCGGCGAACGCCGGATCCTGCGCGCAGACCTGATCCAGCCGTTCGGCCAGCGCGGTGATCTGCGGCTGTTCCGCGGACGGCTGTTCCGCGGCTTCGAGCGCGGCCCGCGTCTCGGGATCGTTCTGCGACCTCCGACGCAGGAGCTCGCGGACTTTCGTCAGCGCCTGGCCTCCGGCTGCGCCGAGCGCGGTGGCGACCTGCCCGGCGAGTGCGGTGGCTAGCGAATCCAGGAACGGGTCGGTCATATCCCCTCCACGTGATCGACTCCGGTTGGTCACCAAGTGTAGTGATCAAGTCCGTATCCGTGGAGGTAGTCGACCAGGGCTCGGCCGTATGGCTCAATGTCGTGTGGACCAGCGGATGTGATATCAACGAATTGACTGACACCAAAGAGAAGCAGGTGTCGACTGGTTCCGCGAAAGCGGGTGTCGACGGGATGCTCTCTGGCCGGTCGGCGGATCGGTAAGACAGGTCTTGGGTGGGCACTGCGACCTGCGGCCGGTGGTCAAGTCGTGCGGATACTTGATGATTGGGGCTGGCGTGCGCGGCGGCGTGCTGTTGAAAATGTTCGGGCTGTGCGTCCTGGCTGGCGTCCTCGTGGCGGCATTGCTGCTCCCGATGGCGACCGGCGCGGGGGCAATGGTCAACCAGACGACCGACGCCATGTCGAAAATGTCTAGTTCGTTGGCTAGGCGGGATATGCCGCAGGTGTCCACGGTCACGGACAAAGACGGCAAACCGATCGCGTACTTCTTCAAGGACTACCGCATCGAAACGCCACCCGGGCAGATCGCCGACACCATGAAAGCCGCGATCACCGCGGTCGAGGACAAGCGGTTCTGGGATCACGGCGGCGTCGACTGGCACGGCACCATGCGTGCGCTGGCGACCAACCTCAGCAGCGGTGAGGCGGCGCAGGGCGCATCAACGATCACCCAGCAATACGTGAAGAACTACCTCGTGCACGTGGCGGCGAGCAATGAGGTGGAGGCCGAGAAGGCCAAGGAGACGACGGTCGCCCGAAAGCTCCGCGAGGCGAAGATCGCCGTCGAACTGGAACGCACCATGTCCAAGGAGGAGATCCTCACCGGATACCTCAACGTGGTGCCCTTCGGCAACCAGACGTTCGGCGTCGGTGCAGCCGCCCAGACCTATTTCGGCACCACACCCGACAAGCTGACCATTGCCCAGTCAGCACTGCTCGCCGCGATCGTCAACCAGCCGGGTTCGCTGAACCCCAACAGCAATCCGCAAGACGCGTTGCAGCGGCGCAACCTCGTGATCGACCTGATGACGGATCCGAACAACAACATCCGCATCACGAAGGAAGACGCCGACCTCGCAAAGCGGGAACCGCTGGGTGTGCTCTCGCCGCTCGGACGTCCACCGAACGGCTGCGTCGGCGTCGGGGACGGCACCACCGATGGCTTCTTCTGCAACTACGTCGTGGACTACCTCGACCGGCTCGGCATCGACGTCGACAAGCTGAAGAGCGGTGGCTACACCGTTCGCACCACACTCGACCGCAAGGCCACCAACGCGGCCAAAGCCGCTGCCGAAGCCCAGGTGCCGACCCAGACCGAAGGCATCGCCAACGCCATGGCGATGGTCGAACCCGGCAAGGACAAGCACAAGGTCCGGGCACTGGTCGCCAACCGCGACTACGGCAACGACGCGAGCAAAGGCCAGACGGCGTATGACATCGTCAGCAGGGTGCAGCCATTCGGCGCTGGCTCGATCTACAAGGTGTTCACCGCTGGGGTCGCGATCGAGCAAGGTATGAGCATCTTCGACACGATAGACGTGCCACCGTCTTACACCTCGCGCGTGTACAAGAACGGGTCCGCGCCGTACACCGTTGGGAACGCCGACGGTGTGCAGCCCGGGCCGCGGACGTTGCAGATGGCATTGGCCACCTCGCCGAACACGGCATTCGTGGCGTTGCAGGAGCGGGTCGGCCTCAACAACGTCGTCGATATGGCCTCGCGAATGGGCTTGCGGACCGGCATGAACCGGGTCAACTCCAGCGGTCAAACCCTGAAGCCCGACGGTTCGAACGGGCCGTCCCAGGCGGATGCGATCAAGAAAGGCAACCGGGGCGCGTTCACCCTCGGCTATACCCCGACCAGCGTGCTTGAACTGTCCAACGTCGCCGCAACGATCATGAGCGACGGCGTGTACTGCCCGCCGACACCGATCGAAGAGGTGACGGATCGGCACGGCAATCCGGTTCCGCTCAACGAGGTGCCCTGCGAACAGGTGATCTCCCCGCAGGTCGCCGCCACCCTCGCCCAGGGATTGAGCAAGGACGACACCGACGGCACCTCCCGCGCCGCAGCGCAGGCGGTCGGCTGGAACCGGCCCATGATCGGCAAGACCGGGACCACCCAGGAGCACAAATCGGCCGGGTTCCTCGCCGCCACTCCGCAGATGGCAGGTGCGGTCCTGACCTACGCCGACGGCAACAGCCCCGAGGGCATCTGCGATGGCGGCGGTGACGCGCCACCATTCCTGTGCGGGAAGAGCGGCGGCAACATCTACGGCGGCAAGGTGCCCGCCAGAACCTGGTTCGACGCCATGACCAAGATCCACGAAGGTCTACCGGTAGCCCCATTACCCGGTACCCCGGCCCCGTAGTCGACCGCAGCAAGGGAACCTTCCTGTCACCCGCCGACAGGAAGGTTCCCTTCTTCGTTTCCGAACAAGCCACCGAGCCGGGACGAAGTGAGCGTGGGAACCTTCCTGTCACCTCCGGCGGAAGGACCTTCGAACGCCGGGGCCGGTCCTCAGCGGACGCTCAGAAACGGTTGGCAAAATGCCTGCGTGAGCACCGAGCATGACCGAGTTGATGTCCGTGGCGCTGTCAGTTTCGTCGCGATTGCCTATGTTCCGGCGTGGCTGCTGACGTTGCCGCTCTGGTTGACGGGTGAAGGCCTGTCGTGGGCTTGGGCGCCATTCGTGCTCGTTCTCATGATGTTCATGCCTGCGGTGGCGGCCTTCGTGGTCAACAAGTGGATCAGCCCGCAACCGAAGTTGCTGCGCAGCATCGGCATCACCAATCCCGGCGGAATCCGGAAATGGTGGCCGTATGTCCTGGTTGCCTGGTTGGGGCCGCCGTTGGCCGCGTTCATCGCCCTCCTGGTCGGCTACCTGCTTCGGGTGTACCAGGCCGATTGGACTGGTTTCTCCGGGCTCCTTGAACAGTCCGGGCCAACAGTTGTCGGTTCTGCACCGCAGACGTCGCCGACAACACTGGCACTCACTCAGATCGGCCAGATGCTCTTGTTGGGCTGGTTGCACGTAGTGCCCGCGCTCGGTGAAGAACTGGGGTGGCGTGGCTATCTGACCCGAGCGCTGCTGCCGCTCGGACAGCCTGGCGCCTTTCTCACGACCGGTGTGCTCTGGGGCCTTTGGCACGCTCCGGTGCTGATCCTCGGCTACAACTATCCGACGGTCCCGGTCGTCGTCTCATTCATCATGATGGTGTGCTTCTGCACGCTGGTCGGGACGTTGTTGAGTTGGCTCAGGCTGGCTTCAGGCAGCGTTTGGCCGTCCGCGATCGCGCACGGATTCCTCAACGCGGTCGCCGGTTTGGCCATGGTCTTCAGCAAGGCCGGGCACCCCGTCGACAACGCCTCGGTGGGTCTTCTCGGCTGGACCGGGTGGATCGTGCTCGGGCTGCTGATCTTGGTGCTCATCATGACGGGCAAACTTCCGGTGCGGATTCCGGTCGAGACAGTCGGGATTTCCCAAGGCGTCAACCGCCGCAGCCGACGCTGAGGGCCGTGACGAGAGCATGGGAACCTTCCTGTCATCTACCCGACGAACCCGCCCTGCCCGAGGAGCACACGAAGTCGTCGCAGCTTCCGGTTCGCGGAGTGACAGCATGGGGCTATGACGAGTCTGCTGCCCTCCACCCAGCGCGCGTTGCTGCGGCGCCTCGCGGTGGAGCAGAGTGAAAACCGTGTTCCCTCGCTGATTGCGGGGCTGATCCGTGACGGTGCGACGATCTGGGTGGATACTCGCGGCAAAGTGGGTGGCTGCCCCTCCACAACGGACACCCAGTATCGGATCGGTTCGATCACGAAGACGTTCGTTGCGGTGTTGGTAATGCGCCTGCGCGACGAAGGTCGGCTCGACCTCGTTGACAAGCTCGACGAGTACGTCCCGGGAACCTCGGTCGGAAAACGAAGCATCGGCGAGATACTTTCGCATTCGAGTGGGTTGACTGCCGAACCCGCAGGGCAATGGTGGGAACGAACCCCGGGCGGTAACGCTGCGGAACTGCTATCCAGCATCGATGAACACGCACTGCGTCCAACGCCGCGTCATGGCTTCCACTACTCCAACGTCGGATTCGGCCTGCTGGGAGAGCTGGTGTCCCGGCTGCGCGGAGTTGCTTGGCGTGAAGTCCTGCAACGCGAGATCCTGGCACCGCTCGGGATGAATCGGACCACGCTGGGCCCAGTCGCGCCGCACGCAGAAGGTCTCGCAGTGCATCCTTGGGCGGATGTGGTGCTGGCTGAGCCGACCGAGGATGCCGGAGCCATGGCCCCGGCTGGTCAACTGTGGTCAACTATCGACGACATGGCCAGGTGGATACGCTTCTTGAGCGGCGACACCGGGGAGGTCCTGCACCCGGACACGGTCGCGGAAATGCGGTCTCCAGGTTCGGTGAACGACGGTCCTGAATGGCGCACCGGCCATGGGCTCGGTCTCCAATTGCTGCGTCATCGGGGACGGCGATTGGCTGGGCACGGCGGCTCGATGCCCGGTTTCCTCGCGACAGTCTGGGCAGACCCCGCCGAAGCCACCGGTGTGGTTTTCATGGCCAACACCACAGCAGGCGTCTCCGGCGCGTTCGCCACCGACCTGCTTGATCTGCTCGCAGAGCACGAACCGCGAATCCCCGCTGCGTGGGAACCCCGGGCCGACGTGAACCTGCAATTTCTCGAACTCACGGGCCAGTGGTACTGGGGCACGACACCATACGTGCTGCGAGTTCTACCCAATGGCCTGCTCGACCTTTCGCCGTGGCAGGGGCGTGGGCGGGCGTCGCGATTCCGAGCAAATGCAGACGGGACTTGGACCGGCTTGGACGGCTACTACGAGGGGGAAGTCCTACGGGTGGGCCGGAACACGGACGGAATCCCCACGCACCTCGATCTCAACACCTTCATCTTCACCCGCACGCCGTACTCCACCGACGCCCCGGTTCCTGGCGGCGTCGCGGGCTGGAAACCGGCCGGATGACCTCTGCCCTCGCGGTGAGAGCAAGGGAACCTTTATGCCACCGGTGACAGGAAGGTTCCCTTGCTTCGCCCTCGTGCCGCGGCCCAATCCCACACGAGCCAACACAGCTGGCGGGGCTGTTGTGAATCCTGTCGCGGCGGCGTGAGGCATCCTGATTGGTATGGCCGCAGACCTGCCCGTCACCAGTCGCTGGAGCATTCCCGCGGCCGAGCTTTCCGAGCGCTTCTCGCGATCCTCGGGGCCTGGTGGGCAGGGGGTCAACACTACGGACTCGCGGGTCGAACTGTCCTTCGACCTCGCCCGCTCACCCTCCACCCCCGAGCTCTTGCGGCAGCGCGCGATGGAACGCCTCGCCCGACGTCTCGTCGACGGCGTGATCACGATCTCGGCGTCCGAGCATCGAGCGCAACTGGCCAACCGCCAAGCGGCGCGTGAGCGGCTGGCCAGCCTGCTGGCCGAGGCCACCGCTGCACCAGGCCCGAAGCGGCGGCGCACCAAACCGACCAAGGGGTCGCAGCAGCGGCGCCTGGCAGGCAAGAAACGACGCGCCGAGGTGAAACGGCAGCGTCGTCGAGGTGATCCCGGCGACGCCTGACCCGTGGTACCGCTGCTCGCCGCTAGCCTCAATGGAGGACGAGAGCAGAAAGGACATTGCTGATGCGCACGGCGTGGGTCCTGCCGGGTGGCTCCACCTTCGGGGCAATTCAGGCTGGCCTGGTTACCGCATTGTTCGAGGCTGGTATCGAACCTGACCTGCTCGTCGGGACCTCTGCCGGCTCGCTCAACGCCGCGTGGCTCGCAGGTGACCCCACACCTCGTGGCGCGGCAAAACTCCGCGAAATGTGGATATCGATGCGGCGCACAGATGTCTTCCCGCTTCAACCGACACGCATACTCGCCGGGAAACTCGGGCTGTCGAACCACGTGATGAGCAACCACGGCCTGGCCCGCTGGCTGCACAACAACCTGCCGTTTCGCAGGTTGGAGGACACCCAGATCCCGGTGACCGTGACCGCAACAGATATCGACACCGGCGAGCCGGTGTATTTCGAGAGCGGGCCCGCTCTTCCTCCGCTGGTGGCGTCGTGCTCGATCCCCGGCATGTTCCCGCCGGTTCAGGTCGGGGACCGATGGCTGGTCGACGGTGGGCCAGCGGCGTTCATGCCGATCAGCCGCGCCGTCGAGCAGGGCGCGGAACGTGTTTTCGTGCTGCCTTGCGGCGGCGCTGAACCATTTGAGTTCAACCAGCCCAGACGTGGGATCGGCTCGATCGCGACTTGGCCGCCACCGAAGACACCACCGAGGTCGGTCGGCGGTGTGAACGGGGCGGCGCTCGGCGCTGCGATGGTGTCCGCCGCGCGACTGGACATGCAGTTGAACGCGGCGCGTTGTGACCTCTATGTCCTGCCCGCCCCATCGGTGATCGGCCTCTCGCCGTATTCCTTCGCCCACGCGAGCGCGTTGATCAACGCTGCCTGGGAGATCGCCAAGCGCTGGTACCCCACCGCCAAGCCGGTTCCGGCCGGACCAGTTGACATCGGCGGTCATCCGATCGCCGACGGCCGATTCGGAGTCTCCGAGTCCGCCCCCAGCGGACAGTGACCGAGACGAGAGCAAGGGAACCTTCCAGTCACGGTGACAGGAAGGTTCCCTTGCTCCTATCGGGGTCAGTTCGGGGTTAGTTCTGGCTCGGCTCGTTCATCGACGGCGAGTCGTTCAGGCGGCGCGGTGGCTGGGCGCGCGAGCGTCACCGCAACGTTGACCAGGACGTTGACCGCGAGTCCGAGCATTCCAGCGTTGATCCCGAGCCAAGGGTCATTGCCGGTGGCCACGAGCACCGCGACAACAACCACCCCTGACGCCAGCCCTGCGGCGGCCCCAGCAGTCGACATGCGCCTCCACAGCAAGCTGATCAACACCACAGGCAGAAGCTGCGCCAAGCCTTGATATGAGAGCACCGACAGCTGCACCAGGCTGCTCGGCGAAATGAATGTGAAAAGCAACGCCACCAGCCCGACGAGGAAGGTGACCAGTTGGGACAGTTGCTTCTGGCGTGGTGCTGTTCGGGGGTGCACACCCAGAACTGATCGACCCCACATCGTGCCGATCACGAGCATGAAGACAGCCATCGGAACGATCGATGACAGCGCACCGGCGACCCCGACGAGACCGACGAGCCAAGCCGGCATGGAGTCGACCACTAGCTCGAACATCGCCATGTTGGAATCATCGAGTCCTGGGACAACGAACACCGCAGCCAAGCCCAGCAGGATCGGAACGAACAACAACACCTGGTAAAAGGGCATGATGATTGCGTTGCGCCGCAACACACCCGGGTTCTTGGCACCCAGATAACCGGCCACAGTGGTCGGAAAGATCGTGTAGACAACACCGTTGAGCAGCCCTGTTGTGGCGAACCACAGCATGCCGAGCGATTCGTCACCGTGCCCTGGCAGCACGAGCCATTCCGGGCGTTCCGCAACGAGCCGATCCAGCATTGGCCCGAGCCCACCGAAGTAGTGCGCCGGAACGTAGACGAAGACGATCAACAACGTGATGATGACCAGGCTGTCCTTGAGGATGGACACCCAGGCGCTGCCGCGAAGACCAGAAAAGATGATGAACGCCTCGGTCACGACGAATGCGATGAGATACCCCGTACCCAAGCCGATCGTGCCGTAACTGATCGTGGAAACGACCACACCCATGCCGGTGATCTGAAGCTGGATGTATGGGAGCAGAAAAACCGTCGTGAGTATTGCGACAGCAGCGCCGAACCAAGGGGAGTTGAACCGGTATGCGGTGATGTCGGTGATGTTGTACAGGTTGTTCCGGTGCGCGTAATGCCACAGGATCGGCCCGACGACGTAGCCGACGGCGAACCCGATCGCCAGGTACGCCAGCACGTAGAACACCGGCATCCCGTAGTCGTAGGACCAGCCAGCTGCGCCGAGGTAGCTGAAGCTCGTGTATGTCTCACCTGCCATGAGGACGAAGATCAACACGACGCCGAGGCTGCGACCACCAACCGACCACTCGGCGAGATTCGCCCGGCCACGCCCCCGCAACGAAAGTAAGCCCAACGCAACCGTAGCGAGCATGAACGCGGCGAAAATGCCCACCGATACCGCAGTGTTACTGCTCATTCGACATCACCTCTTCCGCGATCTCGATCGGCACGCCACAGCGGATCCTTGCGGGCCGCGAGCCAGATGCACAACGGAGTCAGCACGGTTGCCAGCAGCGTCCAGAACATGAAGAACGGCAGCCCCAGGACGACCGGTTCGATCCTGTTGTACAGCGGGAGTGCCAGCACATAGAGCACGACTGGCGCCAACAGCCACCACAGCGATTTTCGATTCTTGAGCACGTATCCCTCCGGGCCGGTTGTATCCGACTCAGCAAGGGAACCTACGGCGCGCATGTGACAGGAAGGTTCCCTTGCTCTTTCCAATCAGGCCATGGCCGAGCGCCTCAGCATGAGAATCACGGCGGATCCTCATCGCGCCATACCGGTCGGCCGCCGACCCAGGTTTGGTGAACGTGGACATCCGGTAGGCGCCTGGGGTCGACCGCCAGTGGATCTTCGGACAGCACCACGAAGTCGGCCAGGTTGCCTGCCGCGAGTCGGCCTTTGATCGCGTCCTCACCAGTCGCATACGCCGAACCGATGGTGTAGATCGCCAGTGCCTCCGGCGCGCTGATGCGCTGCGAAGACCCGAGGACTTGACCGGCAGTTCGCCCGGTTGATGAGACGCGGGCCACGCAACTGGCGAGCCCTAGCAGTGGTTCAAAGGGGCCGCACGGAAAATCGCTCGATCCCGCCACCGGCACACCCGCGTCCAACAGGCTGCGGTGCGCGAACATCCGCTCCAGACGATCCGCACCGTAGTAGTCGAGGAGCTTGTCGCCGTGGAACGCCACATAGCTGCCGAAGGGAACGGCGATAGCGCCCAGGTTTTTCATGCGTGCCAGGATTTCCGCGTCCACCAGGCTGCAATGTTCAAGCCGATGCGCGGTGCTGATCGCCGGATGCGCGGCCCTCGCCCTTTCGAGTGCGGTGAGCACGAGCTTGATCGCCCGGTCACCATTGGCGTGGATGGCAAGCCGACTACCAGACGCGTGCACGAGAAGCGCCAGCTCGTTGAGCTCATCGGTGCTCAGCGTTTGAATTCCGTGATTATCAGTGCCTTCGAAAGGTGCCTCGACCAGACAGGTGCCACCGGCGACAGCGCCGTCCGCGAACGCCTTCACACCTCCGACCCGAAGCCAGTGGTCGCCGAACCCAGTACGCAAACCCGCGGCGTGGAAGGTGTCGACATGCCGGAAGGTGAGCAGCGCGTTGACCCGAGTGCTGAGCTCGCCGCGCTGGCGGGCCTCTTGCAGCATCGCCAACTCGGCTGGCCCGACCATCGCGTCGCCGACGCTGGTGATTCCCGCGGCATTCAGTGCGCGAAGGCTGCGCTTCAGCTGCGCCAAGGCAGTTTCGGTGTCCTGTACGGGAAGCACCGGGCAGCCACGTGCAAGCGACGGATATGCCAGATCGAACAACGCTTGCTCGTGGACCACGCCGGTGAGATGGCCAGCAGCATCCCTGCTCAGCTCGCCGCCAGGCGGCGGCGCACTGTCATCGGACAGGCCAGCCGCAGCGAGCCCCGCAGAGTTCAGCACACCCCAGTGCGCGCCGATATTGATCACAAGCAGGGGGTGAACCTCGGTGACTTCGTCCAGATCCGCACGCGACAGCGGAGTTCCGCTGGTCGACCTCCCGTGGTCGTAGCGAGTCCCGAGCACCCATGTTCCGCTGGGAGTGTCGCGCGCACGGCTCCGGATCTTCTCCAGCAGCACCACACGGGAGTTGGCTGCCGACAAGTCGACGCCCCGCTGGTTCGCTGCCGTCATCGTTGGGTGCTGATGTGCGTCGTTGAATCCTGGGATGATCGAGGCTTCACCGAAGTCGACGAGCCTCGCTTCGGGCATGCGGCGGCGCAGGTCACCGAGTTCGCCGACACCGACAATCCATTCGCCCTGGATCGCCAGAGCGGGCCGAGCCGCGTTCGCATACAGCTGGTCGGTCATCGTGACGATCCGACTTGCAGTGACCAAGGTCGGTGGTTGCCCAGCGCTTGCCACAGCACCTCCCACAACAGCGGTCGATGCCTGGCATGCTGCCTGGTAATTCCGTCGAGCACCAGCCGTCGGCACAACTGCGGATCTTTCAAGCCGCGTTGCGTTCAAGCCAAGCCCTTGGTGGTACGTCGCGCGCTGGGGACGCCCTCGGTGGGGTGAGGTCGCCCTTGAAGGTGCGCAGAATCGCGCGTGGCACGGCTGTGCCTCTTCTGCTGCCGAGCTCCATCTCGATGATCAGCTCCTCCAGCCTGCAGAGGTTTTCTCGCTGAACCGCTTCGAACAGCAGACGTTTCGTGAACGCCCAGGTCTGCCAGGTGCGGGCGCCGTCCATGACCGCCCGTACCGGCGGTGCGAGTGGAATACCGTTTACGTACACGGGTTTTGGCAGTCGCGTGGTGCGTTCGAAGTTCGTTCCGCGATAGCTTTGGATCTTGCGGCTGTGTGGGATCAGAACATGGATATCCGCATCTTCCGAGGGGGATTCGAGTCCGTACAGGCGTGCCGCATGCAGACCTGTGATCATCGCGCCGGGTCCGGCGCGTAGCAGGGCAGCGTTGATGCGATCTTCAATCGTCGGCGGTCCGGGTGCGATCAGCAGGACGCCCGGCGCGAGTCGTGTCCAAGGCCCGCCGGGGCGGGCACGCCGATACGACTTGGACTGCGAGATCCCGATCTTCTCCAGTTCGATGACGCGAAGAACCCGTCGGTCGATGTCCGGTGCAGCTGGGATCGCGGTGATCGTTGTATGCATGTCCAGCACTATCCGGTATTCGATGCCCAGCTGCGCTGATTTGTCCAGTTCCGGGCCTGTGTCGGGCACCCTATTTCGCCCGTCGGCCGTCAGTGCGCGAGCATGGGAACCTTTCTGCCACCAAGTGAAAGGAAGGTTCGCATGCTGGCAACTTTCCGAGGTTTGGTGGCTGTGTGGTTTGCGATGAAGTCACAGGCGGCACAAAGGTAGTTCTCAGCTCCACACGGCACTGTCGATGTCATGACAGCAAGTGGAGCCGGTGAATCGCCGGAGAGCAGAGACGACGCGAAGCGCACCCCGGAGCAGGACACCGTGCCTGCCGGATCCTTCAGCCCTGTGTCCGGGCCGCCCCCGAATGCCTCAAGCGCTGATCCAGGCAACCCGCGGACAGCTGAACGTCGACGCTGGAAGGGTGCGATCGCGGTCGCGCTGGCAGCTGGCCTGATCGGAGGTGCGGTCGGGGTCGGCGGCGGGATGTTGCTCGCCGATGGCGGGAACAGCAATATGACGCTTTCGCAACACGATCCCATCACCGGCACGCAGATCAGTGCCCAGACCGGCACCGTGCAGTACGCGGCGGGCAAAGCATCATCGAGCACAGTGGACATCTCGGTTCGGTCCGGCAGGAGCGGCACAGAAGGAACCGGTGTGGTGCTGACCTCGGATGGCTATGTGCTGACCAACAATCACGTGGTCGCCTCGGGCGGTGCGATCAGCGTCACGTTGCCCGATGGAACGAAGAAGACCGCAACTGTTGTGGGTACCTCGCCTTCCTACGACCTGGCGGTGATCAAGCTCGACTCGGTCGAAGGACTCACCGCGGCAGAGCTGGGCAAATCATCGACTCTGACAGTCGGGCAGCCAGTGGTCGCCATCGGCTCGCCGCTCGGGCTGGAAGGAACAGTGACATCGGGCATCATCAGCGCCCTCAATCGAACCGTCGAAGTGGAGGGCGACAACGGTCAGGCCGTCATCTACAACGGTATCCAGACCGATGCTTCGATCAACTCCGGGAACTCGGGCGGACCGCTGGTAAACCTGGACGGACAGGTGATCGGTATCAACTCCAGCATTCTTCCCAGCGGGAGTAGCTCGGGCAACATCGGATTGGGATTCGCGATCCCGATCGACACGGCGAGCAGAGTCGCCAACGAACTCATCAAGGCAGGAGTGGCGACGAAGCCGCAGCTCGGTGTCACCGGCACTGACAGTCAATCCGGGGCTGTGACGGTCAGCTCGGTTGTTGTGGGCTCACCCGCAGAACAGGCCGGACTCAAGGCAGGGGAGACCATCGTCAAGGTCGGTAACCACACGGTCAGCAGTTTCTCCGATCTGGTTGCCCAGATCAGCGCCAACACGCCCGGATCGAAGATCAGCCTCACGGTCGCGGACTCCCAGGGAGGAAACCAACGACAGGTCGAGGTGACCCTGGGCAGTCAGCAAGACAAGGCCGCTGAAACAGTCGAAGACGGGGACACACAACAGCAGAGTCCGTTCATGTGGCCGAACGATCTACTGCCAGGTGACAGGTAGCCGTCTGGAAGGGAACTTTCCAGCCAGGAGATGACAGGAAGGTTCCCTTGCTGCCGCCGTTACGCGGTGCGCTGCATCCACCACTGCATGGCGTATTCGACGAGTTTGATCAACGCCCGCTTGGTGGACTCCCGGTTTCGCGCATCGCACGTGACGATCGGTACGTCAGTTGGGATTGCGATGGCCGCGCGGACCTCCTCGACCCGATGCTGCAGCGCTCCGTCGAAGCAGTTGAGGCCCACGATGTAGGGCAGCCGACGGTCCTCGAAGAAATCGATCGCCGAGAAGCTGTCCGCGAGGCGCCGGGTGTCGACGAGCACCACGGCGCCGATCGCGCCACGGACCAGGTCATCCCACATGAACCAGAACCGCTGCTGACCAGGTGTGCCGAACAGGTACAGGATCAGATCCGAATCCAGGGACAACCGACCGAAGTCCATGGCCACCGTCGTCGTGTTCTTGTCCGGCGTGGCTCGCAGATCGTCGATGCCTTTGCTGGCCTCGGTCATGATGGCCTCGGTGGTCAGCGGCACGATTTCCGACACCGAGCCGACGAACGTCGTCTTTCCGACACCGAAGCCACCCGCGACGACGATCTTCGCCGAAGTCGTGGTCGGGGGCCTGGTGGTGTACGAAGGTCGAAATCGCGTTTCAGAAGTCATGTCTGCCCACCTCAGTTATCGAGCCAAGTTGGTGCCTGCGGGTTGCGCGCTGCTTCACGAGACCCGCGCGGAAGAGTCAGAGCCGACGAAGTCCACTCAAAACCCTCCCCATCAACAGCAAGTGCGAAGTGCTGCCGTTTTCGCTGACCGTTCGGTGCACGGTGATCAGACCGAGGTCGGCCATGTCACTGAGCAGGACTTTCGCCACCCCGAGTGGAACGCTGAGCAACGCACCGATCTCGGCCACCGAGCGCGGATGTCGACACAGGTCCGCGATGCTGTGGTGTTCGAGCCGCTGCAGCCGTCCGGGGTGGCACGACTCGCTGGTGGACACCAGAGTTTCCAGTTCCAGGTGATGGTTCGACCGAGTGCGCCCACCGGTCCAGGCATACGGTCGGATGTAGGTGGCGGCGACTTCGTCCTGCGCGGAAGGTTCCTCGGGCAGCCGTGCCGGGGCAGCGGGCTCACTCGATTCGGGCGAGGGCCAATGCGGTTCCGGCGTCGGTTTCGCCGAACCCCGCGGTTCGGACTCGTCGCTCGCCTGTTTGCGGCGGCCGCGACGACCACTGTCGAGGGCGAACCGATTGAAGACCTCGGCCATGGCGTCCGCTTCGGGTGACTCGTGGTCGCCCCAGCGGCGCCGACCGGACGAGTCCGAACCTGTGCTCATGCCGTCCTCACACCGACTGGCCGGTCATCACACGGTTCGTGCCCTGAAGTTGAGACCGCAGCTCCGGGGTCAGGATCTGGCCGACTCGTTCCACGAGCAGAGCCATCTCGTAGGCGATCAGCCCCATGTCGCAGTGCGGTGCGGCTAGTACTGTCAGGCACGAACCGTCACTGATCGCCATCTGCAGCATCAGGCCGCGTTCCATCTCGACCACGGTCTCAGTCACGGTTCCGGCTTCGAAGCAACGTGCCGCGCCTTGCGTGAGGCTGAGCAGCCCCGATGCGACCGCCGCCAGCTGGTCAGCACGGTCGGTGGGCAGTTTCGCTGACCTGGTCAGCAGCAGGCCATCGGCTGAGACGACCACTGCATGGGCCACGCCAGGAACTCGTTCGGTGAAGTCCGTGACCAGCCAGCCGAACTGGCTCGGTTGGGAATTGTGGGCGTTCATTGGCGCCTCCTGTCCTCTTCACTGATTCGGGTAGTCACCGGCGTTCGTCGGCCGAGTGCTGCGGGTCGCGGAGGCTGTGCTTGCCCTCGCGGACGCCGCGTTGAAAGCTCGCTAGACGCCCGCGCATCAAATCTGCGTCGCGGCGTGGTTTCGGCGCCGACTCGGCGGCTGTTCCCGGCACCAGTTGGGTTCTCGGGGTTCGCCGGGGAAGTCCGGACGGGGTGTAGTCGGCGGGTTCCTGAGCGAACGCTGTTTCGGGCGCCTCGGTGCCGCTGTTGCCACGTGGATTCCGGTCCATTTGCGGCTGTTCGGTTGGTGCGGCGGCGTGGAGCGCCGCTTGCTGCCGGTGGCGGCCACGTCGAACACCGGCCTGGAAACTGGCCAACCGGCTGCGGGCCATGTTCGGGTCGCGGGGCGGATGTCCGCGTTCGTCGTGCTCGACGTCGGCGCTGCCCGCCACCAGATTCGCCTGTGGAACACGCAGCGGAAGCCCTGCCGAGGTGTAATCGGCGGGCTCGGCGGCGGCAACCTCCTCTGCCCGGCGCCAGGCCTGGTCATTGGCGAATATCCACGTCTTCTGGCTGTGCCCGCTCGGCGTGGGTGGCGAGGATGGGAACCTTCCTGTCGCCGGTGACAGGAAGGTTCCCTTGCTCGCAAATTCCGCCGGGGGATGGGGCCATTTGACTGTGGGGTTGGGCTGGGGTTGTGGCCTGGGGATGGGCGTTGATGCCTGGAACCACGCGGAGGCGAGGTCGTCGAAGATTGGTGTCGTGGTCGGGGTGTCGCTGCGGTGTGCCAGGTCGGAGGGGGTCGGGATGATTTCTTCGGTGTTGGAGAGGTCGCTTCGCGGTTGTTGTGGTGGGGCTTGTTCGGCTGGGGATTGGAACAGGCGGAAGCCGTTGCGCACCAGATGACGTTGGCTGGCCGCGTCTTCTTCGGCCGCGTCCCAGTCGAACTCCTCGACGAGCGTGTCCTCTTCCCGATCGTCGCGCACCATGCCGTTGGTCTGGGACATGGGTGCCGGGGCCACGGAGTCCAGCATCAGTTCCGACCCCAGACTCACCGCGACGTGCACGCCGACCTCCTCAGGACCGGGACGCAGCTCGACCCGAATGCCGTGCCGGGCGGCGAGGCGACCGGCGACGAACAAGCCCATGCGTCGGGAGGTGGACAGCTTGTCCTCCGCGTCGCCGGCCAGCCGCTGGTTCACCGCGGCGAGCTCGGCGTGGGTCATGCCGATCCCGCGGTCGACGATGTCGAGCCCCAGCGATCCGTCGCCGCGCCGATGCCCGGAAACGGTGACCTGGGTTTCTGGCGCGGAGAAGTTCGCTGCGTTGTCCAGCAGTTCGGCCAGCAGCCGCACCAGGTCGCTGGCCGCATATCCGACGATCTTGGTGTTCGGCAGGGGCTGGACGACGACCCTCGGGTAGTGCTCGATCTCCGAAACGGAGGCTCGGATCAGATCGGCGGGCGAGGTCGGCTGGGTGAACCGGCGAGCGAGGTCCGTCCCGGAGAGCACCATGAGGTTTTCGTTGTTGCGGCGCATCCGGGTCGCCAGGTGGTCCAGCTGGAACAGGGTCGCCAATTGGTCGGGGTCTTCTTCGTCCCGTTCGAGCTGCTCGAACAACCGAAGCTGCCGCTCCAGCAGGCTTTGGCTGCGCCGCGACACGTTGATGAACGAGTCGCTGAAGCTGCGGCGCAGTTCGGCTTGCTCGGTGGCGAGGTCGACGGCCTGGGTGTGCACGTCGTCGAAGGCCCGCGCGACTTCGCCGATCTCGTCGACGGTCTTCACCGGCACCGGCTCGATGGGCGCCAACGTGCTGTGACCGGCACGGATGTCGGCGACCGCTTGGGGCAACTGGTAGTTCGCGGTGTCCAGCGCGCTGCGTCGCAGCGCGTCCAAGGACCCGAGCAGGTGCCTTGCGACCACCACGACGATGGCACCCGCGATGAGCAGCGCCGACAGCAGGATCACCGACTCCAGCCCGGCCATGTTGCTGGCGGTGTCCTGCAGGGTGAAGGCGGTGCGGTGCAGTTCGTTGTCGAGTTGTGCTTGGAGCGCGTTGAGCGAGTCAAGCGACGTTCGAGATTGGTTCTTCCAGGTCGCGGACGACACCAGCAGCGGAGATAGCCGCGAGGTGTCCCTGTCGCGTTCGGCCATCGCCAATTGCACTGAGGTCTCCCTCGCCGGGACCTCGGGTTTGGCGTAGAGCTGGTCGTAGCGCAGCCGTTGTTGGGGCGTGGCGGCGGCACGGAATTCCTGGACGGCCGCGGCGCGGCGGGATTCGCTGGATGCGAGCCGAGCCAGGTTGTCGGTGGTGAAGTTGCCGCGGGTCAACCCGATGAGTATCAGGGCCTGTTGGAGTTGCACCTCTTCGCCTATCTGGGCCAGTTCGTGCGCGGTGGTCGCGGTGGCAACCAGTTGCGACGAAGAGATCTGGCTGATCAGGGTGCGGTCGAGCGCCAGCAGGACGCCGATGAGCTCGGTGTAGGAGTTGATCGCAACCCCAGGGTCGACGTGGGTGCCCAGCACTTGTCTGCGCAGCGGGGCGAGCTCGGTGAGCTGCCGATCGGTTTCCTGGCGGGCGAACCGGACCGCTTCGCTGTCCGGGGCGACCTGCAACTGGTGCCTGATGTCGTCGGCGGCACGGTCCGAGGCGGTGAAGCGCTCCTGCAGTTCCGGTGCGGATACCGGGCCGCGCACCAGGAACTCGGCGACCTCGCTGCGTTCCTGCTGCAGGCCGTCGATGGCGGAGCGCACCGCGCTGCCAGCGGTGACGACTTGATCCAGTTTGGCGTATTCGGTGGCCTGGTGGGTTTGGTCGCGGATCTGCAATACCCCGAGTATGAGGGCGAAAATCACCGGAACGAGTACAACTGCGGTGATTTTGGCCGGTAGTTTCCAGTTGCGCCATTTGGTGATCCGCCCGGTGATCTTCGGCATGGCGCGCGGCCACGTGGACGCCCCGGTCGCCTCCGCGGGCGTGTCTTCGAGTCCGCTGCTCACGACGCAGTCCTTTCCCGCGCGGTCGAAGTTGTTGCCGACTGCGCGTTCGTGTGGTGGGCAGGCTGGGCCCGTCTGTGGTGTGCGCGGCAGGTCTTGCATGGCTGGCGGCGCTGCCTGTGGCCAGGTGTTTTGCCGGTGGCCGGTGCGGTCGTCGACGCCGGCGTCCGGAGCCTGCGATGTCGGGGGTGATCGCGGCGGTGCCAGATGCGTTGTCGCCGGTTGTCGGTGGCAGAACCCTATCGTGCGCTAAACGATCTTCTTCGGTTCGCTAATTTGGTTTGCTGACCAGCGAATTCGGCCTCCACTGAGATCATTTCTGCGGGGTTGGTGGCGGGTGGTCAAACCCGTGGACACTGATTGTGTTCATTGCGGCGAAGCTGGGAAGTGCTTTTGTCGCCCGATAGGTAGATGTTGAAGCTACGATTGATCCTGCTGCTCGATTGCTTCGCCGGAAGATCCGCGAATTGCCGGACGAGCAAGAAGGATTCCGCTCTGACCAGCTGAAATCGCCTCTTTTGCTGAATCTTTCAGCGCGCGTGCGACGGATCTGGTGGTGGTTCGGCTGATTCTCGGTGCATCAAATTGATCACTTACCGTGATCAGTGAATTCATCAATATGTGTGCTGTGTCGCTGCGATGGTCGGTGCGGCCCAGATCGCTGGTTAGACTTTCGGGCCGGTTGGCATCGCATGCAGCGCGGATTGTCGATGCCCCGGATTCGCGAGCCAACGATATCGCCGGATCGATGCGAACCCAGCTGATCTGCCAAAGAACCACGGGGGAACTCCGATACATCGGCCGAAACCACGTCGATGCAGTTGTTCGACTGCTTGGAAGGACGCATGCCCAACGCACCCCAGCCGACGCGAACCCCCGACGGCGGGCCCACGCCGACGGCCATCTTCGGCGAAATCGACAAGCCCGCGACCCGATCTCACCGATCGGCGCCCGACTACGCCGGCATCGCGTGCAGCCCCGAATTCCGCGACCTGCGCACCAGATTCCGCCGCTTCGCGTTCCCGATGAGCGCGCTGTTCCTCAGCTGGTACCTCGGTTACGTCGCCATCGCCGCATACCTGCCGGAATTCATGAGCATCCGGCTCGTAGGTGTGATCAACATCGGGCTGGTCATGGGCGTCGCGCAGTTCGCGACCACCATCCTCATCACCGCCGGGTACCTCCGCTACGCGGCACGCCAGATCGACCCGCGGGTGCTGGCGCTGTACCGCAACGCGACCGGGGAGGACCCTCGATGATCGACGCGAACCCGGTGCTCAACATGAGCATCTTCGGGGTGTTCGTGCTGATCACGCTGTACATCGTCTACCGCGTGAGCAGCACCGACACCGCCACCGACTACTTCGCCGCCGGTAGCCGATTCACCGGAGCCCAGAACGGCATCGCACTGTCCGGAGACTTCCTGTCAGCGGCATCGTTCCTCGGCATCGCCGGGGCCATCGCGGTGCACGGCTACGACGGCTTCCTCTACTCGATCGGCTTCCTCGTCGGCTGGCTGGTCAACCTGCTGCTGGTCGCCGAACTCCTGCGCAACACCGGACGCTTCACCATGGGCGACGTGCTGAGCTTCCGGATGCGGCAACGGCCGGTCCGCGCCGCGGCAGCGGTGTCCACCCTGGTGATCTCCTTCGTTTACATGATCGCCCAGATGGCCGGGGCTGGCAGCCTGGTCGCGCTGCTGCTCGACGTGCACAGCTCCAGCGGTCAGGCGCTGGTGATCGGCGCCGTCGGCCTGGTCATGGTCGTTTACGTGCTGGTCGGTGGCATGAAGGGAACCACCTGGGTGCAGATCATCAAGGCTGGCTTGCTCATGCTGTGCGCGGCGATGATGACCTTGTTCCTGCTGGGCAAGTTCGGCTACAGCCTGACCTCGCTGCTGCAGCACGCGGCCGAACAGAACCCGCTGGGGGAACGGATCTTCTCCCCTGGAGCGAAGTACGGGGAGAACGAACTGACCAAATTGGACTTCGTGTCGCTGTCGCTCGCCCTGGTGTTGGGCGTCGCCGGGCTGCCGCACGTGCTGATGCGCTTCTACACCGTGCCCAATGCGCTCCAAGCCAGGCGTTCCGTGGTCTGGGCGACCTGCACGATGGCCGTGTTCTACCTGTGCACCCTCGTGATCGGCTACGGGGCGGGCGCGGTCAACGGAACCGAAGCAATCCTCGCCGCGCCAGGTGGTGAGAACTCCGCCGCGCCGCTGCTGGCGTTCCGCGTCGGGGGCACGGTGCTGCTGGGAATCGTCGCCGCGGTCGCCTTCGCGACCATCCTCGCCGTCGTCGCCGGGTTGACGCTGACCGCGTCCGCGTCCTTCGCCCACGACGTGTACGCCAACGTCGTCAAGCGCGGCAAAGCCGATCCGGACTCCGAGGTCCGGGTCGCGCGGCTGACCGCGCTCGTGATCGGCGCGGCGTCGATCCTCGGTGGAATCCTCGTCAACGGGCTGAACATCGCGTTCCTGGTCGCGCTGGCGTTCGCGTTCGCCGCCTCGGCCAACCTGTCGACCCTGCTGTTCTCGCTGTTCTGGCGGAGGTTCAACACCCGAGGCACGCTGTGGGGGATCTACGGCGGGCTGAGCTCGTGCCTGGTGCTGGTCATCTTCTCGCCGGTGGTGTCGGGATCACCGGACTCGATCCTGCCCGGCGCGGATTTCGCGTGGTTCCCGCTGAGCAACCCCGGCATCGTGTCGATCCCGATCTCGTTCCTGTGCGGCTACGTCGGAACGCTGCTCGGCGGCCGAGTCAGCCCGGAACGCACCGCCGAGATGGAGGTCCGCTCCCTCACCGGCATCGGCTCGTCTTGACAGGCATGGAAGCAAGGGAACCTTCCTGTCACTTTTGACAGAAAGGTTCCCTTGCTCCCCCCAGGGGCCTGCGGTCCGGGGTTAGGCGAACAAGCTCATCACCTTGTCCCAGAAGGACGGAGCCGCAGCGGGTGCAGAGGCAGCGGGCTGCGTCGCCTCGTGGGTGGCGTGGTCGTGCGAAGTGGTCGCCGCATCTGCGGGTTGCTGCGCCTCCAGCGCACTGGTCTGAGCAGTGCCCTGCTGGCCGAAGACCACATCCGAGCAGGAGTAGAAGGCCTCCGGGCTGTCAGTGCGCTGCCAGATCGTGTAGAGCATGTGTTGGCCGGTCTTGCTCTCGGGGATCTTCGCGGCGATCGAGTAACCTTCTGCGGTCTCCGGCGGGCTGTCGACATCCGCGATCTTCTCCAGGTCGCCCCACGCCAGCGGCTTCGACGGATCCCAGCCGTCCTTGGTGATGAAGACCTCGAAGCCGCCCTGGTGCTTGGCGGTGGCCTTGAACTCAAGGCTGACGTCGCCGGTCCGCAGTTGGGTTGTCGGCCAGGCCGTGGCCGGGGAATCGAACCCGGAGTACATCGGATCGTTGGCGCTGCAAAGCTTTCCGTCCGGGATCAGCTCCTGGTGCTGGCCATTGGCGTCGCCGATCCGGTTGCTCATCCAGTCGTAGACGGGGGCCGTGCCGTTCTCGGCGACAACTCCCTTGCAGCCCTCGGAGTCCGGGCTCTCCGCGCCTTCCAGAAAACAGGTGTAGGCACGACCAGCCGGGGCCTGCATGTCGCCGTGGGCGAAAGCGGCATGCGGGGCCAGCAGCGTGCCAACAACCGACAAGCCGCCGAGAGCAGCGGCTGCGGCAGCCTTGCGGCGCACATTCACGTCGAGTCTCCTCACTATTCGCCCGTGCCGACGCCGGTTGAACACAACGGAGCGCCGATCACCGGGTACATGGTTTCGGGACGAATAGATATTGACTCGACGAACGGCGTGAAGTCCACCCTGAAATTGTCTGTACCTGCTAACCGAAACCGTGCTTGGAATCAGTGTTTTCGCAGGTGAAGGCGGTTCTTGGTTGCCTGGAATAAATATGTAAGAGCGTCTGACAGGAACAATAAATGCGACTTAACCATTAATTGGCATCAAGGTGCGCAAGGGCTGTTCGGAGAACGTCATCCCGTTTCGTCCGCAGGGCGCGCAAGGGCATCCGAAGTCCGCCAGCGGTGACCGCGCGTCGGCTGACGGGTGAGCAAGGGAACCTTCCTGTCGCCGGTGGGCCCGGATGGGTGTCGTTCAGCGTGGGATCGGGATTTCGAAGTGGATGGTCGGGCTGTACCGCGGGTCTTCGCGTGCGTCGTGGATCTGCTTCGCCACCGCCCGCCAGAAGGGTTCGGCGCCTTCGACCGCTGGGTTGGTGTGCAGGTAGATCGCGGAGTAACCGTCGGTTGCGGCGACGAAGTCGCACGCCATCGAGACGAGGGCGCGCGCGAGTCCGTGTCGGCGATGCGCGCGGTCGACATACACCCGGAACAGTTGGGCGGTCTCGCCGCTGGGGTAGCGGTCGGCGATCCACCGTGGATGTGGCGGGCTGCTGGGGCCGTTGGCTCGAACCGCGGTTGTGGCTGCCACCTCGTTGTTCTGGACGGCGACGAACAGGGCGTGTCGGGGATGGCGCAGGTAGGTGTGCTCGATGTTGATCACATCGGCATGCCATTTCGAGTCGTAGCCGTGCCCGAATTCCTTGTAGAAGGTGTCGAGCATGACCTTTCGTGCGCCGTTGACGTCGGCTGTTCTGGCCGCGCGAACGATGTAGTCGCCGACTCGGTGTTCCAGGTTGTGCTGCATTGCGTCCCTTCCAGGCGATTCAGTGGTGCACGGCCGTTTCGGAGTGACAGGAAGGTTCCCTTGCTGCCGGTCGAAGACGGCCGAATCCGCATCGACGCAATGATAATCATTTTCATCCAGGTCGACAGGGTGGCCCCTGGGGAAGCTGGCTGGCTCGTTGATGAGAGGTCTCGGGCAGATCGGCTGGCGCGCCTGGCGCTACTCAGTTGAGCGCTCTCGGGTGTGCGCCCGCGTGGTGTCGTTCAGTGCTCGTCGTAATGTCCGTCGTGGTGTGCGTGGCGGTGGCCGTCGTGCAGGTAGTCGACGTGGTCGCCGTGCGGGACCGCGACGTGGCCGCAGTTTTCGCCATGAACGTGGTCGTGTTGTGAGTGTTCGATGTGTTCCCTGGTTTCGCACTCGTCGTAATGGTCTTCGTGTTCGCGGTGCAGGTGTCCTTCGTGGACGTAATCGACGTGGTCATGGTGGGGGATTGCGACGTGTCCGCAAGCTGGCCCGTGGGTGTGGTCGTGGTCGGAGTGTTGTTGATGTGAGGCTGCCATCTTGATCTCTCCTGGCATTGAGTGGGATGCCCGAAGAATAAGTCCGCATGCGCGCATGCGCATATTTCGGCGCTGTTGGTGCCCCTCGACAGCAGGTGCGATGAAGGGAACCTTGCTGCCGTAGGCGACACGAGTGACAGGAAGGTTCCCATGCTGCGGCGCTCGGCGGCGGGTTGACGGAGTGTGGGGGTGAGGTTAGTTTCGGCTGTTGTTTTGGTCAGACCGTATGGCCGGTGAGGAGTTTGATGAACCTCCACACTTTGTTGGGTGAGCGGGCTCGTGCTGCAGGACCGGTCAGGGTCGGGGTGATCGGGGCCGGGAAGTTCGCCTCGATGTTCCTGACCCAGGTACTGAACACTGAAGGTGTGCATGTCGTCGGCGTGGCCGACTTGTCGCCGCAGCGGGCGCGGGCAGCACTGGATCGCACCGGCTGGCCAGCCGAGCGCTACGCGGCCGCTAACTTCGACGAAGCGCTGCGCAGCGGCGCGACGCATGTCACGGACAGTGCCGACGCGCTGATAACCGCCCCCGGACTCGATGCGGTCGTGGAGATCACCGGCGATCCCGTGGCAGGCACCTATCACGCGGTTCGGGCGATCGACGCCGGTCGGCACGTCGTGATGGTCAACGTCGAGGCCGACTGCATGGTGGGGCCCTTGCTGGCGCAGCAGGCCCGGAAAGCTGGCGTGGTCTACTCGATGGCCTACGGCGACCAGCCAGCACTGATCTGCGAACTCGTAGATTGGGCGCGCACGGTGGGCTTCGACGTGGTGGCCGCGGGCAAGGGCACGAAATACCTGCCGGAATACCACGCATCCACCCCGGACACCGTGTGGGATCACTACGGCTTCACGCAGGAACAGCTCGACCGCGGCGACTTCAACCCGCAGATGTTCAACTCCTTCCTCGACGGGACGAAGTCGGCAATCGAAATGGCCGCCGTCGCCAACGCCACCGGGCTGCAGCCGCAGGACGAAGGCTTGTTCTTTCCGCCCTGCGGCGTCGACGACCTCTCGACCGTATTCCGGCCGACCGAGATCGGCGGCCAGCTGACCCGCCGGGGCACCGTCGAGATCGCCTCCAGCCTGCACCGCGACGGCACCGAAGTGGCACGTGACCTGCGCTGGGGCGTCTACGTCACCTTCGAGGCGCGCACCGACTACGCGGTCCAATGCTTCGCCGAGTACGGCGTGCGCACCGACGAAACCGGGCGCTACGGCTCGCTCTACCGGCCATATCACATGATCGGACTCGAACTCGGTGTCAGCGTCGCTTCGGCGGCGGTGCGCGGCGAGGCGACAGGATGCCCGACCGGCTTCCGGGGCGATGTGGTCTCGGTAGCCAAACGCGCTCTCAAGGCCGGGGAAATCCTCGACGGCGAGGGCGGCTACATGGTGTACGGCAAGCTCGCCCCAGCCGCGGCGTCGCTGAAGATGGGCGCACTGCCCATGGGATTGGCGCGCGGATTCAAATTGTGCAACGACGTTCCCGAAGGTGGCGTGCTTCGCTGGGCCGACGTCGACGCCGACGATTCGGTGCTGGCGGTGCAGCTGCGTCGGGAGCTGGAGAGAACAATGCGCGGCTGACATCCGCAGCGACCGTAAGGTGAAGCGATCTCAGGTATCACCGCTGCAAATCGAGGAGAAGCGTGAGTTCCGCAAGCCAGAGCTCATGGGAGCCGGTGCGCAAGGTCCGCACCTACGAGCAGGTCATGGCGCAGATCGAGCAGCGCATGCTCGACGGCCTGCTCGCACCGGGCGACCGGCTGCCCAGCGAACGCGAACTCTCCCATCTCCTCGGAGTCAGCCGCCCATCGCTGCGCGAATCGCTTCGTGTGCTCGAAGCGCTCGGCATCGTCGAGGTTCGGCCTGGTCGAGGCCCCGACGGAGGGACGGTGTTCGTCGGCCGCCCCGGCGACGGTTTTGCGATCCTGCTGAAGATGCAGTTGGCGCTCGGTCATTTCAGCGATACCGATGTGATCCGTACCCGGCTCATGTTGGAGGAGTGGGCGGTCGCCGATGCGGCGCGCAACGCTACCGTGCAGGACCACGAGGCGCTGCGCATGATCCTGGACCAGATGGACGTGCCGGAGCTGACCGCTCGCGACTTCAACCGGCTGGACACCGAATTCCACGTTCGAGTCGCCGAATCCACCGGGAATTCGCTGGCCTCGTACTTGATGAGTTCGCTGCGCACCGCCATTCAACGGCAGATGATCGACGCATACGAGCGGCTGGCCGACTGGCGGAAGACCGCGAAGACGGTGCGCGCCGAACACCGCGGCATCCTGCGGGCCATCGAGGGCCACGACGTGGCACGGGCCGTCGAGCTCGTACGCGGCCACATCAACGACTTCTACGAGATCGGACCGCTCAACGGAACGCCTGCCAGGCCGGGGCGTTGACCAGGCCTGTCCGCCGCTGATCGGCAGGCTCTGGTCGGTCGGCGCCCTCCTCGCGACGCGAGACGCATCCGTCAGCTGTGCTGCCGGTTTCATCGCCGGTGTGGGTCCGCAGCCGTGACGCTCCGGTCCGGGGTGGTGCTGGATTTTTCGCTGCGGGCTTGATCCCTCGGCCCGCAAATCGTAAGCGCCACCATGCGCGGGTATGGCGCAGAACGGCGTGGCCAACGCGTAGCCCGATCCTGGCCAGCGCATCGACTCCTGCCATACCACCAGCATCGTCATGGGCAGTCTGTCTGCGCTCACCGACACACCGTGACCGACGCATCTGTCTCATCGACGACGGCCACAGTGGACTGAACTGATAACTGGCGGTGCTCACGGCGCGGATCCGCTCAGGAGCTGGGAACCTTCCTGCCAAAAATGACAGGAAGGTTCCCATGCTGCATCTCGGTCGGCTGTGTGGTGTTCATGGCGGGCGTGCCAGCTGTTCATGTCTGGCTGCTTTTCTGCTGGCAGGTTGAGTGTGGGGAGGGGCCGGGGTGATCCGGATCGGACGGCGGGGTGTGCTCGGGGTTGGGCTCGGTGCTGCTGCGGGCCTCTACTTCGGCACCGGCGTCGCCGCCGGGGAGTGGGACAGCTATCCGTTCACACTCGGTGTCGCATCCGGTGCGCCGACTCCAACGGGAGTCACGCTGTGGACCCGACTGGCGCCGTCTCCGCTGGAAATCGACGGCGGCCTCGCCCCGCGTGCGCTGCCGGTGCACTGGCAGGTCTCCGACGACGAGCGGTTCACCACCGTTGTTCAGCAGGGCACCGCGATCGCGTACCCCGAGGCCGCGCACAGCGTGCGTGTGGACGTCACCGGTTTGGCGCCGGATCGCTGGTACTTCTACCGGTTTCGCTGCGGCAGGGCGCTGAGCCGGGTCGGCCGCACCCGGACTCTGCCGGCAGCGGGTGCGGCGGTGTCCGCACTGCGGATGGCGATCGCGTCGTGCCAACGATTCGAGGACGGCTACTACACCGCCTACCGCGACATGGCCGCCCGGGACCTCGACCTCGTTCTGCAGGTCGGCGACTACATCTACGACGACGTCTTCACGACCGGTGTCCATCCGCGGCTTGCCGAGATTCCCAACCACCTGCGGGCGACAGCGACCGACCTGCAGTCCTACCGCCTGCGGCATGCCCTGTACCGGCTCGACCCAGATCTGCAGGACGCCCACGCGGCCGCGCCTTGGCTGGTGATTCCCGACAACCACGATGCGGTCGAGGACGGCGACCCGGCCCTGCTGCAACGTCGTGCCGCCGCCTACCAGGCCTACTACGAACACCTCCCGATGTCCGCTGCTGCCCACCCGGACGGCCCGAGCATGCGAATCCACCACAGCGTCGATTTCGGCGGGCTGGCCCGGCTGCATCTGCTCGACACCCGCCAATTCCGAGATGACCAGTACGTTTGCGGCACTGAACTGATCGGGGCGGCCTGCGCGGCGCTCGATGATCCGCAGCGGTCGATGCTCGGTGCGAACCAGGAGCGGTGGCTGCGCCGGAGCCTGGGCCGCACCGGCGCGGCGTGGAATCCGATCGTGCAAACCGTGCTTTTCGCGCCGTACGACTTCGCCGCTGGTGCGGACCGGGAGGTGTATTACGCGTCGTGGGATGGCTATCCAGCGGCCCGGCAGCGGCTGTTGGACGATCTCGCCGCGACACGGCCGCGTAATCCGGTGATGCTCTCAGCCGACTGGCACACCGCGTGGGTGAACAACGTTCCGGCTGACCGGAACCTCGACGGCCCGCCAGTGCTGACCGAATTCCTCACCACCGGTATCAGTTCGGCGGCCGCTTTCACCTCGAACCTGACCAAACAGTCGTTGCCGGAGAACCCGCAAGTCCGCTTCTACGACGAGAACTGCGGATACACGCTCTGCACGATCACTGCCTCCCAATGGCGCACGGATTTCGTCGCCGCCGACACCGGCAGCCGCGACGGCTCCGTGCACACCATCTCGTCCTGGGTGATCGAATCGGGCCGCGCGCAAGCCGACCAACGGTGAATCACGGGACGCCGTAGGCAGCAGGAAGCGGATCGGGAGTTCCACCAGCCCCTGCGGCCCGTAGCCGCCTCCGCTTCCGAGTTGCGACCGCATCCGGCAGTTGATCTAGCCGTTCTCGTCGACCGTCTCGCCTTCGAGCATGAACAGCGGTCCGGCGCGCAGGAAAGACTGATTTGCCCGGATTGGCTGCCGTGTTTTCGCAGCATGGGAACCTTCCTGTCACCCCACCGGCCTGGACGTGGGAGTGGTTCGGCTGTTGTGCGGCCCTGGTTGCCATGGCCGCACTAGGTCGGTGGGTGCCTCGTATTGGCCTCCCGGAGACTGCTTCGTCGGAGAATCCCCCAGGCCTCTGCGGCGCTCGGGCTGGTGCCAGAACCCTCTGGCGGGCGGCACCTTCCGGTTCGTGCGCCCTGTTTGAGCCGGGGGCTGCCCGGGGTCCGTACCGAGTCGGGGTGGCTCGTCGTGTCTGGGATCCTGGACAGCGGGTGCGGGGTGGCCATTGCTGTCGGGGGGTGCGCGGCGACTAATGGAACGAACTGAACGTCGCCGTCGCGAGGAGGTCAAATGGCGGGAGGACTGCAGGTCGAACGCAGGTCGATCGACCCCGTTCCGGACGGCGAACGGCATGGCCACCCGCGCAGCCTGTTCACGCTGTGGTTCGCGGGAAACATGCAGATCACGGCGGCGGTGACGGGTGCTCTGACGGTGCTCGTGGGCCTGCACCCGCTGTGGGCGCTGGTGGCCGTCGTGCTGGGCAATGGCATCGGTGCGGTGCCGATGGCGCTGCACGCCGCGCAGGGCCCCAAACTCGGCATCCCGCAGATGATTCAAAGCCGCGCCCAGTTCGGCGTGTACGGCGCGGTGCTGCCGTTGATCCTCGTCGTGCTGATGTACCTCGGCTACTTCGCCAGCGGCAACGTGCTGGGCGGTCAGGCGCTCGCCGAGATCACCGGTCTGCCGGTGGACCTGAGCATCCTGCTGTACGCGGGGCTTTCCGCGCTGATCGCGATGGTGGGCTACCGGCTGATCCACCGATTCGGCTGGTTGACGTCGCTGGTGTCGGTCGTGGTGTTCGTGTACCTGACGATCCGGCTGCTCACCACCCACGACCTCGGCCCGGTGCTGGCCAATGCGCATCTGGATCTGCCCGCGTTCCTGCTGGCGCTGTCGCTGACGGCGTCCTGGCAGCTCACATTCGGCCCGTACGTTGCGGACACCTCGCGGTACCTCCCGGCGACGACCTCGATTCGCGCCACTTTCTGGTGGACCTACGGTGGTACCGCGATCGGTGCGACCTGGGCGATGTCGTTCGGCGCGCTGGCCTACGCGGTCGCTGGCTCGGCGTTCAAGGGGCACGAGGTCGCCTACGTGGTCGGCCTCGGCGGGCAGGGCCTGGTGCTGCCGCTGCTGATGGCCGTCGCGTTGGGCAAGTTCACGGTCAACGTGCTCAACATCTACGGCGGCTACATGACCGTTGCCACCACGATGACCGCATTCACCCGGAAAGTCATGCTCTCGCCGCGCACCCGAATCGTCTACATCGGACTTTTCGGGGTGTTGGGCGGTGTCGCGGCGGTGCTGGGCCGCGGTGACTTCCTGTCGAACTTCGTGCTGTTCCTGCACTTCCTGCTTTATTTCCTGACTCCGTGGAGTGCTATCAACCTGATCGACTTCTACCTGCTGCGCAAGGAGAACTACGACCTGGCGGACATGTATGACCCGAACGGGCGTTACGGGCGTTGGTGCGGCCCGGCGCTGGTGGCATATTTCTTCGGCATCGTGGTGCAGATCCCGTTTTCCAACGCGGAAGGGGTCTTCACCGGTTTTCTGGTGCCGCTGCTAGGTGGGGCCGATATCGCCTGGTTGTTCGGCCTCATCGTGCCGGGCCTGGTCTACTGGGCGGCGATGCGCAACCGCATCGACCACGTGCAGGCCGCAACACTGACGTCCTGAAACCGCATCGGGCGTGTTCTAGCGGCCACCGGCGAGAATATGCCCGGACCAGCGGAATTACCGGAGTTCCCGATTTTCACCACGGCAGCCGCCACGCGAATTGCCTGACCGTGTCTGGCACGGTTCCGCAATATCTGGCGCTGTCGCGTTGACCTGCGAGTCGGCCGCTGCGGCGCGGCCGCCGGGCGGTTCATGTGCCGAATTGAATATGGGAAATATTCGAGCGAACCCTCGGCGAGATCGAGCCGATCTTTTCTGTTCAACTCGAATTCGCCGTTCAGGTCTGGGAAAGCAACTATGATCAGCCGGGTCCTGCCGACAAGATCGAGAGGTCGTAGTTGCGATGGACACAGTGGACGGAATACGAAAGACGCAGATATTACGGCTTTTCCGCCGTCAAGAGGAATCCCCTGGCGAACGCAAGAGGCCGCGGCGGGCCAGGAAGTCCTCGTTCGCCATCCGCGCCTTCGCCGGTGCCGCCGTGCTGCTCCTGGCGATCCCCCCGGCGTATGCCTTCGCGGATCCGCCCGCCGCGCTGCCCGGTAGCGCTGCGGAAGCCGACGCCAAATGGCAACCGGCTTTCGACTACGACGGAGACGGCTGTTACCCCACCCCCGCCATCGGCTCCGATGGCACGGTGGCCCCGGGGTTGGAGCCCTCCGGCGCGGTCAACGGCAACTGCCACGACCAGTCCGATCTCGACAACACCAACTCCTACTCCCGCTCCAAGTGCAACCAGAACGGTTGGTGCGCCTACCTCTACGACCTGTACTTCGAGAAGGACCAGGCCGTCGACGGCAGCGGTCTCGGCGGACACCGGCACGACCTCGAACACGTGGTGGTGTGGGTCTTCCAGGATCAGGCGCAGTACGTTTCGACGTCGGCGCATGGCGACTACTCCACGTACCCCAGTTCCCAGGTCGCCTGGGAAGGTACCCATCCGAAGGTCATCTACCACAAGGACGGTATCGGCACCCACGCGTTCCGCCTGGCCAACATGGACGAGCAGCCGGAGAACCACTACGGGACGTGGCAGTACCCCGATTTGGTCAGCTGGGACAACTTCCCGGCCGGTATCCGCGACACGCTGACATCGGCTGACTTCGGCAGCGCCAGCCTGGCGATCAAGGACAGCGCTTTCGCTGGCAACCTTGAAAACGCAAAGCCGGAAGGCATCCCGTTCAACCCCAACGAATGATCCATGCGCCGCACCGGGAGCCGCCGCCAACTAGCAGCGGCGCCCGGTGCGGCACCTGGCGGCTTCACGCATCGAAGATCGACGCGCTTCATCCGGTCGAACTTTCGATGTCGTCCCGGAGCTTGTCGACCACACCAGAGAAGGGTGGGCGGCGCTGTGAGGATGGGCGAACGCCTCGGGAGATCGCCGACGGCGCCCTGGCTGCCTTGCCCCAGGATGCCGCCGGTCCCGCGATGAGATCGGTTGGCGCAGATCGCAGATCGAACAGCGAGATGGGCAGGTCAAAGCCGTCGAAAGCTGCATTGATGCTCGTCGAGGGCAACGTCCGCTGGCGCATCGAAACATCCCAGCCGTAAGGCTCCTGGCTTCACGGCGTGACCGCGTAGCGATCTCATCGCCTTGCGCCGCTGCTCGGTTTGCCCGACTCCGCGCACTCGGCGGCGAGTCGAGCGCGGTCGCTCGACGACAACGCTGAGGATCTGGTCCTTGAAGGGCGTGCGAATTGGCGTGCGCGGCGCCTCACCGGGGCGCACGCACGTGCCCGATCCGCGAGGAAGGGAACCTTCCTGTCACTACCCGGCCGACGGCACCCTGTCTTACCTGAGGAAGGGAACCTTCCTGTCATCCCAGCGCCGCGAGACTCGTGAGTGTTTGGTCCGGCGAGATGTTCGTGGCAGAAGCCTGCCATGTTGATCTTCCCGTCCACGGCCATCCTCGTGACCGCAGCGGCGAACTCGGGATCCATCGAAAGCTCTGCTCTGCCCATCGCCGCATGATCACCACAACAGCCCTGACCACTACGACGACGGGCCGATCAGTGCCCGCGAGGTCCTGAGGCACCAACTGTCAGCGATGTCCTCAACTTGAGCATCCGGCAAGGACCAGGCTCCCCACTCACGAGCGCGTACTGCCGAGATCTCGATCCGCGCGCCTGCTTCAACCGGTAGAACTCGGACATGTCGTGGTCGCCTTCGCCGAGGCAGACCACGCGAGCATTCCCGATCAGATCGCGAAGCGCTTCGAGGTCGGAGGCGTCAGTGGAGTCGGGATCGGCGGTGGTGATCGCCCGGACGATGTCTTCCAATGAGCTCACGGCTCGCGCTCCACACGAAGTTCGTCCGAGCAGGCCAACCAGGGGCATACACCGACGCGGTGTCCGCGTACGCCGCGCGCAGAGCCGTGACGAACTGCGCAGCGCGGGTCCTGCGATCAGCGTTGAGGGTTTGTCCTTGAAGCGGCTGTGCGAGGATTCGACCAACCGACTTCGCGCGAAATCGCAACCCGCCGCCCACGAGAAGCGGCGATTTCGCGCGAAATCGTCCTCAAAACGCGTTCAGGAACGGATTCGAAGAGCTCGGTGCTGGGCGGGCAGAGGACCGAGCGGTTAGGCGTCTAGCCGGGATAGTCCTGGCGCCGGGGTTCCAGCGGGAGCAGGCCCGCTCGTCGCGGAGGCGCCGCGCGAAGCGGCAGGCCGCCCAGGGAGTGGCCGCCCAGGGAGTGGCCGGCCAGCGGGTGCGGGGCCGAAACCCAGCGCAACAGGTCCGCAGTTCCTCACTGACCTCGGCGGCGCCCGACGGCGAAACCGGGCCGGGCGGGTGGAGCTGGCGAGGAATCGTCAGCCCCACCCGGCTGTGGAATACCGACTTCAGCTCCTCGGGGTGGCCTCTTCGACCGCGGGCTGCTCGGTTTCCTGCTCGGCGGTTCCCGCACTGAGCACGCGCCGGGCTTTGCCCTGGTCGAAGTCGTTCTCCCACTTGCCGACGACGATCGCGGCGACGGCGTTGCCGAGCACGTTGATGAACACCCGGCCTTCGTTGAGGATCCGGTCCACGCCGACGATCAGGGCGAGCGCGGCCAGCGGAATGTGCCCGACCGCTGTCATGGTGCTCGCCAGGACGATGAACGCGCCGCCGGCGATACCAGCGGTGCCCTTGCTGGTCAGCATCATGATGCCGACCATCACCAACTGCTGCTGCCAGCTCAGGTTGATGCCGACGGCTTGGGCGAGGAACAGCGACGCCATCGTCAGGTAGACCGCGGAACCGTCGAGGTTGAACGAGAAGCCCGCCGGGATCACGATGCCGACGACGGGGCGACCGATGCCGAGGATTTCGAGCTTGCGCACCACCTGCGGGAGGACCGCCTCGCTGGAGCAGGTGCTCAGGGCCACCAGCAGCTCGTCCTTGAGGAAGCGCATCAGACCGAACAAGCTCAGCTTGCAGGCCCGCATGACCGCGCCGAGTACCACGATGATGTACACGACGCAGGTGGCGGTGAACAACGCGATCAGGTAGCCGAGCTGCTGCAGGCTGCTGGCGCCGTAGGTGGCGACGACCGTCGCCAGCGCCCCGAAGGTGCCGATCGGGGCGAGGCGCATGACCCACCCGACGATCCGGAAGACGACCACGGACAGCGCGGAAATGCCGCGCGTCAGCGGTGCCGCCGCCGGGCCGCTGACGTTGAGCGCCACCCCGAACACGATGGAGACCAGCAGTGCGGCGAGGATGTTGTCGCTGGTGATCGCGCCGAAGAGGTTGTCGGGGATCAGGCTCGAAACAAATCCGGAGAAGCTCGCGTGCTGCTCGGTCGCCGCTGAGGGGACCGCCCCGGCATCGAGGGTCGCCGGATCGATGTGCATCCCGGCGCCGGGCTTGAAGATGTTCGCGACCACCAGCCCGATCAGCATGGACACCAGCGAGAACACTATGAAGTAGCCGATCGCCTTGACGCCGATGCGGCCGGCTTTGCGGAGGTTGTCCATCGCGGCGATGCCGGTGGTCACCACGCAGAACACGACCGGGATCACGATCATCTCGACGAGGGCGATGAACCAGTCGTTGAGCGGTTTGAGGGCGGTTCCGACATCGGGCAGCAGGAGGCCGACGGCGATGCCGAGCACCGCTGCCACCACCACCTGGAACCACAACTCACGGAGAAGCTTGCCGAACCGGGACCGCTGCGGGCGGTCGGCTGCGATCGTGGACGACATCCTGTGCTCCCTTGCACGACGGTTGGAAGATTGGTCGGGGCCTCAGTTGTGCAGTTCGCGCAGGACGCGGTGGAAAGCCGCTTTGCCTTCGAACCCGATTCCGGGCGTCTCGGTCAGTCCGACGTAGCTGTCGCGGACCACCGCGTCGTCGGCGAAGCCGCCGGTGGGTTGGAACTCGCCGGGGTAGGACTCGTTGCCACCGAGCTTGAGCGCCGCGGCGATGTGCAGTGAGAACTGGTGCCCGCCGTGCGGGATGCAGCGGCGCGAGGACCAGCCGTGGGCGCGCAGCATGTCCTGGATCCGCAGGTATTCGACCAGCCCGTAGCTCAGCGCCGGGTCGACCTGGATGAAGTCGCGGTCCGGGCGCAGCCCCCCGTAGCGGATCAGGTTGCGGGCGTCCTGCAGCGAGAACAGGTTTTCGCCGGTGGCCAGCGGTCCGCTGTAGTGCTCGGCGAGGGTGGCGTTGAGCTGGTAGTCCAGCGGGTCGCCGACCTCCTCGTACCAGAACAGGCCGTAGGGCTCGATCGCGCGCGCGTATTCGAGCGCGGTCGCCAGGTCGAACCGGCCGTTGACGTCCACGGCGAGCCGGGAGCCGTCGCCATCGAGAACTTCGAGGACCGCATCGATCCGCTTGAGGTCCTCGGTCAGGTCCGCCCCGCCGATCTTCATCTTCACGACCCGGTAGCCCTGGTCGAGGAAGCCCCGCATCTCGTCCTGCAGCTCGCGCAGGCCCTTGTCGGGGGCGTAGTAGCCGCCAGCGGCGTAGACGAACACCGAGTCGTCGGGCTGGCCGTCGCCGTAGCGTTCGGACAGCCAGCGGTAGAGGGGTTGACCAGCGATCTTGGCGGCGAGGTCGAACAGCGCCATGTCGACGACGCCGACCGCCACGGACCGCTCGCCGTGGCCGCCCGGTTTCTCGTTGCGCATCATCACGTCCCACGCGCGGGCCGGTTCGAACTGGCCGTCTTCGGCGAGCAGCGTCTCCGGCTCGGCGGCGAGCAGCCGGGGGATGACTCGGCGGCGGAGGATCTCACCGGCGCTGTAGCGGCCGTTGGAGTTGAAGCCGTAGCCGACCACCGGTTCGCCGTCACGCACCACGTCGCTGACGATCGCCACGATCGAGCAGTCCATCGCGGTGAAGTCGATCCAGGCGTTGCGGATCGAGGAACTGATCGGGACGACGTCCTCGTGGACAGAGACGATCTTCATCGGCGATCTCCTCGTAATTTATAATCTATTTTATAAGATGCGAGGATGCTACGATCGCGCTGAGCTTGAACACAAGCCCCAATTCGCGAACGGAGGCGACCGGAGGCGATGACCAGCACGAATGTGTTCTCCAGCAAGAGCGACGTCGCCTACGTCGAGCTCCGCGAACTGATCCTCACCGGTGCCCTGCTGCCCGGTTCACGGCTGGCCCAGCACGACCTCGCCGGATCGTTGGGCATGAGCATCACGCCGCTGCGCGAGGCGATCCGCAGGCTCAGCAGCGAAGGCCTGGTGGACCTCGACGCCCACCGGGACGCCCGAGTCGCTCGGATGAGCGCCACCGAGGCCCGCCAGCTGTTCGAGGTCCGCCTCTCCCTCGACCCGAGCGCCGCGGAACTCGCCGCGACCCGCCGCACCGACGACGACATCGCCGCGATGCGCGGCGCCGTCGAGCGACTGCTGCCCGTCACGCGGACCTGGGGCGAGGAAGCGCTCACCGCGCACCGGGAATTCCACCGCGCCCTCTACCTCGCCTCGCACAACGATGTCCTGATCCGGCTGCTCGACGACCTGTGGGACAAATCCGACCGGTACCGCCGCGTCGGCCTGGAACTGCCACCCGGCGACGAGCCCCGCACCAGGGACCTCGATGAACACCACCAGCTCCTCGAACTCATCCTCGCCGGAGACGGACCCAGCGCCGCGCAACTGATGCGCGACCACATCACGCGGAGCTTGACCGCCTCGGCCATCAACGCGCTGGAGCAGCGCGAGAACCTGCCGAGCCACGCCTACTTCCACCCCACGCCCAGCTGAACCGCCACCGGGAAACCAACCAGGTCGGAAGGATCCACCAGTGACCGTCTTCGCCGTGACCTACCGCTACACCGACGACACCGCCACCCGCGACGAGTTCCGCGCCGAACACCGCGACTACCTGCGCGGACTCGCCGAGCGCGGCATCGTCGCGGTCTCCGGGCCCTACAGCGCCGACGAGCAGCAGGGTGCCCTGCTGCTGTTCAAGGCCGCCACCAAGGACGAGGTCCGCGCCCACGTCGAGAAGGACCCGTTCAGGATCCGGGGCGTGATCGCGGAGGTCACGGTCACCGAGTGGGAGCCGCTGATCGGACCGCTGGCCAAGGAGTTCTGAGCGCCCACCGCGCCCCGTCCGCGGCCCAGGTGACCTTTGTGGACGGTCATGGCCGGGCCGCGCCAGCACCTCACCTGGCCAAGCGCCCCAGCAGGGCGGACGCCACGCTGATCATCACGCCCGCGGCCACGATCAGAACGCCGAAGTCCAGCGCCAAGTTCGCGGGGGTGCCGATCAGCAACCCGCGCAGCGCGTCGACCTCGTAGCCGAGCGGGTTGATGTAGTTGATCACCTTCAGCCACTGGGGCATCAGATCGGCCGGGTACAGGGCGTTGGAGGCGAAGAACAACGGCATGGTGATCGCCTGCCCGATCCCCATCAGTCGATCCCGCGACAGCACCAGCCCGGCGATCGTGATGGACAGGCAGCAGAAGAACGCCGAGCCGAGGACCACCACCACGGCCATCCCGAGCAGTTTCAGCGGATTTCCGGTGAGGCCGACGCCGAGCAGCGCCGCGAGCACCAGTACCACCAGCGCCTGCACCAGCGCGCGTACCCCGGCGGCGAACGCCTTGCCGGTCACCAGCGCGACTCGCGGGGTGGGTGTGACCAGCAGTTTCGCCAGCACCCCGGCGTCGCGCTCCCAGATGATCTGGATGCCGTAGAAGATCGCGATGAACAACGCCGACTGCGCGAGGATGCCCGGTGCGAGGTAGTCGAGGTACGGGGTGTTCCCGGTTGGGATCGCCCGCAGCCTGGTGAACACCTGGCCGAAGATCAGCAGCCACAGCGCGGGCTGGATCGCCCTGGTGAGCAACTCGGACCGGTCGTGGCGCAGCTTCTGCAACTCGACCAGGCACATCGCCGCGGTGCGCGACAACACCAGGCCCGGCAGGCTTCGCCGCACCGGCTCAACCGAGGCGGCTTGAGGTACGTCGAGTCGAGCGGACATTCCGCATCCCTTCCCCTGTCTCGGCGTCGAAGGCGTCGTCGCTGATCGTTCGGAAGACGTCGTCGAGCGTGGCCTCGGGTCCCACGACGGATTTGAGTTCCGCCGGAGTGCCCAGCGCGCGAATCCGGCCGCGGTGCATGAGCGCGATCTGCTCGCAGTGCTGGTCGGCCTCGTCCATGTAGTGCGTGGTCACCAGCACGGTCATCCCCGTCGCGGCGCGGATCTCGTGGATCCGCTCCCACACGCCCTCCCGGGCGATCGGGTCGAGCCCGATCGTCGGCTCGTCCAGCACCAGCAGCTTCGGCCCGCTGACCAGCGCCTGCGCGAGTTCGAGGCGGCGCACCATGCCGCCCGAATAGGTGCTGGCCTGACGTTCGGCGGCGGAAGTGAGGCCGACGGCCTCCAGTGCGGTGCGCACGGCGGATCGTCGCTGCGCGCGGGGCACGTCGAAGAGCCGGGCGAACAGCGCCACGTTCTCCCAACCGGTCAGCGTCCCGTCCGCCGACAGCTGCTGCGGCACGTACCCGATGAGTCGTCGCGCCGCGAGCTTGTGGCGCGCCACGTCGACGCCGAAGATCTCGACGGTTCCGGCCGCGGTGGGCAGCAGCGTGGTGATCGCCCTGATCGTGGTGGTCTTGCCCGCGCCGTTGGGGCCCAACAGTCCGAACACCGCGCCGGCGGGGACGGCCAGGTCAATCCCGTCGACCGCGACGTGCTCGCCGAACGTCTGCCGCAGCCCCGTGCAGCGGACCGCCATCGGTTCGGTCATCGGCACTGCTCCCTTCCAGGTCCTCGACCAACGCGTTCAACCCGCGCAACGCACCGGCAATCGCCTTTTGGTCCACTGTGGATAGATTCGCGAAGGCCTCGCGGACGAGGTCGGTTCTCGCGTGCCGCCAGGTCGTGAGCCGATGCGCGGCGGCATCGGTCAGGCGCAGCCGGACCACGCGGCGATCGTCGGGATCGGTCTCGCGGTGCAGCATGTCGACTCGGGCGAGCTGGTTGACCAGGGTGCTCACGGAGTTCGCCGCCAGCCGCAGCTGCAGGGCGGCGGCGGCCACGCTGATGCCCGGCCGCTGCTCGACGACCCGCAGCAGTTCGATCTCAGCGCCTCGCGGGTGCGGGCCCGGCAGCTCGGCGCGAAGGCTGCGCCGCACCACCCGGCGCAGCGCCGTGGTCACGGTCATCAGCTCGTCGGCGACGGTCAACGGGTCCGCATCGCTCACCTTGGCAGAATAGCTCTCATTGAGAGGCATTCGGCAGTTGCTTCGGACACAGCCCGGTTGGCCAGCGGTGGCGTTCCGGCGAACCCGAGCCCGCGGAAGGCGCCATGCGGACTCCGCCGGTCCGCGCTGAACTCCGGGGCTGGACCCGAGATCGAAGGTGAGCGCCGGTGACCGACGCGCGCCGATGAGTTTCGGGAGGCAGCGTGGTCTGCATCGCCGACGTGCTGTGCTGGGAGGCTTGATGTCGAAAGTCGTTGCCGACATATCCATGTCGCTTGACGGATTCGTGACGGGACCGGATCCCGATCCAGAACACGGCCTGGGCCGTGGTGGCGAGTCGCTGCACGCTTGGGCCGTGGCTTCCAGCGATGACGTTGACGCTGAAGTGCTCCGCGAGACCGCGGAGGAGACGGGCGCGGTGGTGATGGGCCGTCGTCTCTTCGACTTCGTGGACGGGCCGCACGGTTGGAACGACGACATGGGTTACGGCGCGAAGCTGGCGGCAACCCCGCCTTTCTTCGTCGTCACCCACGCCGCTCCAGCCGAATTGCGCCTGGGCCTCGACTTCACCTTCGTCACCGCTGGTCTCAAAGCCGCCATCGAGCAGGCATGCGCCGCTGCCGGGGCCAAGAAGGTGTTCGTCATGGGCGGTGGTGATGTGATTCGCCAATGCGTCGATGCGGGTCTGGTCGACGAGCTTCGAATACACCTCGCACCCGTCGTGCTGGGGTCCGGCATCGCGCTGTTCACGGGATGTCAACGACGCCAGTTCACGCAGCGTTCAGTCCGGGTGTCCTCGACGGCGACACATCTGAGCTACGACCTGCGCGCCTGAACCGACCATGGCCACGGTCATGGCTGGGTTTCCGGTAAGAACCGGGATTTTCATTCAAGAGCGCGAACTGTCGAGCTCCGCGACGTCTCGCTACCGAGCGGCTGCGCGGCTCGGCGCGTGTAGTCGCAGCTGTTCGATGTTGTAGTCCAGAGCTGCTTTCAGATGGTCGCTGCGGCCGGTGGAGAGCATGAGCGTCACTCCTCCTTGCAGTGCGCTCAGCAGCGCCGCGGCGGCCCGCTCGACGTCGAACGACTCGGGCAGCCGACCGTGTTGCTGGAGCGATCGCATGCCTGCGGCCAGCGCGTTCTGCCACCTCCGCATCAGGCCGCGGACGATGGCCTGCGCACCGGGTGTGTGCCGGCCGATCTGCAGGAACAGCGAACCCAGCGGGCAGGTGTCGCCCATTGCCGTGTAACGCTTGATCAGCGCGTCCCGCCACTGGTACCAGGCGGTCCACGTCGACAGGTCGCCGAGGTAGGGCTGTTGATCATCCAGCACCCGCTCGGCCTCGTACTCGGCCACCGCGAGCAGCAACTGCTCCTTGCCTTCCGGGAAGTAGTGGAACAGCTGGCTCTTGCTGGTCGCGGTGTGGGTGCGGATGTGGTCGAGAGTGGTGTTCTCGACGCTGTGCTCCCGGAGCAGTTCCGCCGCGCCCTCGATGATGCGCGCACGCGTCGCCGCGCCCTTGGCTGTCAGCACTTTCCCCATGCGCCTGGCTCCCCGCGTATTTCACCGTGAATTCCCACGCTAACGACCAGCAGAGTGGACTGGCAAGTCCAGAATGTTGTGCGGTAGGTCGCCGATGCAGGGGTCGCGCTCACTGCGCGCGACCCCGTGCTGGCGTGCGGACAAGCCGGAGAACTCGCCTCCTGGGCTCGAATCCTGGATGTCGTTCCGCGCGCCGTCAGCTGTTGTCGTGGACCGGCTGCACGTACCAGCCGCCGTCGAGTCGGAGGGTCGCGCCGGTGAGGTAGTTCGCGGCCGGGCTCGCCAGGTAGGCCACCGCGGCGGCGATCTCCTCGGGGCGGGCAACCCTGCCGACGTCGTTGGGCCCGAGCGCGCGCACGACGTTCGGCTCGATCTCCTCCCAGGTTTCACCCATGTTGTTCGCCTTGCCGAATCCGAAGAGCATGTCCTTGATGGCATCGGTGAGGATGCCGCCAGGTGCGACGGTGTTCGACGTCACCCCGGACTCGCGCAACTCCCGCGCGAGCGACTGCGACAGGTTTTCCCGCGCGGCATTGGTGGCGTTGTAATGCGGCTGGGATGCCGACGGGAGCGAGCCGGTCACGCTGCCGATCTGGATCACCCGACCCCACCCGCGCTCGCGCATCGCGGGCACGAGTCGCTGGATCAAGCGAACGCTCGAAATGACGTTCACGTTGTACAGGTCGGCCCAGTCGGCTGGCGTGGTGGTCGTCCAGCTCTTCTGCATGTCGAAGACGCCGACGTTGTTCACCAGGATGTCGACCGGGCCATCACCGAGTGCGGCGGTCGCGACCAGGTCGGCGCCGGCGTCGGTGTCCAGGCTGGCGATCGCGAGGGTGGCCGCTGCGCCAGTTTCCCGGATGGATTTCGCCACCACTGCGGCCCTGGCCTCGTCGCGGCCGTGGATGACGAGGTCTGCGCCTTCGGCGGCGAGGAGCTTGGCGATCGCCGCACCGAGACCGGAGCTCGATCCGGTGACGAGCGCTCGCTTGCCTGCTAACTGGAAGTCCACTGCTGTCTCGTTTCTTTCGGTTTGCCCAGTAGTCGCGCGAGGTGCGCTTCGCTGCCAGGGTGCTGACCGAAAAATGGACCTGCAAGTCCAGAAACTCAGGGGAGTGCTCCGCCGGGAAGTCAGGGATATGCGGGGCATAACCGGCACAGGTTGATCCCGACACTCGATGGCTGGAGCCTTCGGGGCTCAGCCGCGCACGTCGGCCGCCGCGGTGCTGACGACTTCGGCGAGCAACTCCGGTGCGGCGCAGCCGCCGCGCAACCAGTAGGGGGCCGAGGTCCTAACGCGAGCGCCTTGTCCGGGAGAGCTCCAGCGGCTTGCTGCGGGAGCGCCGCCAACGGCCGCAGGATGCTCGGTCGGGGTGGTGCTGACGATCTGCGCGCCCTGCTGCACGGGCAGGCCATGATCGCGCGGCGTTCGTCGCGCGCCCGAGCGCCACGTGTCCACGCATTGCCCGCGGACACCGACAGAACGCGGCAGCCAGTGGCCTATCAACAGACCGACCCCCGGCGGCTTCATGCCTGCTCAGGGGTCGATTGAAGTGGTTCTTGCTGGGGCGCCCTCGGCAGGACTCGAACCTGCGACACCTGCCTCCGGAGGGCAGTGCTCTATCCGCTGAGCTACGAGGGCTTGTCGCTGCGGACGATCGTCAGCCTAGCGCATCCACCACACCGCCTTCGGTGGGGGGCGACTTACCCCACCCCGCACATTCACCGCCGCTTCGCGGGCCAGAAGGAGCATGGGAACCTTCCTGTCACCGGTGACAGGAAGGTTCCCATGCTCGCGTCCTTGGTCGGGGCGCTGTGCTTGACACCTGCAATCATGCATATTTCACTATGTATTAGGAGCGGGTGTTGAGGAGGGCAGCCGATGGGTCAGGGCCACGGGCACGGTTCGGCCGCCGACGCGGTCAGCGCATCCGGCCGCTACGTGCGGAGGTTGGCTGCGTCGTTCGCGATCCTGCTCGCGTTCTTCGTGCTCGAAGCACTCGTCGGATTCTTCACGTCCTCGCTGGCACTGCTTTCCGACGCGGGGCACATGCTGACCGACGTGCTCGGCGTCGGCATGGCACTCGCCGCGATCACGGCCGCGCGCAGACCAGTCGAAGGCAAACGGACCTTCGGCCTGTACCGCATGGAGGTTCTGGCCGCACTCGCCAACGCCGTGCTGCTGTTCGGCGTCGCCGGTTACATCCTCTACGAATCCATCGCCCGCTTCCGGCAACCGCCGGAAATCGCCGGAATGCCGATGATGTTGACCGCCGCCGCAGGGCTGGTCGCCAACCTCGTGGTGTTCGCACTGCTGCGGCGTGGCGCCAACGAGAGTCTGAACGTGCGCGGTGCCTACCTGGAGGTGCTCGCGGACACGATCGGCTCCGTGGGTGTGCTGATCGGTGGCGCGGTGAGCTGGGCGTTCGGCTGGTACCTGGCTGACCCGATCGTGGCCGTCGCGGTCGGGCTGTTCGTGCTACCGCGAACCTGGAAGTTGGCCCGCCAGGCCCTGCGAATCCTCGTCCAGCAGGCTCCCGAAGGAGTGGACGTGCAGGAGTTGCGCGCCGATCTCGCCGCACTGCCATCGGTCACCGAAGTGCACGACCTCCACGTGTGGACCCTCACCTCCGGCATGGAAGTCGCCTCGGCCCACCTGACCACCGGTGCCGCCGCCGATCACAGCGGCGTGCTGGTGGCGGCGCAGCGTCTGCTGGCCGAGCGGTACCACATCGACCACGCAACCCTGCAGGTCGAACCCGCCGAATGCGCCAAGCGCTGCCAAGCCCTCACCTGGTGACCTCCACCGGAAGTGACAGGAAGGTTCCCATGTTGCGGTCAACGGGACGCGGACGTCCCGAGGTGGCGCCCGGCGAGTGACAGGAAGGTTCCCATGCTCACGTCAACGGGCCATGGGTGGTCGGTGGCGCCCGGCGAGTGACAGGAAGGTTCCCATGCTGTGGTCAGCCGAGGGGTTGGGCGCCTCGTTCGGTGAGCATGGTGCGCATCAGGGTGCTCTCGTTGCGCTGGGAGCCGAGCATGTTCTTCGCCAGCTCGCGCACCGCCGGAACGGCTGAGTGCAGCGAGGCGTACTCGGCCATCGCGGCGCCGCCCTGGTGGTGCCGCAGCATCAGCTGCAGGAAGTAGACGTCGAACTCCGGCCCGCGCAGCGACTGCAGCCGGGACATGTCCCCGCTGCTGGCCATACCGGGCATCAGCCCGCCCGATGGCGCACCGGTGGCCGCGACCTGGTGGTCGTGGCCACCGTCGGGGGTCATCCACTGCATCAGCGGACCGGTGGCCTGCGCGGGCTGGCCCCACAGGCTCAGCCAGCCCTGCATCCGACCGATCTGATCACGCTGGTTGGTTTCGATGTCGAACGCCAACTGCCGCACCGAGATGTCGGCGGCGCGCTCGCGCGCCAGCGTCGCCATGGTCACGGCCTGCTGGTGGTGCATCGACATGTCCTGGGCGAACCCGATGTCCACCGCGGTCGGCTGCGGTTCGGCGCGGTCGAAGGACGGCACCCGGATCAGCAGACCGAGCGCCGCCCCCAACAGCAGCAGCGCCACCGCCGCCGCGACGGCCACGAAGATGCGCACCGGCAGCGCCCGCCGGGCGGCAGATGCCTCACCGGACACCGCTTTACTGACCCATCTCGCCGGTTGCCGACGTGGCGCCGCGGCCATCCATGGTGACCGCGTCCGGGCCGGGCTGGGTCGGGTCGAACTTCGGCGGGTTGTTCGTGTCGAACGCGCCCGGGTAGGCCTGGCAGGAGCCGCCGACCTCCGGGTAGACACCGTTGTTGTTCAACCGCAGCGCGGTGATGAACTGGTCGATGCGCTGATCGTCGGCGTTGTCGACCTTGAGCTGGTGGCCCCAGGACTGCAGCGAGACCGGGCTGTCCAACCCCGGGTACGGCGACATCATCGTGTACGGCTTGCCCTCGACTCGGGCCTTGAGCCGCTCCAGGCCCGCCTCGTCGACCCGGTCCGGGTTGTAGGCGATCCAAACCGCGCCGTGCTCCAGCGAGTGGACCATGTTCTCGGTGCGCACCGCCTCCGGGTAGGCCACGCCGGTGCAGTCGGCCCAGATGCCGTCGTGCGGGCCGCCGAAGGGCGGGGTGTGGTCGTAGGCGACGCGCTGGTCCGAGCGAATGTGGACCTGCCCCTGGTAGTTGACGATGGTGATGCCGGGGATCGTCTTGGACGGGTCCGGGTTCTGCGCGGACGGCTTGAACGCGGCGGTGGCCGCCTCGGCCGCGGCCTGGGCCTGCCGGACGGATTCCTGCGCGGACCACCGGTTGAACGCGTAGCCGAAGATCACGGCCGCGAACACCACCACGACGGTGACTCCGGAGATCAGCATCCAGGGGATCGACCGCTGATGCACCACGGCGCCGCGCACCGCTTTGCTCTTCCTGTTCGCCATGCTGTTCGCAAACCTCGTCTCGCCAAGAATCACCGGGGGGACCCGGCACGCCAGTGTAGAGATTGCGGACGCGGCGGGGGGCCGCTCGTCCAATGCTCGCCACCACACGTTCTCACACTTGCGTGATGATTCGATCACACGGCGTGTCGTGTCCGCCTCGCCGCAGCCCAACCCGTTGGCTGAGCAGCGGCGACGCTTCCTTAGACTGCATAAGGTGACTCCCGCCGTGCTCGCTGAACTGGTTCGCAACACCGCCGTCGAGGTGCTTTCCGCCCGGAAGCTGGACGCCTCCGTGCTGCCCGAGGCGGTGACGGTCGAGCGACCCCGAAACCCGGCGCACGGCGACTACTCGACCAACGTGGCGATGCAGGTCGCGAAGAAGCTCGGCGTGTCGCCCCGGGATCTCGCGGGCTGGTTGGCCGAGGCGCTGACCGGGCAGGACGCCATCGACACCGTCGACGTCGCCGGGCCGGGTTTCCTCAACCTGCGGCTGGCCGCCGACGCGCAGGGCCAGATCGTGCGGGAGGTCCTGGGCCGCGCCGCCGACTACGGCAACGGCCAGCGGTACGCGGATCTGAACGTGAACCTGGAATTCGTCTCGGCCAACCCGACCGGTCCCATGCACTTGGGCGGCGCCCGGTGGGCAGCGGTCGGCGACGCGCTTGGTCGAGTGCTGGCCGCGCAGGGCGCCGCGGTGACCCGCGAGTACTACTTCAACGACGCGGGCGCGCAGATCGACCGGTTCGTCCGGTCGCTGATCGCCGCCGCGCAGGGCGAGCCCACCCCGGAGGACGGCTACGGCGGCGACTACGTCGGCGAGATCGCCGCCGCGGTGCTCAAGGCCGAGCCGAGCGCCCTGGATCTGCCCGCCGAGCAGCGCCACGAGACGTTCCGCCGCGTCGGCGTGGGCTTGATGTTCGATGAGATCAAGCAGCGCATGCACGAGTTCCGCACCGACTTCGACGTGTACTTCCACGAGGACTCGCTGCACACCTCCGGTGCGGTGGCCGAATCCGTCGAGAAGCTCAAGAAATCCGGTCACCTGTACTTCTCCGACGGCGCCTGGTGGCTGCGCTCCACCGAGTACGGCGACGACAAGGACCGGGTGGTGATCAAAAGCGACGGCGAGCCCGCCTACATCGCAGCCGACGTCGCCTACCTGCGGGACAAGCGCAACCGCGGCTTCGACCTGTGCATCTACGTGCTGGGCGCCGACCACCACGGCTACATCGCCCGGCTCAAGGCCGCCGCGGCGGCGCTCGGCGACGACCCGGACGTGGTCGAAGTCCTAATCGGACAGCTGGTGAACCTGGTGCGCGACGGCAAGCCGGTGCGGATGAGCAAACGCGCGGGCACCGTCGTGACGATGGAGGACCTGGTCGACGCGGTGGGTGTGGACGCCGCCCGCTACTCGCTGATCCGGTCCTCCGTGGACGCCACGCTGGACATCGACCTGGACCTGATCAGCAAGCGCACCAACGAGAACCCGGTCTTCTACGTGCAGTACGCGCACGCCCGACTGGCCTCGTTGCAGCGCAACGCGGCCTCGCTCGGCATCGAGCGGGGCCCGGTGGACGATGCCGACCTGTCGCTGCTCACCCACGAACGTGAGGGCGACCTGATCCGCACCCTCGGCGAATTCCCGCGCGTGGTGCTCTCGGCCGCCCAACTGCGGGAACCGCATCGGGTGGCCCGCTACCTGGAAGACGTGGCCGCCGCCTACCACAAGTTCTACGACGCGTGCCGCGTGTTGCAGCCCGGCGACGACCAGACGAGCCCGTTGACCATCGCCCGGCTGCAGCTGTGCGAGGCGACCCGGCGGGTCATCGCCAACGGTCTCGCACTGCTCGGCGTCAACGCCCCGGACAAGATGTAGCGCCCGCGAGGAGATGAACGTACCAATGGCCTGTCCAGCGGCAGGCTGCGCGAAGGAGCTGTAGATGCGCGCCCATCCCGCCGGGCCGCGGCACGCGGACGTCGTGCCGCCCGGCAACACCGCAGGACCCGTTCCGGTCGGAACCGAAGAGCTCGACCTGCTGCACCCGCAGGTGTGGCCGCGCACCTGCGAGCGCGGTGCGGACGGTGTCGTCCGGTTCGCCGGGATCGATGTCCGCGAACTCGTAGAACGCTTCGGCACACCGCTGTTCGTGCTCGACGAAGACGACTTCCGGTCGCGCTGCCGCGACTACGCGGAAGCCTTCGGTGACCCGGCAGCGGTGCACTACGCGTCGAAGGCGTTCCTGTGCACCGAAGTCGCGAAGTGGGTCGCCGAAGAAGGCCTGAGCCTGGACGTCTGCAGCGGCGGTGAACTGGCCGTAGCGCTGCGCGCCGGATTCCCCGCGGAGCGGATCACATTCCACGGCAACAACAAGTCCGTCGCCGAACTGACCGCCGCGGTGCGGGCCGGGGTCGGCTCCGTGGTGCTGGACTCGTTCCACGAGATCACCCGGCTGGACCACATCGCCACCGAGCTCGGTGCCCGGCAGCACGTGCTGGTGCGCGTCACCGTCGGTGTGGAGGCGCACACCCACGAATTCATCGCGACCGCGCACGAGGACCAGAAGTTCGGTTTCTCGCTGGCGGGCGGGCAGGCCGCCGAGGCGGTGCACCGGGTGCTCAAGGCCGACTCGCTGGTGCTGGCCGGTTTGCACAGCCACATCGGCTCGCAGATCTTCGACGTGGACGGCTTCGAGCTAGCCGCGCACCGGGTGGTGCGGCTGCTGGCCGAGCTGCGCGCGGAGCACGGCGCCGACGCGCTGGCCAGCGCGTCCACTGTGGATCTCGGTGGTGGCCTGGGCATCGCCTACACCGCCGAGGACGACCCGCTGCCCCCGGACCAGTTGGCGATCCGGCTGCACGAGATCGTCGGCAAGGAAGCCGAAAACGCGGGGATCCCGGTACCCAAGATCGCCGTCGAGCCGGGCCGCGCGATCGTCGGACCGGGCATGGTGACCGTGTACGAGGTCGGCACCACCAAGGACGTCGCGCTCGGCGCCGATGTGCAGCGCAAGTACGTCAGCGTGGACGGCGGCATGAGCGACAACATCCGCACCTCGCTCTACGACGCCGTCTACGACGCCCGACTGGTCTCCCGAGGCGCCGAGGCGCCCGCCGCGCTGTCCCGCATCGTGGGCAAGCACTGTGAATCCGGTGACGTAGTGGTGCGCGATTGCTGGCTCCCAGAGGACATTGCTCCAGGAGACCTGCTCGCGGTGGCCGCCACCGGTGCGTACTGCTACGTGATGGCCAGCAACTACAACCGCCTGCCCAAGCCGCCCGTGGTGGCGGTTCACGCTGGTCAGGCGCGGTTGCTGCTGCGCAGGGAAACCGAGGACGACCTGCTCCGGCTGGAGGTGTGAGTGATCCAGGACCGTGAACCGATCAGGGTCGCACTGTTGGGGTGCGGAACCGTTGGCACCGAGGTGCTGCGCCTGTTGCAGGACCAACCGGAGGAATTCGCCGCGCGAACCGGCGCGCCGATGCTGGTGACCGGGGTGGCGGTGCGCCGCCCGCACAAGCATCCCGAAGTGCCCCAGCACCTGCTCACCACCGACGCCCAAGCGCTGGTGGACGGCGATATCGACGTCATCGTGGAGCTGATCGGCGGCATCGAACCGGCCCGCTCGCTGCTGCTCAGCGCGCTGAGGTCCGGCAAGTCGGTGGTGACGGCCAACAAGGCGCTGCTGGCCGAACACGGCTCCGAGCTGTACGCGGCGGCCGACGCCGCGGGCGCCGACATCTACTTCGAGGCGGCGGTGGCCGGGGCGATCCCGCTGCTGCGGCCGCTGCGCGAGTCGCTGGCCGGCGACCGGATCAACCGGGTCATCGGCATCGTCAACGGCACCACGAACTACATCCTGTCCGCGATGGACACCACCGGCGCCGGATACTCCGAAACGCTGGACGAGGCCGGTCGGCTCGGCTACGCGGAGGCGGACCCGACCGCCGACGTCGACGGCTTCGACGCCGCCGCGAAAGCCGCGATCCTGGCGTCGCTGGCCTTCCACACCCGGGTCACCGCCAGCGACGTGCACCGCGAGGGCATCTCGGCGGTCACCCCCGGCGACATCGCCGCCGCACGCACCCTGGATCGCACGGTGAAGCTGCTGGCGATCTGCGAACGGGTGGTCGACGAGGACGGCACCGAATCGGTGTCGGCCCGCGTGCACCCGGCGATGATCCCGCGCAGCCACCCGCTGGCCGGGGTCGGCGATGCGTTCAACGCGGTGTTCGTGGAGGCCGAGGCCGCCGGTCAGCTGATGTTCTACGGGCAGGGCGCGGGGGGTGCGCCGACCGCCAGCGCGGTGCTCGGCGACCTGGTCGCGGTGGCTCGTAACCTGGTGGTGGCGGGCAAAGGGCCCCGGGAATCGGCGCACGCGCAACTGCCGATGCGCCCGATGGGCAAGACCCCGACCCGCTACCACATCAGCCTCGACGTGGCCGACAAACCGGGTGTGCTCTCGCAGGTCGCGGCCACCTTCAACGAGCACGATGTGAGCATTTCGGTGGTGCGGCAGCAGGGGCGGGGCGCGGAGGCGAGCCTGGTGGTGGTCACCCACACCGCTCCCGACGCGGCATTGAGGTCCACAGTGGACAAGATCGCGCAGCTTCCGGTGGTGCGCGAGGTGGTCAGCGTGATGCGCGTGGAAGGTGAACCGTCGTGACGAACATCCAGGGTGTGCCGGTGCGATCCGGTGCCGGATGGCCCGGGCTGATCGAGGCCTACCGGGATCGGGTGCCGGTCCCGGACGGGGCGCGCATCGTGACCCTGCAAGAAGGCAACACCCCGCTGGTGCCAGCGCACCACCTCACCGAGCTCACCGGCAGCACCGTCTACCTGAAGGTGGAGGGCGCCAACCCCACGGGTTCCTTCAAGGACCGCGGCATGACCGTGGCCATCACGCACGCGTTGGCCGACGGCAGCAAAGCCGTCATCTGCGCGTCCACCGGCAACACCTCCGCCTCGGCCGCCGCCTACGCCGCCCGCGCCGGACTCACCTCGGCGGTGCTGGTACCGCAGGGCAAGATCGCGATGGGCAAGCTCGCCCAGGCCGTGGTGCACGGCGCGAAGATCCTGCAGGTGCAGGGCAACTTCGACGACTGCCTGGAACTGGCCCGCAAAACCGCCGCCGAACATCCGGTGACGCTGGTCAACTCGGTCAACCCGGTTCGGCTGGACGGTCAGAAAACCGCCTCGTTCGAGATCTGCGACGTGCTCGGCCGGGCGCCCGACGTGCACTGCCTGCCGGTCGGCAACGCCGGCAACATCACCGCGTACTGGAAGGGCTACACCGAATACGCCCGCGATGGCGTCGTCGACACGACACCGCGGATGTTCGGCTTCCAGGCCGCCGGTGCCGCGCCGCTGGTGCACGGCCAGCCGGTCGCGCAACCGGAGACCATCGCGACCGCGATCCGAGTCGGCAGCCCGGCGTCCTGGACCGGCGCGGTGCGCGCCAAGGACGAATCCGGGGGCCTGTTCGCCGCCGTGACCGACGAGGACATCCTCGCCGCCTACCGGCTGCTCGCGGCCCGGGAAGGCGTTTTCGTCGAACCCGCCTCGGCGTCCAGCGTCGCCGGACTGCTGGCCACCGCCGCGGACGGTCGGCTGCCGATCGGCTCGGTCGTGGTGTGCACGGTGACCGGGCACGGCTTGAAGGACCCGGACACCGCGCTGTCCGGCATGGTCGAGGTCGAGCCGCTGCCGGTGGACCCCGGTGCGGTGGCAACCGCACTGGAACTCACGTGACCGGGCTGTCCCATTCGGCCGTCCGGGTGACAGTGCCCGCATCCACCGCGAACCTCGGCTCCGGATTTGACACCCTCGCGATGGCGTTGTCCTTGTACGACACCGTTTCCGCGCAGGTCGTCGACGGCACCGCGGGTTCGGCGAAGGTGGTGGTCGAAGGCCAAGGCGCCGATGCGGTGCCCACCGACGAGCGTCACCTGGTGGTGCGCGTCATCCACAAAGCCTTGGCCGAACTGGGTTTTCCGGCCCCGGCGCTGCGGTTGCACTGCCAGAACGCGATTCCGCACGCCCGCGGGCTGGGCTCCTCGGCGGCGGCCATCGTCGCCGGGGTCGCCGCCGGTTTCGAGCTCGCCGGATTCGACTTGCGGGACAAGGAAAACGCCGACCGCGCGCTGCAGTTGGCCGCGGTCTGGGAAGGGCACGCGGACAACGCGGCGGCGAGCCTGCTCGGCGGATTCGTCGTCGCCTGGCAGGAATCCGGCCGATTCCACGCGGTCCGGATGCAGCCGCACCCGGACCTGGCGCCGATCGTCCTTGTCCCCCAAGCGGAGTCGTCGACGCACACCACCCGCGGCCTGCTCCCAGAACAGGTCCCGCACGCCGACGCCGCGTTCGCGGCCAGCCGCGCCGCCCTGGCGGTGCACGCCGTGACCAGCGATCCGTCGCTGCTGCTGGCCGCCACCGACGACCGACTGCACCAGGACTACCGCGAGTCGGCCTGGCCGGAGACCATCCGGCTGATCCGCCGCTTGCGCGCGGTCGGCATCCCCGCGGCCGTGTCCGGTGCGGGCCCGACGGTACTGGCGTTTCCGCCGGATGGCGTGCTTCCCGCAGACATCGCGCCGAACGGTTTCGACGTACTTGGCCTACCGGTCGACCGGACCGGTGTGCAGGTCGCGCCGCAGGCCTGACCGGCCGTCTACCGGGACGAAAAGCCCTGTTCACGGCCCCGGAACCGACGCCTTGCGGTGGGGTGGTACAAAGGAGGTGTCGTAGGCTGCGGATAGTGGCACCCACTGGATGTAGTCGACGGCACGACCGAAGAAGGGCGTGCCACACGCCCAGGGGGTTGTTGCACCCGAACTATGGGGCGTCTACCCTCAAGGTCAATCAGTCACCGCGCTCAGTGCGTCGGTGCCGTGTCCGGGACATCGTTTTCCGGGGCGCATCTCCCGCCGTGAATGAACTCCACCCGACACGGGTGGAGATCGACCTAGGCGGGTTCGGCATCGCGGTGACCGAGGCAGGAGTTGTCAACTCAATTGAGTTCGCTTCGGGACGATTCGGTGGTACACATCGTTGCCGATGTCGGGGTGGGGGCCTTAAGTTCCACAGGTGTGGCCCCCGAGGTGACCATGACGCCGCCCGATGGCCCGGAGCTACCCGGTTCACCACCGGGGCAAGAGTTGAGTTGGCGATCCCTGGAATGAGGCGGCAGCAGGGCGTGCATCGGCACGTGTGGATCGGAGTGGATGCGTCGCACATGGACCACGCGAGCCGGGTACCTCCCACCGCCCGGTGCTGCTGGTTCCCCGAGCCATCGCCGATGTCGGCCGCGCCGCGTGCGTGGAGCAAATCCGACCGGCAAAAGGGCTGGTAGCACACACAGGCCGCCCGCACTCCAGAGCGGGCGGGCAATCCGCTGGGCCGCGTAGGAGGCGCGGTCCGGTCAGGAAGGACATTCGTGAGCAACACCGAACTGTTGAGCAGCGAGGCGACCAACGCCTCTTCGGCTGGCCAGCAGGAATCCGAGGCCAACGGCACTCCGCGGCGACGCGGTGGACTCTCCGGCATGGTTCTTGCCGAACTGCGCCAACTCGCGGGGGAACTGGGGATCGAAACTGGTGGTCTGCGCAAGGGCGACCTGATCGCCGCCATCAAGGAGAAGCAGGGTGGCACCACGGCGCCGCGGTCCCGCGCGCCCAAGAAGAGCCCGGTCCGCGTCGACGAAACCGCGGTCGCCAAGGCCCACCAGCCAGCGCTTGACGAGGCCGAGTCCGGCACCGCCACGCGGGAAGCACCGGCCGAGCCCAGCACCAACGGGACCACGCCCGGCCGCAGCCGCTCCCGTCGGCCGCAGGCCGCGGAGGCCGCCGGTGAGGACGACACCCGCCGCGGTACCCGTCGGCGCCGCTCGTCCGGGCGCACCAACGCGGCCACCGAGTCAGGTGGCGCCGAGGAGCAGCGCGGCACCGAGCGCAGGTCGGACAACCGCCAAGACCGGGACCGGGACAACCGCCAAGACCGGGACAACCGCCAGGATCGCGACAACCGCCAGGACCGGGACCGGGACAACCGCCAGGACGATGACGACGAGGGTGGTCGTCGGGGTCGTGGCCGCCGGTTCCGCGACCGCCGCCGCAACCGCGGCGGCCGCGGCGAAGGCGGCGAGCCGGAGGTCCGCGAGGACGACGTCCTGCTGCCGGTGGCCGGGATCCTGGACGTGCTGGAGAACTACGCCTTCGTGCGCACCTCCGGCTACCTGGCCGGCCCGAACGACGTTTACGTGTCGCTGTCGCTGGTCCGCAAGTACGGGCTGCGTCGCGGAGACGCCATCAAGGGCGTCATCCGGCAGCCGCGCGAGGGCGAGCAGCAGCGGCAGAAGTTCAACCCGCTCGTGCGGGTGGACTCCATCAACGGCCTGGACCCGGACGCGGCCAAGAACCGCCCCGAGTTCCACAAGCTGACCCCGCTCTACCCGAACGAGCGGCTGCGCCTGGAGACCGAACCGCACAACCTGACCGGCCGGATCATCGACCTGGTGATGCCCGTCGGCAAGGGGCAGCGCGCGCTGATCGTCTCGCCGCCCAAGGCCGGTAAGACGATGGTGCTGCAGGCGATCGCCAACGCGATCACCACCAACAACCCCGAGTGCCACCTGATGGTCGTCCTCGCCGACGAGCGGCCGGAAGAGGTCACCGACATGCAGCGCTCGGTGAAGGGTGAGGTCATCGCCTCCACCTTCGACCGGCCGCCGTCGGACCACACCACGGTCGCCGAACTGTCCATCGAGCGGGCCAAGCGGCTCGTCGAGATGGGCCACGACGTGGTCGTCCTGCTCGACTCGATCACCCGACTGGGGCGTGCCTACAACCTGGCGGCCCCGGCATCCGGGCGAATCCTGTCCGGTGGTGTGGACTCCACCGCCCTGTACCCGCCGAAGCGGTTCCTGGGCGCGGCCCGCAACATCGAAAACGGAGGCTCGCTGACGATCTTCGCCACCGCGTTGGTGGAGACCGGATCCACCATGGACACGGTCATCTTCGAGGAGTTCAAGGGCACCGGTAACGCGGAGCTCAAGCTGGACCGCAAGCTCGCCGACAAGCGGCTGTTCCCCGCGGTCGACGTGGACTCCTCCAGCACGCGCAAGGACGAGATCTTGCTCTCGCCGGACGAGCTGGCCGTCACCCACAAGCTGCGCCGGGTGCTCGCCGCGCTCGACGCGCAGCAGGCACTGGAACTCCTGCAGGACCGGCTGCGCAAGACGCGCACCAACATCGAGTTCCTGATGCAGGTCGCCAAGACCACCCCGGGCAAGGACGACGACTGACCCCAGTCCAGTCCGACCCCGCCCGCAGGGCCCGCACCGACACCGGTGCGGGCCCTGCGGCGTTGTCGGGCCGTTGACCAGAGCATGGGAACCTTCCTGTCACGAAAATGACAGGAAGGTTCCCATGCTCGCACCACCGAGGCTCAGGTTTCGGCGCAGTCGGGTGTGTCTCGATCTTGATAGGCGCGGGTCAGCAGCACGGCCAGCAGTGCGACGGCGACCGGGCCGACGGTGAGTGCGGCGAAGACCGGTAGCTGCACCCCGTCCATCGCGAGCGCGCAGGCCACCATCAGCAGCGGGTAGGTGAACCGAAGGCCGCGACGCTGCCATCGGAAGCTCCAACGCACGTGGCTCGCGCTGAGCAAGGTCAACCCGGCGGCGAAACCGAACAGCAGCGGCGCCGACAGACTCAGGTTCTGATCGAGAGTCGCCCCCCGCGCAAGCAGCAGATCAAGCAAGGCCGCGACTCCAGCGGCGCTGCCCAAAAACAGCAGCGGAAGGGACACCCACGACCCAACCGTGAGCCTTCCCAACACCGAACACAGCAGCACCCGTCGAGGATGAACGGCCGACCTGGCCGCACGCACCCTCGGCCCCACCCGGCTCGGCGGACGGTCCCTGCGATGCGTTAGGCGGTTGGGCAGGCGCGCCGAACGGTTGGCAGGAATACCGGAGATACCCCCTGCGTTGCAGGTCACGAGCCTTGGTCTGGCAGAATACGAGGCTGATCCGGCACCGGTTCACCGCGCGGCAGCGGCCACGTGGACCCGGCGGCCAAGAAGAGAGGACAAGCCGTTGAAGAGTGGCATCCACCCCGAGTACGTGGTGACCCAGGTGAACTGCGGTTGCGGCAACAGCTTCACCACCCGTAGCACCCGTACCACCGGCCAGATCACCGTCGAGGTCTGCTCGAACTGCCACCCGTTCTACACGGGCAAGCAGAAGATCCTGGACACCGGCGGCCGCGTGGCCCGCTTCGAGGCCCGCTACGGCAAGCGCCAGAAGACGCAGAAGTAGCTGCGCCGACGGCGCCCGTCCCGCGAGCTGAGCGGGGCGGGCGCCGTCGTCTGCGTTTGGTGCCCGAACGTCCGCAGCAGATGAAGGTGATCGCCAGTGGAGACATCGAAGCTCGAAGGGCTGCTCACCGAGTACGCGGAGCTGGAAAAGCGGCTGGCCGATCCCGGCGTGCACGCCGACCAGGTGAACGCCCGCAAGCTCGGCCGCCGCTACGCCGAGCTCACGCCGATCGTGCGCACCGCACGGGAACTCGATCGGACCCGTTCCGATCTGGACACCGCCCGCGAGTTCGCCGCCGAGGACGCGACCTTCGGTGCGGAAGCCGATCGCCTCGCCGAATCGATTCCAAGGCTGGAGGAGAAGCTCACCGAGCTGCTGCTGCCGCGTGACCCGCACGACGGTTCCGACGTGGTGCTGGAGGTCAAATCCGGCGAGGGCGGCGAGGAGTCCGCGCTGTTCGCCGGTGACCTGCTGCGCATGTACCTGCGGTTCGCCGAGCGCCAGGGCTGGCGGGCCGAGGTGCTGGACGCGACCGAATCCGATCTCGGCGGCTACAAGGACGCCACCGTCGCGATCAAGGCCAGAAGCAGCGACACCAGCCCCGACGGGGTGTGGTCGAGGCTGAAGTTCGAAGGCGGCGTGCACCGGGTGCAGCGCGTGCCGGTCACCGAGTCGCAAGGCCGGGTGCACACCTCGGCCGCCGGGGTGCTGATCTATCCCGAACCGGAGGAGGTCGAGGTCGAGGTCGACGAGAAGGACCTGCGCATCGACGTCTACCGGTCCTCCGGGCCGGGTGGGCAGAGCGTGAACACCACCGACTCGGCGGTTCGGATCACCCACCTGCCGACCGGCATCGTGGTGTCCTGCCAGAACGAGAAGTCGCAGCTGCAGAACAAGCAGCGGGCCATCCAGGTGCTCAAGGCCCGGTTGCAGGCCCTCGCGGAAGAAGAAGCCGAGCGGGAGGCATCGCAGGCCCGGCGCAGCCAAGTGCGCACAGTGGACCGCTCCGAGCGGATTCGGACGTACAACTTCCCGGAGAACCGCATCTCCGATCACCGCGTGAACTACAAGGCCTACAACCTCGACCAAGTCCTCGACGGCGACTTGGATGCGGTGCTCGCCGCAGTGCTCGCCGCGGACCGACAAGAACGACTGTCGCTCTGAACCGGATCGCCCAGCAAGATCGGGTATTCGGCTGGGGGTTTCACCTGATCAACGTCTCTGCCTGGGCAAACGTTCATCCGGATGGGTGCGATCGAGCATTGGGCCGCCCCGATCGGCTGGCGTCGGTCAAGCGCAGCCGAGGACGTGGAGGCTGGTGCCCGCGTGTTTTCTAAGCTGGCGACGTGACCCGACAGCCCCTGCGCCTGGCCATTCTCGACGCGGAACGCATGCTTTCCGCGGCAGGCGTGGCAAGCCCGCGCACCGATGCCGAGCTGCTGGCCGCGCACCTGCTCGGGGTCGAACGCACCAAGTTGATGATGGTGCCCCTAGTCGACCCCCCGGTGGTGCAGGCATTGCACGACCTGGTGCACCAACGGGCCGCGCGGGTGCCGCTGCAGCACCTGACCGGAAACGCATCGCTGGGAGCCGTGACGCTCAACGTCGGGCCAGGCGTGTTCGTGCCGCGCCCGGAGACCGAGCTGCTGTTCGCTTGGGGACTGGCGGCGCTGGAGGGAGTCGACCGGCCGACCGTGGTCGACCTCTGCACCGGTTCCGGCGCGCTCGCGCTCGCGATGGCCAATGCCCGACCGGACGCCGTCGTGCACGCAGTCGAGAAAGATCCCGCCGCCCTGGCCTGGGCCCGCCGCAACGCCGACCAGCAGGCACAGGCCGGAGACACCCCGATCCGCCTCTACGCCGGGGACGTCACCGATCCGATGCTGTTCATGGAGTTGGAAGGCCTCGCCGACCTGGTGCTGTGCAACCCGCCGTACGTCCCGGAAGGCACCCCGGTGCCGCCGGAGGTCCGCAACCACGACCCGCACGAAGCCGTGTTCGCCGGGCGCGACGGCCTCGACGTGATCCGCCACGTGATCGGATGCGCGGCTCGACTGCTGCGCCCCGGCGGAGGTGTGGCCATCGAGCACGACGACACCCACGGCGGTTCGGTGCCTGCCCTCTTGTCCGCCCGCCGCGTCCTCAGCGACGTCCAGGAGCACACCGATTTGGCGGGCCGCCCCCGCTTCGCCACCGCCCGCCGCACCCAGACCGAGCCGAGCGCCTGACGCACCTCCCGCGAACGAAAGCACGGGAACCTCCCTGCCGAAAATGACAGGAAGGTTCCCATGCACACGCCTCGCGGAGCCCCGGGTGACAGGAAGGTTCCCATGCTCGCGGCGGCGCTACGGCTGGTGCGCGTGTGACAGGAAGGTTCCCTTGCTCGCATGGCCGTGCCGCTGGTGACAGGAAGGTTCCCTTGCTCTGGTCACCGGGCCGGGGTGGGTGGTCAGTTGTGGGCGTTGACGAATTCGCGTAGTAGGGCGTTGAACTCGTTGGGTTTTTCGCGGTTGGGCCAGTGGCCGGTTTCCGGGATCACGCGCAGCGTTGAGCCGGGGATCGCTCCGGCGGCGTCCCGGGCGGCCGTGACCGGCACTATGGCGTCCTGTTCGCCGTGGATCACCATGACCGGGCATTGGATTCGGCCCAGGTGCGGTAGGTGGTTGACGCGCATCGCCCGTCGGGCGATGGCGTCGGCGTGCCAGTCGGCGAACACCGAGCCCCGTGCCGCGGCCTCGGCGCTGACCTCGTCGACAATGGACTCCAGGTCCGGCACGGCTTGCCCGCTGGTGAAGAACACCCGGTTGACGACCTGGCGCACCAGGGATCGGTTCAGCCGCAGCAGCTTCGCCACCAGCGCCCCGGCGAACCGCCTTCGCAGCAGCAGGTAGGTCAGCAGGTGGTGGGGCAGCCTGTGCTGGATACCGGTGCTGTCCACAAGCACCAGTCCGCGTACCCGCTGCGGGTTGCGCAGCGTGAAACCGGCCGCGATGCTGCCGCCCATCGACAAGCCGACCAAGGTCGCCTCCGGCACCCGCCAGGCGTCCAGCAGCCAGCGCAGCACCTCCTCGAAGGTGCGCTGGTCGGCGCGGCCCTCCACGGCATGCTGCCGCCCTGGCCGGGAAGATCCGGCGCGAACACCCGGTGATCGGCGGAGAGCACGCCGATGGCGTGCCGCCAGCTCAGCAGGGCGTTGTCCGGACCTCCGCCGTGCAGCAGGACGATCGCCGGGCCGGTGGTGCCCGCCCGGTAGAAGCGGATCTTGCCAGCTGGGAACTCGATCTGGTCGGCCTCGACACCCGGGGGTGGGGCGGTCATGCGCTCTCCTCGTACTCGCTTGGTGTGGTATCCGCGTCCGGCAGACGTCCGAGCACCGCCGATGTTGCCCGGACCCCGAACACACCCAACGGATCTTGGTCGAGTGCCCCGGTGTTACTGGTGACGAATATTCCCTGATGGTGATCTGCTACACCACTCGAACGGGCTTCGCGGGGGCGTGCCAGGATTCGGGGTGTGAGCACCGTCTATGACTGCACTCGTCCGGACAGCCGCGAATCAGGTCTGGCCGCCGCGGCCAACGCGGTTCGCGCGGGTGGGCTCGTCGTGCTGCCCACCGACACGGTTTACGGCATCGGCGCCGATGCTTTCGACGCAGGCGCGGTCGCCGCCTTGCTGGCCGCCAAGGGCCGCGGCCCGGACATGCCGGTGCCGGTGCTGGTCGGGTCCTGGTCCACTGTGGATGGACTGGTGATGTCGGTCCCGCAGCAGGCGCGCGCGCTGATCGAAGCGTTCTGGCCCGGCGGGCTGTCGCTGGTCCTGCCGCAGGCCCCGTCGCTGTCCTGGGACCTCGGCGACACGCGGGGCACGGTGAACCTGCGGATGCCGCTGCACCTGGTTGCCCTGGACCTGCTGCGCGAGGTCGGGCCGATGGCTGTGTCCAGCGCGAACCGCACCGGTCAGCCGCCGGCCGCCAGCGCCGCGCAAGCCCGCGAGCAACTCGGCGACTCGGTGCACGTCTACCTCGACGGCGGCCCGTCCGGTGAACCGGTGGCCTCCACGATCGTCGACCTCACCCAGGGCACGCCGAGGGTGCTGCGGGAGGGCGCGGTGACCCTGGCCGAGCTGTCCGAGGTGCTCGGCGTTGAGCTCGAAGCGGACCGGTGAAAGCGGCATCGGCGCGTGCCGATAGCGTTAGCGATCGGATCCGCAACGTGGACAGCGATGAGGAGCGCCGGGCTTGAACAATCCGCTCTGGGGGCTGGACTTCGAATTCCCGCGGGCCGCGGCCCGGCGCGGGTGAGCCACCGGTATGGACAACGCACCTTGGGCACCGGCCGGGCTTCCCGCCCGTGAGTACCTGCTCGTCCTGCTCACCGCCGCCGCGGTGACCTTCCTGCTCACCGGCCTGGTCCGGCTGCTGGCGATCCGGGTAGGAGCGGTCGCCTACCCGCGCGTGCGCGACGTGCACGTCACGCCGATGCCGCGGATGGGCGGGATCGCGATGTACGGCGGTGTGCTGGTGGCGATGTTCGTGGCCGCCAACCTGCCGGTGCTGTCCCGCAGCTTCGACTACTCCAACGACACCGTGGCGGCGATCGTCGCCGGCGGACTGATCGTGCTGGTCGGTGCGTTGGACGACCGCTTCGAGCTGGATTCGCTGACGAAACTGGCCGGGCAGGTCACCGCCGCCGGGATCCTGGTGCTCTCCGGTGTCCAGTGGTACATGTTCTGGGCGCCGTGGGGGGGCACCGAGGGCCACACCGGGCAGCTGATGTTGTTGGGCAGCAACCAGGGGCAGCTGCTGACCGTGCTGCTGACGGTCGCGATGATCAACGCGATGAACTTCGTGGACGGCCTGGACGGCCTGGCCTCCGGAATCGGACTGGTCTCGGCCACCGCCACCTTCGTGTTCTGCCTGAGCGTGCTCAACCGCCAGAACGGCGACGTCACCGCATACCCACCGGCGCTGATCGCCGCCACGATCGCCGGGGCATGCCTGGGTTTCCTGCCGCACAACTTCCAGCCGGCGAAGATCTTCATGGGCGATTCCGGTTCGATGCTGATCGGTCTGATGCTGGCCACCGCCACTACGTCCGCGTCGGGCCGGATGGACTACAGCAGCGCCCCGAGCGCGACCGACACCATCGCGCTGCTGTCTCCGCTGCTGGTGGTGGCGGCGGTGCTGTTCGTGCCGCTGCTCGACCTCGTGCTGGCCGTGGTGCGTCGCACCACGGCGGGCAAGAGCCCGTTCCACGCCGACAAGATGCACCTGCACCACCGGTTGCTGGAGATCGGGCATTCGCAGCGCCGCGCGGTGCTGCTGATCTACTTGTGGGCAGCTGTCATCGCCTTCGGAGCGGTGTCGTTGACCCTGTTCAACGCGGTTGTGGTGGCCTGGGTGGTCGGCCTCGGGGTGCTGCTGGCGGCTATCATCTCGGTGATTCCGCGGATGAGAGCCCGAGCCGATCGAGAGTCCTGATGAGCGACGAAGCCACCCCGAAGACCACCGCAGACGGCCCCGGCGAGGACGCCGAGCCGGTGAATCCGCACGCCGAAATCGTGCGCAACCTGGCGTCGGCGATGCTGCGCACCGCCGTGTGGCCGGGGGTTGCGACGGTGGTCATCGGCGCGATCGTGGCCACCGTCCTGGTGGGGGTTTCCGGCCTGGTCGGTGCGCTGATCGGCGGTGTCGTGGCGTTCGCGTCGTCGCTGCTGACGATCTGGTTGATGCGGACCACCGGTGGCCTCAACCCGCAATTCGTGATGGTCGCCGCGCTCGGCGGCTACGTCGGCAAGATGATCGTGTTGCTGGTGGTGATGACGTTGCTCGGCGGGATCGATGCGATCCACCGGGAGTCGCTGGCGTTCACCATGCTGGCCACCGTGATGGTGTGGGCGGGTGCCGAGGTGGTCGCCTTCAAACGAGCCAAGATTCCTACGATCGTGCCGGGGAGCTGAACCGTTTCGGTGGTGTTTCGACGCCTGTCGACCACTGGGCCAGACGGGTGGTAGCGGACCAGCATGTCGGGTGACTACTTACCCGCTGGTATCGTGCCGCGGCAGAAGCCTTCCCTGCACAGCGCGGGTCCGAGGACTCGATAGAGGTCTCGTGGTCCCACTCGGGCGGGGAGGGCCCCTACGCGTGCCAGATCACGTATCAGGTACGTTAAGTGCTAAACGTGACGATTCCCCCGGTTGAGTGAAGTTAACCGGGAGAACCGGAAGGAGCCCAGTTGGGCGCGCTGATGCTGGCCGAGGGCGGAATGTTCCAACCGCCGGGTGCCGATAGCTTTGTCCTACCGCCGATCTTCGGCGGAGTCACCAAGCCGATGGTCCTCGTCGTGCTGTCGGCGATCGTCGTGGGCGCCTACTTCGTGATCGCCACCCGGAATCTGAAGCTGGTTCCGGGCAAGGGGCAGTTCGTGGCGGAGTTCGTCTACGAGTTCAGTCGCAACAAGATCGCGCGGGAGCAGATCGGGGCCAAGGACTTCCGCCCGTTCGTGCCGCTGATCTTCGCGTTGTTCACCTTCATCCTGGTGAACAACATCTTCGGCATCATCCCGATCATCCAGTTCCCCACGATGTCGCGGATCGGTTTCCCGATCGCGCTGGCCGCCGTGGTGTACGTGGTGTTCCACGGGGTGGGTTTCGCTCGACACGGTTTCCTGGGCTACTTCAAGCACGTCATGTTCCCACCCGGGGTGCCCAAGCCCATCTACATCCTGCTTGCCCCGATCGAATTCTTGCAGAAGTTCATCGCGCAACCCGCCGCGCTCGCGGTCCGGGTCTTCGCCGCGATGTTCGCTGGGCACCTCATCCTGCTGGTGTTCACCTTGGGCGGGGAGTACCTGCTCCTTGAGGCGAGTGCGGCGTTCAAACCGATTTCGATCGTCTCGATCGCCTTCGCCATTGCCTTGACGTTCGTCGAAGCCTTGATCCAGGTGCTGCAGGCCTACATCTTCGCGCTGCTGACCGCCAACTTCATCGGTGCGGCGCTGGCCGAAGGCCACTGAGAGAAAGACCAAGACCTCCGATCCGCCTCAAGAAGCGGACCGAGTGAAAGGTAGTGAAAGTGAGCAACATCGTTCTTGCGCAGGCTGCTGAGACCGCGTTCAACCTAAACCCGGGTCTGGCCGCGATCGGATACGGCCTGGGCGCGATCGGCCCCGGCATCGGCGTCGGTCTGATCTGGGCCGCTGTCATCAACGGCACCGCCCGCCAGCCAGAAGCCCAGGGGCAGCTGCAGGGCATCGCCTGGATCTCCTTCGTGCTGGTCGAGGTGCTGGCGCTGATCGGTCTGGTCGTCTACTTCATCGCCTCCGCTGGTGGTGCCTGATAACGGCCTTAACGCGGAGGGAGACGTTGTGGTGAAGACGCAGATGCTGCTGGCGGCGGAAGGCGAGCACAACCCGATCGTTCCGGAACCCTCGGAGATCGTGGTCGGCCTGATCGCGTTCCTGCTGCTGCTGTTCGTGCTCTGGAAGTACGCGGTCCCGCGCTTCGAGAAGATCTTCGCGGAGCGCAGCGAGCGGATCGAAGGCGGTATCGCCAAGGCCGAGGCCGCGCAGGCCGAGGCCCAGCGAACCCTGGAGCAGTACAAGTCGCAGCTGGCCGAGGCCCGCGCGGAAGCGGCTCGGATCCGCGATGACGCCCGCGCCGAAGGCCAGCAGATCCTGGAAGAGATGCGCACTCAGGCGCAGACCGAGTCCGAGCGGATCGTCAGCCAGGGCCAGTCCCAGCTGGCGCACCAGCGGGCCCAGATCGTCGCCGAACTGCGGCTGGAGCTCGGCCGCCACGCGGTCGACCTGGCCAGCCGGGTGGTCGGCGAGTCCCTGGAGGACGAGGCACGTCGGCGGGGCACCGTCGACCGGTTCCTCGACGAGCTGGAAGCCACTGCGGCCCCGGCGTCGTCCGAATCGGCCACGACGTAACCGAGTGAAAGGCGCTGAGAGTTGAGCACCCTCGTGAACGCCGCGAGCCGTGAAGCGCTGGCAGCCACCGAGCTGCAGTTGCTGCAGGCCACCGATGGGGCCCAGGCCGCGGAGATCACCGGGCTCGCCGACGAGCTGTTCGGCGTGGCCGCCCTGCTGGGCCGCGAGTCCACGCTGCGGCGGGCGCTCGCCGACGCCTCCACCGACCCGCGGTCCAGGGAGAACCTGGCCCGCGGGCTGTTGGCGGACAGGCTCGGCGCGCGGGCGCTGCCGGTCGTGGTCGAGGCCGTTGTGGCCCGCTGGTCCAGTCCGAAGGACCTGGTCGCCGGGCTGGAGCGACTGGCCCGCATCGCGTTGCTGGTGCAGGCTGAGCGGGCCGGTCGACTCGACGCAGTCGAGGACGAGCTGTTCCGGTTGGGGCGCATCATCGGCTCCCAGGTGGACCTGGAGCGGCTGCTGTCGGACCCGACCGGCGACGAGGCGGGCAAGCACGCCGTCGTCGACCAGCTCATCGAAGCCAAGGTCGAGCCGGTCACCCTGAACCTGGTCCGCCAGCTGGTGGCCCGGCCGTCTGGTCAGCGGGTCAGCGAGGGGCTGGAAGAGCTGGCCGAGCTGTCGGCGAAGCGCCGCGAACGCTCGGTGGCGCACGTCCGCTCTGCGATCTCGCTAAGCGAGGAGCAGCAGCAGCGGCTGTCGCGCACCCTGCAGCGGATCTACTCGCGGCCGATCGCCCTGCACCTGGAGATCGATCCCGGTGTCGAGGGTGGGCTGCTGATCCGGGTTGGCGACGAGGTCATCGACGGCAGCATCACGGGACGCCTGCAGTCCCTTCGACGCGATCTCGCCGACTAGCCGAAGGCACGGCAGAACGCGCCGAACACCAACTCCCTTCCAAGAACGAACCGAGGGCAGGAACGAGACATGGCGGAGCTGACGATCTCGTCGGACGAGATCCGCAGTGCGATCGAGAAGTATGTTTCCAGCTACTCCCCGGAGGTCAGCCGCGAAGAGGTCGGGGTCGTCACCGATACCGGTGACGGCATCGCCCATGTCGAGGGTCTGCCTTCGGTCATGACCGAGGAACTGCTGGAGTTCCCCGGCGGCATCTACGGTGTCGCGATGAACCTGGAGGCTCAGGAGATCGGTGCGGTCATCCTGGGTCAATCCGAGAAGATCGAAGAAGGCCAGGAGGTAAAGCGGACCGGCCGCGTCATGTCGGTGCCGGTCGGCGACAACTTCCTCGGCCGCGTGATCAACCCGCTGGGCGAGCCGATCGACGGTCTCGGCGACATCGTCGCCGAACAGCAGCGCGCACTGGAACTGCAGGCCGCCACGGTCGTGCAGCGCCAAGGCGTGAGCGAACCGCTGCAGACCGGGATCAAGGCCGTCGACTCGATGACCCCGATCGGGCGCGGCCAGCGGCAGCTGATCATCGGCGACCGCAAGACCGGCAAGACCACCGTCGCGGTCGACACGATCATCAACCAGAAGAGCAACTGGGACAGCGGCGACCCGGAAAAGCAGGTCCGCTGCATCTACGTGGCGATCGGCCAGAAGGGCTCCACGATCGCCGGGGTGAAGCGGTCCCTGGAGCAGGCCGGAGCGATGGAGTTCACCACCATCGTCGCCGCGCCCGCATCCGACGCGCCGGGTCTGAAGTGGCTGGCCCCGTACGCCGGTTCGGCCATCGGCCAGCACTGGATGTACCAGGGCAAGCACGTCCTGATCGTCTTCGACGACCTGACCAAGCAGGCCGAAGCCTACCGGGCCATCTCGCTGCTGCTGCGTCGCCCGCCGGGCCGCGAGGCCTACCCGGGTGACGTCTTCTACCTGCACTCCCGCCTGCTGGAGCGCTGCGCGAAGCTCTCCGACGAGATGGGCGCCGGTTCGATGACGGGGCTGCCGATCATCGAAACCAAGGCCAACGACGTGTCGGCCTACATCCCGACCAACGTCATCTCCATCACCGACGGGCAGTGCTTCCTGCAGTCCGACCTGTTCAACTCCGGGCAGCGCCCGGCCATCGACGTCGGCATCTCGGTGTCCCGCGTCGGTGGTGCCGCGCAGATCAAGGCGATCCGCAAGGTCACCGGTTCGCTGAAGATCGACCTGGCCCAGTTCCGGGAGCTGGAGGCGTTCTCCGCGTTCGCCTCCGACCTGGATGCCGCGTCGAAGGCGCAGCTGGAGCGCGGTGCCCGGCTGATGGAGGTCCTCAAGCAGGGGCAGGGCGAGCCGCTGCCGGTCGAGGAAGAGGTCGTCTCGCTGTTCCTCGGCACCCAGGGTCACCTCGACTCGGTGCCGGTCAGCGACGTGCGGCGCTTCGAATCGGAGTTCCTGGCGCACCTGCGGCGCACCCACGAATCGGTGCTCAAGGACATCGTCGAGACCAAGCAGCTCTCCGACGACGGCGTCAAGTTCATCGTGGAATCGGTGGAGGACTTCAAGAAGCAGTTCACCACCGCCGACGGTTCCGCGGTCGCCGCGAGCGAGCAGCCGGAGGCCGAGGCGCTGGCGGCCGACGAGTTGGGCCAGGAGACCGTGAAGGTCAACCGACCCGCCCCGAAGAAGTGACCGGATAGCCATGGCACAACTTCGGGAACTGCGAAACCGCATCCGGTCGGTCAAATCGACCCGGAAGATCACCAAGGCGCAGGAGCTGATCGCTACCTCGCGCATCATGAAGGCGCAGGCCAGGGTCGAGGCGTCCCGTCCGTACGCGACCGAGATCACCAACGTCCTGACCGCGCTGGCCGATGTGAGCACGCTGGACCACCCGCTGCTGACCGAGCGCACCAACCCGAAGCGGGCTGGTGTGCTGGTCGTGACCAGTGACCGCGGCTTCGCCGGGGCCTACAACGCCAACGTGCTGCGGGCGGCCGACGAACTGCAAGCGCTGCTGCGCGAGCAGGGCAAGACGCCGGTGCTGTACGTCATCGGCCGCAAAGGCGAGGCGTACTACCGCTTCCGGCAGCGCCCGGTCGCGGCGAGCTGGACCGGTTTCACCGACCGGCCCGACTACGCCGACGCCGCCGAGGTGGGCGAGACCCTGGTCAAGGCGTTCCTGGCGGGCGCCGACGACTACCTCGACGACGGAGGTGCGGACGGTACTCTGGGTGTGGATGAGCTGCACCTGGTGCACACCGAGTTCGTCTCCATGCTCACCCAGAAGCCGACGGTCAGGCGGATCGCGCCGCTAGAGGTCGAGTACACCGAAGAACCGGTGAAGGCCTTGCGGTCGACGTACGAGTTCGAACCGGACGCGGAGGTCCTGCTGCGGGCCCTGCTTCCGAAGTACATCAAGACCCGCCTGTTCGCCGGCCTGCTGGATGCGGCGGCGTCCGAGCACGCGGCCCGCCGGACGGCGATGAAATCGGCGACGGACAACGCGGACGAATTGATCCGCAACCTCAGCCGTGAGGCCAACCAGGCTCGCCAGGCCCAGATCACCCAAGAAATCAGCGAGATCGTCGGTGGTGTCGAGGCGCTCTCGTCAGCAGGAAGTGAGTGACATGACCGCTACTGCCACTAGCACTGCTACGGGCACTGGCCGCGTCGTCCGGGTCCTCGGCCCGGTCGTGGACGTCGAGTTTCCGCGAGACCAGGTGCCAGACCTCTTCAACGCGCTCTCCGCGGAAATCACCGCCGAGGGCATGGCCAAGACGCTGACGCTGGAAGTAGCCCAGCACCTGGGCGACAGCGTCGTGCGGACGATCTCGATGCAGCCCACCCAGGGTCTGGTGCGCGGTGTCGCCGTGACCGACTCGGGGGCTGGTATTTCGGTGCCGGTCGGCGACGCGGTCAAGGGCCACGTGTTCAACGCCCTCGGGTACTGCCTCGACGAGCCGGGCTACGCCTCGGACGCCGAGCGCTGGTCCATCCACCGCAAGGCACCGGCCTTCGACAAGCTCGAAGGCAAGACCGAGATGCTGGAGACCGGCATCAAGGTGATCGACCTGCTCACCCCGTACGTGCAGGGTGGCAAGATCGGTCTGTTCGGTGGTGCCGGGGTCGGCAAGACGGTGCTCATCCAGGAGATGATCCGCCGGGTCGCCAAGAACTTCGGTGGTACCTCGGTGTTCGCCGGTGTCGGGGAACGCACCCGTGAAGGCAACGACCTCTGGGTGGAGATGGCGGAGTCCGGCGTGCTCGCCGACACCGCGCTGGTCTTCGGCCAGATGGACGAGCCGCCGGGTACCCGTATGCGGGTCGCGCTGTCCGCGCTGACGATGGCGGAGTACTTCCGGGACGTGCAGAACCAGGACGTGCTGCTGTTCATCGACAACATCTTCCGGTTCACCCAGGCCGGCCAGGAGGTGTCGACCCTGCTGGGCCGGATGCCTTCCGCGGTGGGTTACCAGCCGACGCTGGCCGACGAGATGGGTGAGCTGCAGGAGCGGATCACCTCGACGCAGGGCCGTTCGATCACCTCGATGCAGGCGATCTACGTGCCCGCGGACGACTACACCGACCCTGCCCCGGCGACGACCTTCGCCCACCTGGACGCGACGACCGAGCTCTCCCGGCCGATCTCGCAGAAGGGCATCTACCCGGCGGTGGACCCGCTGTCGTCCAGCTCCTCCATCCTCGACCCGGCCACCGTCGGCGAGGAGCACTACCGGGTGGCGCAGGAGGTCAAGCGGATCCTGCAGAAGTACAAGGAACTGCAGGACATCATCGCCATCCTCGGCATGGACGAACTGTCCGAAGAGGACAAGGTGACGGTGCAGCGGGCGCGGCGCATCGAGCGCTACCTGTCGCAGAACTTCTTCGTCGCCAAGCAGTTCACCGGCCAGGAAGGCTCCTTCGTGCCGTTGAAGGAGACCATCGAGGCGTTCGACAAGCTCTGCAAGGGCGACTTCGACCACTACCCGGAGCAGGCGTTCCTGTCCATCGGTGGTCTCGACGACCTGGAGCAGGCGTACAAGAAGCTCACCGAGAAGTGAGCGGCGGACCCCGCTGAAGGGGTCGGTGCGATATCGGCACGGGGTCGGGGTCCGACGGGCCCCGACCCCGTTGCCGATGAAGCGCGGCAGGCTCGTCCGGTGCAGGTGCTCCGGCGCGAGTTGCGAGCCTGCGGTGACGCGAGCGTGGCGGAAGCCGTTTTGAGAAGACCGGTGCCCAGCCCGGCCAGTCACGATCGCCCTGGTGGCATTGGCTAGACTGCTGGCACACACCCGACAAAGGAGACGCGCGTGGCCAACATGTCCGTCCAGCTGGTCGCCGTCGAGCGCCGCCTGTGGTCCGGGGAGGCGACCGCCGTGGTCGCGCAAACCACCGAGGGAGAGATCGGCATCCTGCCGGGGCACGAGCCGCTGCTCGGCGAGCTGATCGAGGGTGGCGTAGTGCGGATCACCACCACTGAGAAGGAGACCGTCACCGCGGCGGTGCACGGTGGGTTCCTGTCAGTCACCTCCGACGGGGTGAGCGTGCTCGCCGAGACCGCGGAGCTCGCCGACGAGATCGACGTCGCGCAGGCCCGCGAGGACGTCAAGAGCGCTGATGATCAGGCCCGAGCACGAGCGCTGAGCCGATTGCGAGCAGCTGGCCACTCGGCCTGATCCGGGCCTCGCATGGGTTCCCCGGTCGTATTGTTCGTGGTGGCGTTCGGGCTGCTGCTGGTCGCGGCCCTGGTCGTCGGGGCGCTCGCGTGGCGGCGGCTGCGGGAACTGCGCGTCGGGGGCATCGATGTGGCGTTGCGCGCCAGCAAGGACGGCAGCGGTCGCGGCTGGCACCTGGGTGTAGCGCACTACCGGGGTGAGGAGTTCGCCTGGTACCGCGTGCTGAGCCTGCGGTCCGGGCCGAACTGGGTGATCAACCGGCGGGATGTGGAGATCGCGCAACGCCGCGAGCCGTCGGTTGCCGAAGCCTATGCCATGCCCACCGGGTCGACGGTCCTCGACCTGACCGGCCCGGAACTCGAACTCGCGATGGGCCGCGACGCGTTGACCGGCTTCCTGTCCTGGCTCGAATCCGCTCCACCAGGTCGATCGGTGCCCTGGGCATCCTGACGACCAGCGGGGTCCACAGCGGACCCCGCTTTTTTTGTGCCCGTGACAGCAAGGGAACCTTCCTGTCATTTTCGTGACAGGAAGGTTCCCATGCTTCACCTCCGTCGGCCCAGTTCGGCGCAGATGTCCTGGAGCAGTTGGTTGAAGACGTCGGTCAGCGGCGCATGCCGGGTGCTGATCGGCACTGCGGCGTGGATGCGGCGGTGCAGTCCGGATGCCAGCGGCCGGTGCAGCGTTCCGGGCGGGTTGGTGAGGGCGAGGCGTGGGATGAACGACACCGCCACCCCGGCCGAAACCACGGTCTCGGCGACGGCGTAGGACTCGAACTCGAAGGTCACGTTCGGGGTGAACCCCTCGGCGCGGGCGGCGGATTCCAGTTGGCGCCGGTTCGGCAGATCGCGCGGGGCGCATGCCCACGCATCGCCCTGGAAGTCGCGCAGCCGCAGCGCAACCTTTTCGGCCAGCAGGTGATCATTGGGTAGTACGGCGTGGATCGGGTCGTCGAGGAGGTGGACGAGCCGCACCCCCGGTGGCACGTCGAGTGGTTCGTCGTATTCGCCGACCAGTGCCAAGTCGAGCTGATGTGCGGCGACTCGGCCGATGCCCTCGTCGGGGCCGAGGTCGACGACGGACAGTTCGGCCGCCGGGTGCCGGTGTCGCAGCGCGGCCAACGTTTCCGGGAGCAGGGCGAGCCCAGCGGTGGGGAAGGCGCCGAGGCGCAACCGGTTGCGGTGCTCGTCGCGAAACCGCGCGGCGTCATCGGTCGCGTCGTTCAGCGCTGCGGCGATGCGCTCGGCTCGTTCGGCCAGGCGGGCGCCCAGCGGTGTCAGGCGGACACCGTGGGCGTGCCGTTCGACGAGTTGGGCGCCGACCTCGTTCTCCAGCCGAGCCAGTTGTTGGGACACGGCCGGGGGAGTTCGCCCCAACCGCTCGGCGGCGCGGGTGACGCTGCCCTGTTCGCGGAGGGCCAGCAGGATGAGCAGACGCGACGGATCGAGCATGAAGTTCCACTTTACGCGCTCTAAGGCTTTGTAACTGGAAGTGAATCAGTGGGCGGATGAGACTGGAAGCGTGACGAAGCAAGTCAGTTTCACCATCGAAGCCGAGCCGATCGACAGCCCCGACGCCCAGTACGCCCTGGGGGAGTACATCGCGGAGCTCGGTCGCCGGTTCCCAACTGGATTCGACGTCAGTCGCGCCGCTCCACCCGCCAAGGACGACTTCGTCCCGCCTGCCGGGGTGTTCCTGGTGGTGCGGGTGGACGGGCGGGTGTTGGGCTGCGGCGCGCTGCGTACCGAGCCAGGCGGCGTCGGCGAGATCCGCCGCATGTGGATCGCGCCCGAACTGCGGGGCAGGGGCGCGGGTAAGGCACTGCTCGCGGCGCTGGAAGACCAAGCACGACAGCACGGTTGCCACCTGGTGCGCTTGGACACCGCCGCCGAACTCCACGAGGCCCGCGCCCTCTACGAATCGTCCGGCTACCAGGAAGTTCCTGCCTACAACGACAACCAATACGCCAGGCACTGGTTCGAAAAAACCATGCGTTGATCGGACTAGCGCAGTCGTAGGGTGCGCGAATGCGCATCGAAACGGTCGGCTACGACCACCCGGACGCCATGAAGTTGATCGACGCCCTGCAACAGGAGTACGTCGTCCGCTACGGAGAGGAAGACGTAACGGTGGTGGATCCCACCGAGTTCCAGCCGCCCAACGGCCTGTTCCTGGTGGGCTACCTCGACGACTGCGCGGTCGCCTCCGGCGGGTGGCGGATCCACGACGGCGACGAAGCCGGGTTCCAAGACGGCGACGCGGAGTTCAAGCGGATGTACATCGTTCCCGAAGCGCGCGGCAAGGGATTGGCTCGGCGGCTGCTCGCGGAGTTGGAGACCACCGCGGTGCTGGCCGGTCGCAAGCGCTTGGTGCTGGAGACCGGGATGCGCCAACCGGAGGCGATCGGCCTCTACACGTCGTCTGGATACACCGAGATCGAGAAGTTCGGTGCGTATCGCAACGACCCGCTGAGCAGGTGCTTCGCCAAAGAGCTCTAGGCGTTGCCGCCGGGCTTCCAGAGGACGTCGCCATCCGGATTCGCCACGCGGGCGAGGATGAAGAGCAGATCCGACAGCCGGTTCAGATACTTGGCGGGTAGCGGTGACGTGCGCTGGTCATCGGCTTCCTGCAACGCCCACGCCGACCGCTCGGCGCGTCGAGCCACACACCGGGCCTGGTGCAGCAGCGCGCCACCAGGGGTACCGCCGGGAAGGATGAACGAGTCCAGTTTGCCCAGCCGCGAATTGAACTCGTCGCACCAGCTTTCGAGGCGGTCGATGTAGGCCTGGGTCACCCGCAGCGGCGGGTACTTCGGGTTCTCGACCACCGGTGTGGACAGGTCCGCGCCCACGTCGAACAGGTCGTTCTGCACCGCCCGCAGCACCCCGATCACATCGTCGTCCAGCCGCGCGGTGGCCAACGCGACGCCCAGCACCGAGTTCGTTTCGTCCACATCGGCGTAAGCGACCAGCCGCGGGTCGGTTTTGTGCACTCGGGAGTTGTCCGCCAGGCGAGTGGTGCCCGAATCACCAGCCCGCGTGTAGATCTTCGTGAGGTGGACTGCCATGCCGCCAGCGTAGGCGGCCACGCCGGTGTGGCGGCCAGCCGTGACAGGAAGGTTCCCATGCTCGCGCCGTCGCACCCGCTCCGATGGCGGCGGGGGTTGGGCCGTAACCTCGTTGCTCGTGAGTGAGCACTTCCGGGTACACGGCGGAGCGCGCCTCGTCGGCGAGGTCGACGTGGTCGGGGCGAAGAACAGCGTGCTGAAGCTGATGGCGGCGGCGTTGCTGGCGGAGGGCACGACGACGATCGTCAACTGCCCGGAGATCCTCGACGTTCCACTGATGGCCGATGTGCTGCGCAGCCTCGGCTGCCAGGTGTCGATCGATGGCGGCACGGTGCACATCACGACTCCCGCGACGATCAGCCACGAGGCGGTTTCGCCGTCGATGGGCAAGCTTCGCGCGTCGGTGTGCGTGTTGGGTCCGCTGGTCGCCCGATGCCGTCGCGCGGTGGTGACGTTGCCGGGCGGCGACGCGATCGGTTCTCGCCCGCTGGACATGCACCAGAACGGCCTTCGGCAGCTCGGTGCGACCAGTCATATCGAGCATGGCGCTGTGGTGGCCGAGGCGGAGAACCTGCGCGGTGCCCAGATCTGGCTGGACTTCCCGAGCGTGGGTGCGACGGAGAACATCCTGATGGCTGCGGTGCTGGCCGAGGGCGCCACGGTGATCGACAACGCGGCGCGGGAGCCGGAGATCGTCGATCTCTGCGTGATGCTGCAGCAGATGGGCGCCAAGATCGAGGGGTCTGGCACCTCGACGCTGACGGTGCACGGCGTGTCGTCGCTGAAGGCGGTGGAGCACCGCGTGATCGGGGACCGGATCGTCGGCGCGACCTGGGCATTCGCCGCCGCCGCCACGCGTGGTGACATCACGGTCCGGGGCGTCGACCCCCGGCACGTGAACCTGGTGCTGGAGAAGCTGCGCAGCGCAGGCGCCGAGGTGACCACTGGTGAGGAGAGCTTCCGGGTGGTGTTGCACGGCCGCCCGCACGCGGTTGACTTCGTGACGCTGCCGTATCCGGGGTTCCCGACCGATCTGCAGCCGATGGCACTGGCGTTGTCCGCGGTGGCTGACGGCACTTCGATGATCACCGAGAACCTGTTCGAGTCCCGCTTCCGGTTCATCGAGGAACTGGTGCGGATGGGTGCCGATGCTCGCACCGACGGGCACCACGCGGTGGTGCGCGGTTTGGATCGGCTGTCCAGCGCTCCGGTGTGGGCGACGGATATCCGGGCCGGTGTGGGTCTGGTGCTGGCGGGGCTTTGCGCGGACGGTGTGACGGAGGTTTGGGACGTTTTCCACATCGATCGCGGCTACCCGAACTTCGTGGAAAACCTGCGCGTCCTCGGTGCCGATATCGAACGAGTGACCGATTGAGCCGATCCGACCGACGCCATCCCCTAGCTTAGTGATGCGAATCACACGTATGGCCATGACGATGAGCAAAGGCCCTGCTCCCGCATTGAAGGGGCGATGGTCATGGCGAGCACGGGGTGGACACGTAGGGACTTCCTGAAGGGCTCAGGCGTCGCCGCAGGCGCGCTCGTACTGGGCGGCGGCGTGCTCACCGGCTGCGCCCGCACCGGCGGTGGTGGTGCTGGGGGTGGCGATCCGCTCGCAGCGGCGCGCAGCTCGGGCACCATCCAGGTCGGCATCGCTGGCGAGGCGCCGTACGGGTTCACCGACCAGTCCGGCAGGGTCACCGGTGAGGCGCCGGAGGTGGGGCGCGCGGTGTTCCGGAACCTGGGCGTAGGCGACGTGCAGGCTTCGCAGGTCGACTTCAACCAGCTGATCCCGGCCCTGAACGCCGGCAAGTTCAGCGTGGTGGCCGCGGGCATGTTCATCACCCCGGAGCGCTGCCGGAACGCGGCGTTCTCCATCCCGGACTACATCGCCGCCACCGCGTTCCTGGTGCCCCGGGGCAATCCTGCGGGCATCGCCACATTCGAGGACGTCAAGCGGAAGGCACTCGGGCTCGCGGTTCTCAGTGGCGCGGTTGAGAAGAACTACGCCCAGCGGCTGGGCGTGCCGGACTCCCAGGTGCAGGTCTTCGACACGCAGAACGCGCTGCTGCAGGCGGTGACCGACAAGCGCGCCTACTGCGCTGCGTTGACCAACATCTCGCTCAACGACGTGGTGAAGAAGAACCCAGCCGCACCGGTCGAGGTGACCAAGGGTTTCACCCCGGTGATCGACGGCAAGGCTGCAGTGCAGGCGGGCGCGTTCGTGTTCCGGTTGGCGGACACCGCACTGCGCGACGCGTTCAACACCGAACTGGCGAGGCTGCACGACAACGGCCAATGGATTCGGATCACCGAGCCGTTCGGCTTCACCCAGGACAACCTGCCACCGGCCGGAATGACCACGGAAGCGCTGTGCGCCGGTCGTTGATCGCGGTGCGGCGGGAGGCGACATGTTCGCGAACTTCTCGCACTTCCTCTCCGTGCTGCTGCAGGGCGTGCCCGCCACGGTGATCGCCACCTCGTGCGGCATCGCGCTGTGCGTCGTGCTGTCGTTCGGTGCCGGGCTCGGCATGCTGTCGCCTCGGCGGTGGGTCCGGGTCATAGCGCGCAGCTATGTCGAGGTCTGGCGCGGCACGTCCGAAGTGGTCCAACTGTTCTGGATCTTCTTCGCGTTGCCGCTGCTGGTCGGCTTCGAACTGCTGCCGCTGTGGGCGGGCATCCTCGTGCTGGGGCTCAACCACGGCGCATACGGCGGCGAGATCGTGCGCGGCGCGGTGCGGGCGGTACCGAGGGCGCAGTACGAATGCGCGGTCGCGCTGAACTTCAGTGCGGTGCAGCGGATGTGGCGGGTGATCCTCCCGCAGGCGGTGGTGGAAATGATCCCACCGTTGAACAACCTGTTCATCCAACTGCTGAAAAGCAGTTCGCTGCTGTCCCTGATCTTCGTGCACGACATCGCCTACCAGGGCCGAGAGGTCCTCGAACCGAACTTCACCGGCCAAACCGCGCTGATCTACCTGTTGATGCTGGCGCTGTACCTGGTGCTGTCGGTGCTGATCACAGCGTTGATGCGCGTTCTGGAACGGCGTGCCGCGGCAGCTGTCGGTCGCGCGCCCGTCGAACCGGCGAAGGCCCTCGGCAGGGTCGAAGGCGGGGCGGGGTAGATGATCTGGGACTGGGAGTTCACCGGGCGCATCATCCCCGACATCCTCGGCGGCCTGGTGGTGACCTTCGAGGCCACGGTGTTGGGGTCGATCGTGGCATTCGCGCTCGGTCTCGTGCTCGCCCTGCTGCGACGTTCGCGGATTCGGCTGATCAGCCGGGCAACCTGGCTGTTCATCGAGTTCGTCCGCAGCACGCCGCTGTTGGTGCAGCTGTACTTCCTGTTCAACGTGCTGCCGGACATCGGCCTGCGGTTCTCCTCGCTGACCACCGGCGTGATCGGCCTCGGCGTGCACTACGCCTGCTACACCGCCGAGGTGTACCGGGCCGGGATCGAAGGTGTGCCGCGCGGCCAGTGGGACGCGGCGACGGCGCTGAGCCTGCCCGCCCGAAGGGTGTGGACGAGTGTGATCCTCCCGCAGGCCATTCCGCGGGTGCTGCCCGCGCTGGGCAACTACACGATCTCGATGTTCAAGGAAACGCCGCTGCTGCTGGCGATCGGGGTACTCGACTTGGTGGGGGCTGCGCAGGAGGCCGGATCGGACGCTTATCGCTACATCGAGCCGTTGACGCTGGCGGGGATCTGCTTCCTGCTGCTGAGCTACCCGTCATCGCTGCTGGTGCGGAGGTTGGAACGCCGTGTCGGGACCTGAGGCCGCGCCGGACGGCCAACACATGATCCGATTCGACCGAGTGATCAAGCGGTTCGGCGACAACGTGGTCCTCGACGAACTGGACTTCGCGGTCCGGCCAGGCGAGCGGGTCACCCTGATCGGGCCGAGCGGATCGGGCAAAACGACGATCCTGCGGCTGCTGATGACCTTGGAGCGGGTTGATGGCGGCACCATCCACGTCGGCGGCGAATGCCTGACCCACGTGCGCCGGGGCGAGCGCCTGGTGCTGGCCGACGAGAAGCACCTGCGGAAGGTGCGCAAGCGGATCGGCATGGTGTTCCAGCAGTTCAACCTGTTCCCGAACATGCGGGTGCTGCGCAACGTCACCGAAGCCCCGATCTACGTGCTCGGCCAGTCTCCGGCGGACGCCGAGCGACGGGCGCGGGAACTGTTGGAGACGGTGGGCTTGGCCGACAAGATCGACGCCTACCCGACGCAGCTGTCCGGTGGCCAGCAGCAGCGCGTGGCGATCGCCCGTGCCCTGGCGATGAGTCCGGACGTGCTGTTGCTGGACGAGATCACTTCGGCCCTGGATCCGGAGTTGGCCGCCGAGGTGCTCGACGTGCTGCGCGATCTGGCCAGCACGAGCGACATCACGATGCTGTGCGTGACGCATGCGATGAAGTTCGCCCGCGACGTCTCGGACCGGGTACTGATGTTCGACAACGGCAAGATCATCGAGGACAAGCCGCCCGATGAGCTGTTCGAGGAACCGGAGCAGGAGCGGACTCGTGCGTTCCTGCGGTCGGTGCTGGAGGAAGCCTGAGGGGCGGCCGGCGTCGGCGGCTAGAGTTCGCTCGGGGATTCGAACTCGCCGAAGGGATGCGGATGGCGACACCGAAGAAGGTCGGTCGATTGATGGCCTTCACCGCGAAGCCGGGCAAGGGCGGCGACCTCGCAGCCGTCATGCTGCAGGTCGCCGAAGGCTTGCGGGGCGTATCGGGCTGCGAGCTCTACGTCATCAGCCGGGATCGCGAGAACCCGGATACGGTGCGCGTGGCCGAGGCATGGACGGACGAGGCCAGCGCCGACGCCGCGCTGGCCGCAGCCGTGAAATCGGGTGGGGACGTCAGCATCGAGGGCGTGCTCGGGATGCTGGCGAAGCCACCGGAGCGCATCGATGTGACGACGCTCGGCGGCGTCGGGTTGTGATCCGGTAGCGGATCAGGCCGGGTTCCGGCGTTCGTGCAGGAGCAGCAGGGTGTAGGCGGCGATCGACTGGGCATCGGTGATCTCCGCCGTGGAGATCATCTTCTCGAACTCGGTTCGGGAGAACCAGGCGGTCCGCATGTCCTGCTCCTCCAATTCGCGCTCGTGTTCGCCCGCGGTGAGACCGGTTGCCAGGAACACCCGGCCGCGTTGACTGGACATGCCGGGCGCGACGTCGAGGGTGCCGATCTCGACGAGGTGCGCAGCCCGCAGCCCGGTTTCCTCCCGCAGTTCCCGCGCAGCCAGTTCGGTTGGCTCGACGTCGCGCCGATTGGGCGCGGTGCCCTGCGGAAACTCCCAACGTCGCAGGTCCAGCGGGTAGCGGAACTGCTCCACGAGGTGAAGCCGATCGCCGTCGAGCGGAATCACCAGAGCGTAATCCGGCTTGTCGACCACGCCGTAGATCCCCTCGGAGCCGTCGGCCCGGCGGATACCGTCCTCGCGCACGATCATCCAAGGGTTGGCGTACACCTCACGGCTGCTCGTCTGCTGCATGCGGCCATGGTGCCGGACAACGGGCAGATCGTGGACACGGCCCGGGTCAGACCGCAGGCGTGTTCGCATGACCGCGCGACGGCCGAAAATGCCGCTCAATGATCGCGCGGTGTTCGATGGGCAGCGCCCGTCCACCTGGTCGTGGTGTTCGGTTGGTGTCCAATGTGGCCGGTGGGATGAAAACTGGTCGCCCGTCGCGCATGGTGATGTCCCACCGCTGGTTGTGGACCGTGCGGTGGTGGTGCGGGCAGAGCATCGTCATGTTCGAGAGATCCGTGCGCCCTCCGTCGATCCAGCTCACGATGTGGTGAGCATCGGGGGTTCCGGGCGGCCGGTCGCAGCCCGGGAAACTGCAAACTCCGTCGCGCTGCAGGAGCGCGGCGCGAATGTGGGCGGGTGCGGTGCGCTTGCTGCGGCCCACATCCAGCGGAAGTCCCTCGCCGTCGAGCACCATCGGCAGGACTTCGCAGTCGCAGGCGATGCGACGCACGCTTTCGGCCGTGATGGCTCGCTCGGTGTGGTGCAGGGTGCCGGGCATGCGGCCCCCACCAATGGAGTCCAGTCCTCGTTTGAGGTCCTCGAAGTCGATGGTGATGTTCAGACGCGGCCGCCAGCCTCCGGCGCGCGGCGTGGTGTCGGCGTCGATCGCGAGGTCCAGGATCGCGGCGAACGCATCGGCGTTGCGCTGCCCCGCGCTCCGCGGGTCCTTCGTCCCGTCTGCTTCCGGGCACGGAGCGGCCAACGGCTCCAGCAGCGCGGCGAACTTCGCCCCGCTTTCCCGGTCCAGCCTGGCCTTGACGACCGTCATCCCATCACGCGCGGTCCAGAAGTACAGCTCTCGTGCCTCGTATTGGGCCTGTTCATCGCGATGAGCGCCGTCTTGGTCGAGCGAGTACCGGATTCGCTCGGCGAGTTTCGCCAGCTCGCGCGGCGGCATCTGCCGGGCGTACCCGGACAGCGTCGACTCGACGGCGACCTGGTCGCAGCGGGCGTGCTCGGGCAGCGCGTGGATGCTGTCGGCGATGACCCGGGCGTGCTCAACACCTATCGCGCCCTCGGACAAGGCGACGGCCGTCTCGGGTAGTTCGGCGGGCACGGTCGCGCCGGACGGCGTCTTGCGGCTTTCGACGTTGCGGGCCACCCGCACTCGGGTCTTCGCGTCGTGGTGGTCGATGTTGAGCAGCCCACGCAACCACGCCGGCAGCGACCGCGCACCGTTCGCCACGTGCAGGCCCCGGTGCTCCGCTTCGGCGATCACCAGCAGTTGCTCCATCATCGTCGCCCGCATCGTCTGTTCGAGATCGCGGAGGCGGCCGACGAGTTCGTCATCGGAGCACGACGCCACCGCCGACTGCGGTGTCGTCTCCGCAGTCGTGTTCTGGGTGTCGGTCAGCGGCGTCATGCCACAATCGTCCCGCATTCGAACACACGTTTGCATCCTTTTAATGGTCGCTTGATCAGGTGAACATGCCCGATCCCTGCCGAAATCCCCGCCCTGCGGGTGCCGAAGCCAGCCGCCACGCCGCGTTTGACATCCCGACCGAAGCCCGCACACTCGACGAACGCGGGGATGCCCCCGAAAGACCAGGCACGTCAGATGCGCCGCACCAACATCCAGCAGCAGAGGAGGGCGCGTGCCGGAGACCTGGTGGCGAAACGCGGTCACCTATCAGATCTATCCCCGCAGCTTCGCCGACACCAACGCCGACGGCATCGGCGATCTCCCCGGAACAACGTCCAAGATGGATTACTTGGCGTGGCTGGGCGTGGACGCGATCTGGCTGACCCCGTGCTATCGGTCGTGCTGGCTCGATGGTGGCTACGACGTGACCGACCACCGCGACATCGACCCGACGCTGGGCACCCTGCGAGATTTCGACCGAATGGTGGCCGCCGCGCACGAGCACGGCATCCGAGTGCTGATCGACATCGTCCCGAACCACACCTCCGACCGGCACGAGTGGTTCCAGCGGGCACTGGCCGCCGAACCCGGGTCCCCGGCGCGCGACCGCTACATCTTCCGCGACGGCAAGGGGCCAACCGGTGAACAGCCGCCCAGCAACTGGGAATCCCGCTTCGGCGGCCGAGCCTGGAGCGCAGTGGCGGACGGCCAGTGGTACCTGCACCTGTTCACCCCGCAACAACCCGACCTCAACTGGGCGAACCCCGAGGTGCGTGCGGAATTCCTGGACATCCTGCGCTTCTGGGGGCGTCGTGGTGTCGACGGCTTCCGCATCGACGTGGCCGCGGCTCTGATCAAGGACCTGCGCGAGCCGCTGCGCGACGTGGTCGGCGGGGAAGGCAGCAGCGGGCTGGACGATTTCGCCGCCAACCCCGACCACCCGTTCCTGGACCGGCCCGAGGTGCACGACGTGTACCGCGAGTGGAACCGGGTGTTCCGCGAGTTCGATCCGCCGTTGATCGGGGTCGCCGAGGCGTGGGTGCGCGGCCAGCGGCGGGTCCGCTACCTGCGGCCGGGCGAACTGCAGCAGGCGTTCAACTTCGAGTTCCTGCGGGTTCGCTGGAATGCCGCGGAGTACCGGCGGATCGTGACGGAGTCGATCAACGGGGCCCGCTCGGTGGGGACGGCTGCGACCTGGGTGCTGGCCAACCACGACGTGGTGCGGCAGGTGTCGGCGCTGGGGCTGCCCGACGACGTCGACCTGCAGGTCTGGTTGGCCTCCAACGGCACCGAACCGCCGACCGACCTTGAACTGGGCACCCGGCGGGCTCGCGCGGCGATCTTGTTCGCGCTGGCGCTGCCCGGCTCCGCATACCTGTACCAGGGCGAGGAACTGGGGTTGCCGGAGGTCGCGGACCTGCCGGCCGCGGTCCTGCAAGATCCGAAGTGGGTGCGCTCCCAGCACAAGGAGAAGGGCCGCGACGGTTGCCGGGTGCCGCTGCCGTGGACCAGGACCGGGGTGTCCTTCGGTTTCAGCAGCGCGCCGCCGTGGCTGCCGCAACCGGCCGACTGGGGCCGGTACGCGGTCCAGGCGCAGCGCGGTGATCCCGGCTCGATGCTGCGGCTCTACCGGACCGCGTTGCGACTTCGCCGTGAGTTCGGCGGCGACGAGACCTTCCGCTGGGACGACGACTACGACGTCGGAGACGTGCTGGCCTTCCGCCGAGCAGAGGACGTCCTCGTCGTGGTCAACACCGGCGCCACGACCAAACCGCTGCCAAGGGGTGAAGTCCTGCTGTCGAGCGCCCCGCTCGGCACGGGCACCCTCCCGGCCGACACCACCGCCTGGCTGCGCTTGCGCTGAACCTCACTTCGTCACTTCGTCGGCGCGCTGCGGACGCGGTTGAGCTTGGACCTGCGGTGGCCGTAGCCGAAGTACACGGTGAGGCCGACGACGGTCCAGATCGCGAAGGTCAGCCAGGTGATCGCGTCGAGCCCGATGATCAGGTACGCGCACAGGGCCAGGCCGAGCAGCGGCACCACCGGCATCAGCGGGGTGCGGAAGCTGCGCGGCAGCTCTGGCCGGGTGCGGCGCAGCACCAGGACACCGATGTTGACCAGCCCGAAGGCGACCAAGGTGCCGATGCTGGTCGCCTCGGCGAGTTGGTCCAGCGGCACCACGGCGGCCAGCACTGCCACCACGATGCCGACCACCAGCGTGTTGCGGGCCGGTACGGCGCGCCGGTTCACCTTGGACAACATGCCGGGCATCAGCCCGTCGCGGGACATCGACACCAGGATCCGGGTCTGCCCGTACAGGACGGTGAGCACCACCGAGGCGATGGCGATCACGGCACCGAACGCCAGCACCACCGAGGACCAGCTCTGGCCGGTCACGATGCGCAGCGCGGTGGCCAGCGAGGCATCGGATTCGCTGAGCACGCCGACGCCGACCGCGCCGACCGCGGCGAAAGCGACCAATACGTAGATGGCGGTGACGATGCCCAGCGACAGGATGATCGCGCGGGGCATGTCACGCGATGGGTTGCGGGCTTCTTCACCCGCGGTGGATGCCGCGTCGAAGCCGATGAACGAGAAGAACACCGCGGAGGCGCCCACCGAGATGCCCGCGAATCCGGCCGGGGCGAACGGGGCCATGTTCTGCGAGCGGAAGGCGGTGATCGCCACGGCGAAGAAGAACACCAGCACCGCGATCTTGAGCAGGGTGGCGATCGTGGTCACCCGCGCGCTCTCCCGCACACCCAGCAGCAGCACGCCCATGGCCAGCAGCACGATCAGCGCGGCCGGGAAGTTGATCAACCCGCCGTCGCCGGGCGGTGCCGCGAAGGCGTCCGGAATGGTGACGCCGATGGTGCCCTGCAGGAACTCGTTCAGGTAGCCGCCCCAACCGACCGCGACAGCGGCCACCGACACCCCGTACTCCAGCAGCAGGCACCAGCCGCAGATCCAGGCGACCAGCTCGCCGAGCGTGGCGTAAGCGTAGGAGTAGGCCGAACCGGATACCGGCACGCTGCCCGCGAGCTCCGCGTAGGACAGCGCCGAGCAGAGCGCCGCCACCCCGGCCAGCACGAAAGAAACGACCACGGCGGGACCCGCTGCCGGTGCCGCTTCGGCGAGCACCACGAAGATCCCGGTGCCGAGCGTCGCACCGACCGACAACGCCACCAGCGGCACCAGGCCTAGGGTTCGGCGTAGTTGGGTGTGCGAGCCCTCGTCGGCGATTTGCTCGGCGGGCTTGACGCGCAGCAGGGTTCGGGCGAACGACACGAAGCGTAACGGTATCTCGACAAGTGGGAAGGACTAGGTCCGACCTGTCCGAACCGGTGATCTCGGCCGGTGCGCCACGGGGGTGCTCGACTTCCCGATCGACGCCCGTACTCTGTGCCGGGTGCGACTTGTAATTGCCCGCTGCAAGGTGGACTACGTCGGCCGACTCACCGCGCACCTGCCCATGGCACAGCGCCTGCTGCTGGTCAAAGCCGACGGATCGGTATCGGTGCACTCCGACGACCGGGCTTACAAGCCGTTGAACTGGATGAGTCCCCCGTGCTGGCTGATCGAGGACCCCGGCGTGTGGACGGTGCAGAACAAGGCCGGTGAAAAGCTGGTGATCACCGTCGACGAGGTGCTGCACGACTCCAAGCACGAGCTGGGAGTTGAGCCGGGCCTGGTCAAGGACGGTGTGGAGGCGCATCTGCAGGAGCTGCTCGCCGAGCACGTCACGACCCTCGGCGACGGTTGGTCGCTGGTGCGTCGCGAGTTCCCGACCGCGATCGGTCCGGTGGACCTGATGTGCCGGGACTCCCAGGGCGCGAGCGTGGCTGTCGAGATCAAGCGGCGCGGCGAGATCGACGGTGTCGAGCAGCTGACCCGCTATCTCGAACTGCTCAACCGGGATCCGCTGCTAGCGCCGGTCGCCGGGGTGTTCGCCGCGCAGCAGATCAAGCCGCAGGCCCGCACCCTGGCCGAAGATCGCGGGATCCGCTGCGTGGTGTTGGACTACGACCAGCTGCGCGGCATCGAGTCAGACGAGTACCGGCTGTTCTGATCCGCTGATCCCGGCGTTCGCACCGCCGTGCCGGGTGCTGGGCTTCGCCGTCGACAGGTGATCCGGTGAGTTGCTCCGGTGACGGTTGCGCTCGTCCGTCGTTTCGTTGGTTCGCACCGTGCCGAGCGCATGGGAACCTTCCGGCCGTTCGGTGACAGGAAGGTTCCCATGCTGCGGTCAACGCATGGCCGCCCAGCGCGCAGCGTGACAGGAAGGTTCCCTTGCTCCGACTGGCGTTGGGGCCCGCGACTGCGGGCGGGTGGTGACAGGAAGGTTCCCTTGCTCTGGTCACGCCGGGGGTTTCTCGGTTGGTGGGTGACAGGAAGGTTCCCTTGCTTCGATCTGTCAGGCGGTTTTGATTGCGTTGGCGTCGATGAGGTGGTCGGTGCCCGCGGTGCTTGCCGCGTGCGGTGAGGCGAGGAAGGCGACCAGGGCAGCGACTTCTGCGGGTTCGATGAGCCGGCCGGTGGTCATGCCGACTTCGGTGGGGATTTGGATGAGCAGTTCGTCGAGCTGAATGCCGCGCGCCTCGGCAACAGCGGCTCCGTGCCCGTTTGGTGCTTCCCACATGGCGGTGCGCGCCGGGCCGGGGGAGATGGTGTTGACCCGCACGCCTCGCGGCCCGACTTCGGTGGCGAGTGCTTTGCCGAAGGCGGTGAGGGCGGCTTTGGCGGTGGTGTAGGGCATCGGTCCGGAGTGCGGGACTCGGGCACCGATCGACGAGATGTTGATGATCCCGCCTTGGCGGCGAAGCAGGCTCGGCAGCGCCGCGCGGGTGGTGCGGACCGCGCTGAAGAAGTTCAGTTCGAAGCTGCGCTGCCAGTGTTCTTCGGTGAGGTCGGCGAATCCGACGAGTCCACCGTCGCCGCCGCCGACGTTGTTGACGAGCAGGTCGAGTTCGCCTGCGGCGGCGAGGGCCTGTTCGACGAGGGTGGCCGGTCCGTCCGGAGTGGACAGATCGGTGGCGATGCCGATCGCGCCGGTCGCCTTGAGTTCCGGTGTGATGGTGCGTGCTGCTGCGACCACCCGCACGCCTTCGGCTGCCAGTGCCGAGGTGATCGCCAACCCGATGCCCCGGCTTGCCCCGGTCACGAGAGCGGTTTTTCCGGTCAATTGCAGATCCACTGCACGACTCCCCTGTTGCGTCTTCGCTGATGCGGCAGACGATATAGATGCAACATGAATGACGCAACTAACTTTGAAGATGGGACTGCGCTGTAGTCTTGCGTCGACCCGGGAGGTGGCTTGTGACACGAGCTATGCGTGCGGACTCCGAACGGACCGCGGCGGCGATCCTGGAGGCCGCTGAGCGCGTGCTCCGCGAACACCCGGCGGCGTCGATGGAGCAGATCGCCAAGGCGGCGGGAGTCGCCCGCACGACGGTGCACCGGCGCTTCGCCAGCCGCGAGGCGCTGGTGGAGGCGATGATCGCCTGGGCGGCTGAGCAGTTCCGCGACGCGGTCGAGGCCGCCAGGCCGGCCACCGCTCCGCCGTTGATCGCACTGCACCAGGTGACCGCGAACGTGCTGCGGGTGAAGGTCAGTTGGGGGTTCGCGATGAGCCGGGCAGTCACCGGAGACGTCGAGCGCATCCACGACGAGGTGCGGCAGGCCTGCATTGGCCTGATCCGCCGCGCCAGGGATGCCGGTGTGCTGCGCGAGGACGTCGACTTGGAGTGGGTGCGGCGGGTTTACTACGCCCTGATCCACGAAGCCGCCGAAGAGGGCATGGCCGGTGCGGACACCGACGAAATGGCCGCGTGTGTCGTCGACACGCTGCTGAAAGGTGTTGGTGCTTAACGGGTTCGCATCAGCCGCGGTCGGATTTGCCGTCGCAGCCGCACGGCCGCAGCCGTCCGGTGGCTCCCGGTGTCAGCAGCCAGGCGAGATGCCGCAGAAATCCGTACTGCCGTCTGTGCGTGGTTTCGCGCGTGGTCTGATCGTTCGAACTTTCCGCGAGTTCGGCGATGATCGCCAGATCTATCCGGGCGTTCACAGCTCCTCCCCAGTGGCTGCGCATGTGCCATCAGTGACGATACCGTCACGGTCCGTTGCGTTGGAGTGGATTTCCGCATATCACTCGCATGGCCCTGCGTGCCGCAGGGGAAGTCGCCTCGGTGGCCCGGTCTGGTGGCCTCGGGTCGCGGAACTCGCCTGATCGATCCAGCATCTGGATCCAACGAAATGGTATCGGCCCGCTGTGGTCCGTCTGGCTGTGCGGTACTGTCCGGCTGCTGTCGCAAGTGTGGTGGTTGTCGTTGGAATTTGTTGGATCTGGAGGTGGGGTGGCGGTGCGGCTAGCCCAGGGTCAGCTTCTCGATGCCAATGCTGTGGATTATGGGTTGTTGGCGTTGTATTTCGTTTTTGTGTTGGGTATTGGGTATGTGGCGCGGCGTGCGGTGTCGACGAGTTTGGATTTTTTCCTGT